>JAGADH010000037.1 GCA_017613715.1 Desulfovibrio sp. | reverse complement strand
TTATGCGCTTTTCGTAGATGCCTACGGCGTCCATGGGGCGCTTGCGCATGACTTCGAGGTAATCCGTACGGAAACGCTCAAAGACTTCATTCGGCTTCAGACGGGCATTGTCTGCGACGATCATGCCAGACTTGACGCCCAATTGGCGAGACGTATTCTCGATGAGCTCAAACTGACCACGCCTGAAGAAAGCGACACGATCTGTACGGCCGCCGGCATGATGACAAAGATCACGTTGACGACCCTGTCGATGAAGTGCTCAAGGACGCTGATGTCATACACCACTGCTTTCACGATCCGGCCAAAGCCGTCAAGGAGAAAGAAAAAGCCCACTATGCTGCTCTGCGCAAAGAATTTGGCTTTGCGCCACTTGCCGGCCTGACCTGAGCACATCACTCTGCTTTTTCAGGCTTGCCCCAAGAGCCCTCTGCCAAAAAAAAGGAGACAATATGAGCCAGAAACTGGTTGCCTATTTTTCCGCAAGCGGTGTCACGGCCCGCGTGGCCAAAAACCTGGCCGCAGCGGCTGCCGCTGATCTCTACGAAATCAAACCCCAAACGCCCTACAGCCAGGCCGATCTCAACTGGCAGGACAGCAATTCGCGTTCCTCCCTTGAAATGCATGATCCCACATCGCGCCCTGCCCTTCTGGCCAAGGATGCTCCCATTGCCGGGCACGACGTCATCTTCCTTGGCTTTCCCATCTGGTGGTATGTGGCCCCAACGCTGATCAATACCTTTCTTGAAGCCTATGATTTCACAGGCAAGACCATCATCCTCTTTGCCACTTCAGGCGGCAGCGGCTTTGGCAAGGCCGTGGATTCCCTGCAAAAAAGTGCGCCTCAGGCCAGCATCCGCGAGGGTCAGGTTTTTCCGGCCTCCGTTTCCCAGACAGAGCTTGCCACCTGGCTCAAGGATCTTAATCTCCCCTAAGCGAGGTAAGCCAGCAGACCGGGCCTCAAGGCGTGAGCTTTAGTCTTCAGCGCTCACAAGCGGCAGCTGTCCTCGCGTATCGCTCTGGCTCTCGTCCTGCTTTGAGCGCGCGTCGCTGAATTGAGATGACCCCGGCCCGTAAGCGACGGGTCGGGGTCAAAAAGAATGCGTAGCGTGCCAGCCAGCTTTCTCCTGACAGAGGAGCGGGGCTTTCTTGGTAAACCTGCTCGCTAAGCCTGTACAAACCACTCCTCGCAAAGAGCTCGCATCTGCTGCAGGCTTTCGCTGGCTACATTTTGCAGAGCCCTGCCAAGCAAACGCCTGCTGTGCCGGTCCTCTGCCGTTGCGGTTTTCTCAAAGACCCAGCGCATCATAGCTGCCAGGAGCACTTCGTCATCAAGGTGGCATGTGCTGCGCAGCTTCTCTACGAGCTCCGTGATACCTGGCAAAGCGTCAGCCTGCAGAATCTTTGAGAGCACTGCCGAAACGAGGTTCTGGCTCAGCACATGACTTTGCCATTGTCTCAAAAGAGCGCGTAAAAGCTCAATTTTTGCCGTTTCGGACGTCTCAAACGGCTCCGACTCGTCCACACAGGCGCAGACATCTTCGGACACAGAGGCGGATCTTGCCTCGACCGCAGCTCTGCCAAAGCCTTTCAGGCAGCCTTTAAGGGCTCCGGCAGCGCTGGCCAGGCAATTGCTGAAAGCGAGCCCATGCCCGTGCGCCTGCATTTGCGGCACCTGCTGCACGCTTGGCAGCGCATGACACTTGTCGTCCTCGTTACGCTGGATCACAAGAATAAGCGATGTATAGTCACTGACCAGCTGATAGGTGAGAGCAAGACGACGTTGTTCTTTGCCGTCCAAACTCTCCTCAAGGCGGCGCTGCATGCCGAGACGGAAAATATCCGAAGACTCGAGGCGCTCAAGACTCTGGGCTTTGACTTCGTGCTCCACGCCCCCGCTTTGCCAGCGCAAAACCGGCGGCTCTGCCGGCACCTCATCCATCAGCGCAAAAGCGTGTACGGTTTCTCCGTCGTAGAGGAACTGCGGGGTCAGGGATTGCCACTGGCAGTGGCCGTGCCAGTCAATGCTCACGTTTCCGGCCAGACTTCCCCGCATCCGCGCAAACATCCTCGGCACAGCATCGGCCATGCTCTCACCCGGTGTGACGAATTCACAGGCGCCTGCTGTTTGCTCGGCAAGCTCCCTGAGCAGACTTTCACTTGGAGCGCTGCCAACCCCTATGGCAAAGACACGCTGTCCGCTCCTTTTAGCCGTCTGCACTATGCGCTCAATATCCCAGACATCGCCGTCCGTGATCAGCAAGACATGAGCAGCCATGCCTTCAGGAGCAGCGAGACGAAAGCTGGCCTGCAGGGCCCCACACATTTGCGTGCCGCCCATATCGGCCTGGATTTTGGCCATGGCAGCCTTGAGGCGCTCAAGCCCCTGCGCATCGGCCGGCAGCATGGCTGTCTTCTGCAGCATCGTGGAGCCAAAGCAGCCAAGAGCAACATAATCTTCAGGCAAAAGCGCCTGCACAATGGCTTCAAGACCCTGCCTGGCCTGCATGATGCGTTCGCCCTGCATGGAGCCTGAACAGTCCACGAGGAGTTTGAGCGCAAGGGGCGAGATCTGGCCCTGCTCCACCTCCGGCGCAAAGCTTGCCAGGACAAGCGTCTGACCGTCCAGCGTGACATACTGGGCCAGGGAAGGGACGTTAAGCTCTTCCACCAGGAGCACAAAATCCCGGTCAAGCAGAGCTCCTTCGGCGAGGCAGAAGAGCAAGCCATCAGGCACGCTTTCGGCCTGAACCGGATGACTTGGACAGGAGACCTTGGCCCGGGCAATATCGCCCAAAAGCGCAATCTCGGCGCTGAAGGCATAGCGAGTCCGAGCATCCGTTTGGACAGACTCATGCAGGGCAAGACCCCCATCGGCATGAGGGTCGCCAAAGCGCTCACTGATCACGGTGGGAATACTGATACGGATACGCCGCTGCTCAAATTTCAAAAGGCGTGCGCAGTGCAGAGCAATCACGATCTTTTCGCCGGCCTTGATGTTGCCAAGATTGGCAGTATAAAGACCCTTGGCCGATTTTTGCACAAGAATGGCACTGTCACCCTTCTCAATGGCCTTCTCATACTGCGTTTCAGCCTCGTTTTTCTCCACAAGCTGTGCTGTAAGCGTTTTTTCGCCAAGCGTGGCCGTCATGCCGAGCAATACCGTGTCCCAGGCCATGGGAAAGGTATAGATGACCTCAAGGTTCTGCTCGCTGGTATTGTGATATTCCTGCTGAATGACTGAGCTAAAAAGCAGGCCGCGGACCTCACCCTTGACCGTTACGGCTTTCAGGGCAATGGACGCTGCTGCGTTATTGCTGCTCGCAAGAGAACCAAAAGGAAAGGGACTATCGGGGGAGGAAAAGAAAGGGGGCATAGGTCTCCTTTGGTCAATAGGCATTGACTCGCACAGACTTAAGGACCTAAAAAATTTTTTCTTCAGGAAGTATTATGCCGCCTAAAACAAAATATTCTTCATTTTTGTTTGGTCCTAAGTCTGCATCGTCAAGATAGATGCAGTATAGCTTCCGTAGTTCATTTTTATCGAAAAATACCGGCCATCAGGACCGCTACAGCTAAGAAATACCAGTCCATGGTATGGCTACGACTGCTTGCGTGTAATATAAAAACCGAATGCGCTAATGGCCAGCATGGCAAGCGTCACTGCAATATACATACTCATCTAAAGGCCTCCAAACAATTGCTGCACCTATTTTTGGAGTGAGAAGGGCGATAGCAAAGCACGGCCAATTATGCTGATACAAGCCAAGGCCAAAGCCAACCACAGGCACTCCAGCTAGAATGGTAGCAAGATATTTTGCCAACTCACGAATTTGCTCTTTGTTAATACCCTCCAGCGTACACGCATTTCAGCGCTGTTTCAAGGGTTCTCGCGTCCTCACAGACTCCGGCGTTGTACGCCGTGATTTCTCGCGCTCCCCTTCCTATAAACACGTACTTGCTAGTACAAATACTGTTAAACGCATTAACAATAATGACAACTACGAAAAAGACATTACAAGAAAGAAACGACGTAGAGAGAAATTCTCAGAAAAACTATTCTTGCCTGTCCAGCTCTGCCACACACTCTCCCCACCAGAGCAGCGAAAATCAGAGCTTGAGCAGGGAACCCTGTCTTGGCAGGAGCAGCGAAGGCATGCGCCCCTGCCGCACCTGATCCCCGGGACGAAGCTGATCGCAGAGCATGGGGGAGCTGGGATCGTGTGTCTGCCAGCGTTTCTTGGCCAAGGAGTGATTATTGTTGGCATAGCAATAACGACAGCCATGAGGACACGTATCGTAGGCCCCCATATCCCGCCAGTCCATGCAACGGCAGCCCCGACGCTCGCCGCCTTTGCGTCCGTTGTTTTTCAAAACGCAGCCTGCTGCCTCACCTAGTCGCTGAGCGCTTGCGCAACCTGATGCGCGAATGCCAAGATGACTGAAATCCTGCTCTGTGCCGCAGCTTTGCAGAATAAGTCCTCTTTTCCCGGCAATCTGCGCCAGGCCAGAAGCAAGCTGCTCCCGTTCCAGGGCACTTGGGGCACGGGCGTTCGGAAAATTGCGCATAACCTTGCTGTACATCTCAATAAAGGAAAAGATGCACAGACTGACTTTGCCGGCAAGTCGTGCGGCAAGATGGTCAAATGTCGCAAGCTGCTCTCTCGGCGTATAGCGCTCTGTCAAAACAAGAGGGTCATACCGCCAGACAACGCACCTGCTTCCGAGCAGCGATGAGAGTTCGAGCAGATACTCGCAGGCTTCGTCCATGGGGGGCACCATGGGCTCAAGATCCGTGCCGTAGGCCGTAATGGTTGCGTGCACTACCAGGCGGTAGCGCTGGCGAAGCCTTGGTAGATACGGCAGCATGGGACCCCAGTTTTTGGAGCACATCATAAGCACGTCAACATACCTGGGATCCAGCTCATAGCGCAGAACCTGAGAGGGATAGCGTGGATTGCGCGAGTAAAACCAGCCAGCTTCCACACGCTGCATCAGCCATTCTGCGTAGAAGGCTGGAATGTCGGTTCTGCCAGAAGCGTTGACAATCATAAGGGCCTCATCATGCCAGAGAGCGGCGCAAACAGGAAAGATCGCCTGCTTGTCACATTTGAGCCCAGAGGCTTTGTCAGGCAATCTCTGGCTTCCCAAAGAGGGCAAAATGCGCTAGGAAAAAAAGCGAAAAAAAACTCTCTACGACGTCAAATCGCATTTTTGCGAGGAGTTGGCCATGGCTAGCGAGCCAGAAAAAAGCACACCCATTCAGCCCGCAACAGAGCTTACGCTCTCTGCGAGCAACAAAGCCAGAAAAAAATATGAAAGCCTCTTCATTGCTCTTGCGGCAGCGCTGATTGTCGCTGTCTGCATCTATCTTGTCTACTTCTATATCAATAATCACCGAGAACCCAAGGTCCGCATTCAACCGAAGAATTGCTTTGCGGAAACCCTCACTGTGGTCACTGACATTGATTACAATCCCTTTTCCTATGTCAATGCCGATGGAGATTACGCGGGTTTTGACGTTGAGCTGATCAACGAGGTAGCCAACAGGCTTGGGATGAATCTCGATCTCAAGCTCATGGAGTGGGGAGCTGCGCAAAAAGCCATCTTCGGCCAGGAAGCGCAGATTATCATGAACATGGAGACCGACTATGTGGCCCAGGATCAGAGCCTGATTTCCACGCTGCCCACCGTGGAAAAACAGTATGTGATTTACGGCCGCGAAATCGTTTCTTCCGTGGCCCAGCTCTATGGCCGCAAAGTGGCTTCCATGCATGCCCTGCCTGCTCTTGGTCTGGGCCGTGAAATCACCTATCTGCCCAGCTATGCCGATATCTTTGACGGCCTCAAAAACGGCCGTTTTGATTTCGTGGTCTGCCCCATTCAGGTGGGTAATTATTTTCTTGAAAAGCTCAAGCTCTCAGACGTCCGCCCGAGCTATGCCGTCAGCCATGTCTACGGCGCCATGGTGCTGCTTGAAAACAACAGAGAATTGCGCGACAGGATCAATCCCATTCTCAGAGATCTCTGGCGCGAAGGCTTTTTCGCCTATCTCACGGAAAAATGGGTGCACCACTACTACGTCAATACGACCTTTAAAGATTATATCACGCGCCATCCCTGGATCTGGCCTTCGGCCTTCCTGATCATCTTAACAGCCGCTCTTGGCATCATGTATATCCGCAGCAAGAGACGGGAAATCACAGCACGCGAGGAATATGCCCGGCAGGCCAAATACATTGAAACGATCGAATTTCAACGGCAAAAGCTGATTGAAGCCAACCGCGCCAGCGAACAGCGTACCCTGGAAATCTCCAAGGCCCTGATCAGCATTCTGGGTGCCCGCGACCCCAACCTGAACGGCCACAGCCAGCATGTGCAGAATCTCACCCTGCTCCTCTATGAGCACCTGCCCGAATCCATGCGTAAAGGCCTCAACCGCTCAGATTTAAGCTATGCGGCCCTCTTTCATGATGTGGGCAAGATGGGCATTCCCGAAAGCATTCTCAATAAGCCCTCCAAACTCGATGATGACGAATGGGCTGTCATGAAAAAGCATCCGCGGATTTCCACGGAGATCCTCTCCACGGTCTCTTCCTTCAAATCCATTGAAAAATGGGTGCTCTATCATCATGAACGCATTGACGGACACGGCTATTTCTCTGTGCCTGGCGAAACCATTCCCTTTGCTGCCAAGATGATTGCCGTGGCTGATACCTATTCAGCCATTACCATGCGCCGTTCCTACAAGGATCCCAAAAGCCATGAACAAGCCGTGGCTGTGCTGCAGGAGATCAAGGGCAAACAGCTTGACAGTGAACTGGTGGACATCTTCTGTTCCATTGATCTGTCCGAGCTATTGGCCTGTGCCCCGGCCAATCTCGAAATTCTGCCATAGCCTGGTCAGCCAGAGACAAAAAAACGAGGCTGCCTCTTGCGCTTTCCGCAAAGGGCAGCCTCTTGCATTGAGCAGGAAAAACTCAGCGTCGTGGGCAACTGGCGCCGATGCCACCAAGCTGTTTGGCAAATTTCTCAGCGTCGGTTCTGAATTTGAACGATGACATCAGATAGGTGCCCGAACCCCGCGCTGACTGCATCTGCTGCGGATTGCGTGAATCCACTTCAATTTTGCCGTTTGCGCAGTAGACATTGTACTGATCAGCCAGGCAGAGCTGAGCGCTCAGCATGAGAAAGAGTACGATCGCCAGCATGCTCGTCAGTTTTTTCATGGCTCCTCCGGCACTTGCCCAAAGTTTGGACCTTTTTCAGGTCAAGAGAGGGAAGACTGCCAAACCGCACTGGCAGTCATCTCCTTCTTATCCACAAAATTTGCGCCTTGCAAGCAGGATCATCCAGGCCGAGAACAAGCTCAACGACTGCCTGGCACTTGCCGAAAGGTCGGGGCAAGCAAAAGCGAAGCATCCCTGCCGCTCATTTGGGCAGCACTGCGCTTTGGCCTTGTTGCACATCCACTCAAAGTGCAGCTAAGGCTTCCGTCGGCATGCAGCGAAGGTCATCTGCCAGCCTTTCTGCAGAGCGTGCTTTTCAATGCAAGCTTTGGCTCACCGTTCTCTGTCAGTCCACTGACGGCCATGAGTGCTACGGAGAGATCTCTCGCTAAAGCCAAGCGTAAAATAGGTCCCATAAGCATCGCTTCTGCCCTGCCAGCCAATCAGCGTCTTTGGCTCTTTCGCCTTTCAAGGGATGCTCCCAAGAGCAACAAGACAAAAAGCACAAACCAGGCTTGGAACGACGTGTCCGCAACGCTTTCCTAAGCAGGAAAATAGCAGCACGGCCTCCTTGGCAGTTCAAGCCAAAGCACAAGTCAAAGCGCTTCCCTTGCAACATACAATCCCAGGTTTTGCATGAATCATCCACACACGCACAGGACAGCGGTTTTCCGCTCCTATATCTGTCTTCTCCTGCTCACGGCCTGCTCCTATGCCCTGATGTACGGACCGCAGCCCATGTTCAACATCATCTGCCAGGATCTTGCCGTGGATCGTGGGCATATCGGGCTTCTGGTCAGTGTCTTCATGCTTTCCCTATCAATCTCACCCCTCTGTGTCGGCCTGCTCCTCGGCAGGCTCGGGATACGCAGGGCTGTCTATCTCTCCTCGGGCCTGCTCGCCCTGAGCGGCATACTGCTCTTTGGCTCGACAAGCTTTGGGCAACTGCTCAGTGTGCGCATTCTGCAGAGCATTCTCACACCCATTCTCCTGACAAGCGCCATGGCCGGCATTGCTGAAGTTTTCCGCCACTTTGACATGAACCGGGCTCTGGCCGGTTTCGTCACCTGTTCCCTGCTTGGCGCTCTGGCCGGCCGCATTCTGGGTGGCTATGCCGCTGAGGCCTTTGGCTGGCGCTATGCTCTGACCGGCATCTGCTGTTTTTTCATTTTCTGTCTGCTTCTGGCCCGGGGCATTCCCCAGAAGATCGGCGGCTCAGCCAAGGTGCACAAGCTTAGGGACTATCTGCTCGTGCTCAGGCAAAAAGGCGTAGCCATGCTGCTTTTTGTGGAAGCCTGCGGTATCTTCACCTTTGCCGCCATCGGCAATCTGATTCCGCTGCGCATGCAGGAACTTGGCCAGGGCCAATCTGAAGGCCTGATCGGCTTCATGTATCTGGGCTACTCCATAGGTCTGATCGCCTCCCTGGCTTTTAATCCCTTAAAACGCCTCTTTGGCTCACGCGGACGCCTTTTGAGAGCCGGAGCCCTGCTCTTTGCCCTGTCCCTGTCCACACTCTATCCGCCTTCGCCATGGTGGGTCTTTGGCGGCCTCTGGCTCATTGCGCTGGGAGAATTTGTGGTGCATTCCGTAGCACCCGGTCTGATCAACGAACTGGCCACAAAGAGCCAGCAGTGTGACCGCGGCATGGTCAATGGGCTCTTTCTCTCCTGCTATTATCTGGGCGGCGTTCTTGGCTCATGGCTGCCTGGCTATCTCTATGCCCGGCTGGGCTGGCTTTGCTGCTTAGCGAGCATGGTGGCCGTGCAGATTGCCTCGCTCTTCTGTGTCATTGTTTTTGTCAAAACGGTCTTCATGCCGCAAGGCATGCGCTGATGCTTGCTAAAAGCCAGCCCAGGCCCCAGACATGCCTGGAGCGCTGACTGGCAAAGCGTCTGGCGTTCATGCTGGCCAAGAAAAGAGGTGAACCATGCCTTCGGAAGCACTGGATGAACAGGATCGCATCATTGCCTGGGCGGAAGAGCATCTTGGGGAAATACCCCGCATTGTGGTCTGCGGCAAAACCGGAGCCGGCAAATCCAGCCTGATCAATGCCCTGCTCGGACGCGAAGTCAACCGCGTAGGCCATGCCGAACCCACAACGCAGGCGGAACAGGAAGAAGCCTGGACCCTGGGAGAAAGCCGCCTGCGCATTCTCGATGTGCCGGGATTCGGGGAAGCGGACAAGCATCAGGACAGACTGGACTTCATTTTCAGGCAGCTCGCCCTCTCCCATATTGGCCTTCTGGTGGTGGGCGCCCCTGACAGGGCCTGGGAATATGAACGACAGTTTGTGCAGTCGGTCTTTGAGGCCGATAAGCAGTTTCCCCTCTTGGTCGTGGGCAACCGCATCGACATGTTCAATCCCGTGCGTGACTGGAAGCCGCAAAGCCTCAATCTCGACACACCCTCAACGCCAAAGGAGCAGGCCATCTGCCAATGGGCAAAGGCCCTGCGTACAGCGCTTGGCCTTGAGCAGGATCAGCTGCTTCTGACCTCAGCCGGAGAGAGCTTTGAGGATCACGCAGGACGCTTTGGCCTTGAAGCTCTTGCTCGCGCCGTTGTCCAAAAGCTGCCGGCTGCCGTGCAAAACGCCGCAGCCCGTGCCCTGCAGGTGGATGTGGATAAGCGGGACCTGGCTGACAAGCTCATCTGGGGGGCCTCAGTGACAGCGGCAGCGGTCGCCTTGACCCCCATTCCCCTGGCCGACTGCATTCCCCTGGCTGCCCTGCAAATTGGGCTCATTGTCAAGATCGCCGATATCTATGGCAAAGTCTTAACCAAACAGACAGCCTGCCATCTGCTCTCACCGGTTGCCGCCTCCTTTGCCGGCCGTATGGCCCTGGCCAGCCTGCTCGACTTTTTCCCCGGCATCGGCAGCGTTGCCGGTGGACTGATCGGTGCAGGTATTGCCGGCCCCATGACCTATGCCATTGGCAAAACCTATCTGGAATTCTTCGCGAGCAATAATTTCACGCCAAGCGTGGAAGAGGTGCGGCTGCTGCTCAAGGAAAACTACCAGAAAGCCCGCGAAAAACGCCAGGAAATGGAAAAAGCGGCACGGGCCGAGCGTTCTGCCAAACACAAAAAAACGCTCTGAGCCTCACACAGAGCAAAGATCCCCGGCATAAAGAGCCAGGCTGACAGATCTTGGGCAGGAGCCTACCGCCTTTGGCCGTTTTCTCCAAAGCCCCACAACGCAGGCCGGCAATCTGCTTGTCAGGAGTTCGGCGGAAAACGGCGGGCACCAACAAAGATCTTCTGCCAGTGCCTGGCATCAAGCCGGCAGATCTCCACAGAGCGGCCCTTGCCAGGGGCATGGACAAAAAGACCATTGCCCACGTAAATGCCCGTATGCAGACTGAAGAGACCAGGCGCAAAGACGAGAATATCGCCGGCGCGCAGCTCACAGACCTTGATCCCGTATTCTGCCTGCTTGGCCGCGGTCCTGGGAATGGCCAGGCCGTGCCTGGCATAGCAGTACTGCACAAGACCGGAGCAGTCGAAACCCTGCTCAGTTCTGCCACCGGCGCGATAGGCTCTGCCGATCTGTGCCCGTGCTGTTTCGGCAATCCCCTCTGCCTGCGCAGAGACTGGCCGCGAGTCAAGCACACACGGCTCCTCAAAAAAGGCACAGCCTGAAAGAGCCAGAACAGGCCAAAGCCAAAAAAGCCAGAACCTGCACCGGAAATACTGTCCAAGAGCGCTCAGCCAATTCTTCAAGGGAATCCCCCCTCTCTCCAACGGGCATTTGTATCTTCAGCCTGCAAGCGGTCAAACGGATTGATTGCCATGACTACATATGGTATTCTCTTTTTAGGGATAATTCCGGTGAAATAAGAAAGCGAAGCGATCTGATTATGGTCGCGGCTACCTCTATTTCATTCGCTATCATCTGATATACGACATATCGGAAAAAGGTTTTCACCGTGGATGTCAAGGATGCCGTGAAGCGACATCTGAAGAAAATGGCGTCCGATTATGGTTTCAGTATTGACATCATAGAAGTGATGCCGGACCATGTGCATCTGCTTGGCGACTGTAGTCCGCACTAAGGCGGGCAGGACATTTCTGGTACTGTACAGGGACACGTCCTACGTACGCCTGCATGATTCTTCCGCAAGGATCAAAGTTTTCATCAGAAATAATGGGACTGGCTTCAGATCTCTCTGAAGAAATCCGAAGCGGACTCCATGGTAAAAAACTGCGTCGGCAGGAAGGAATTGCTCCAGACGTTGAGAAAACGTGGCAAGGAATGGTTTCTCGATTTTCCCTTCGAAAACATTTTGGACTTTCACCTCATCCTGTTTCCGGACAGAAAATACTTGCTGTCGACCTTGGCATCGACTGTGCGGCAAAAGCGAGCGTCATAATTCCGATTTGCCGATTTAGCTTTTCCTTGTGTATCCTGCACATACCATTAGCACAAGCGCCATGGAGGTCAATGTGTCAGCAACGGGCAATTTCGCTGATACTTGTTGCGAGATTGCGCAGCAGCATGCTCAAATTAGTAATCTATTGGGATAGATGAGAATATAGTTACAAAAATTGCCCACTCGATTCTCTACACTTTTCGTTTCTTCTGTGCTTTAATAACGCATGGAGAAAATATGGCTACCGCAATGCAAGTTACAGCCCTTATACGCGCATTCCATGAAAACGACCGAGATCGTTTCATTACGACGGCTTTACAGCTTGCCGCCCATGAAGCAAGAAACGGCCATGGAGCGGTTGCGCACGAAATTCAGAGGCTTGTGACCAATCTTCAAGATCAACCTAAAGCAAAGCTCCATTCTTTCACTACGCCTGAAAAATCCCTCTTGGACGACCTCGCCATCATCTTCAAGCCTGAGGAGCGTATAGGAGAGCTTGTCGCCACTGCGCATCTTAAGGAGCAGCTGAAACGTTTTTTGCTTGAGTACCGTGAACGAGCAAAAATAGTAGCCCACGGTCTTTCTCCACGTCGTAAGGCCCTTTTCGCAGGGGTACCGGGAACATGAAAGACCATGACCGCACGTATTGTTGCCGGGGAATTACACCTGCCTTTATACACAATCCTCATGGACAAGCTTGTGACAAAATTTTTAGGTGAGTCCAGTGCAAAAATCCGGCAGATATTCACGATCATGGAACATAAACGCGGAGTCTATTTTTTCGATGAATTTGATGCTATTGCCGGGGACCGTTCTCGCGAGAACGATGTTGGGGAGATGCGCCGCGTCCTTAACACATTTCTCCAATTGATGGAACAGGATACATCAGACAGCATAATACTTGCGGCAACAAATGAAGCTAATATTCTTGATACAGCACTTTTTCGAAGATTTGATGATATTTTATATTATACTCTCCCTGATAATAATGCTATTGAAGAATTATTGGTTAATCGACTTGCAGGATATTGGGAAAAGACACCTTACATACAACAACTTGTGCATGCAGCAATGGGGTTAAATCATGCTGAAATCACACAAGCCTGCAATGATGCAATTAAATATGCTATCTTGAATGATAAAAATACTGTAGAAGATCTATGGGTTCAAGAAGCTATAGTTGCGCGGCAATCTAAATACTTGAGATAAATATATGCCACAACTCCCATTGCTATTTCCAAAGCTACGTGTTGAAATACAAAAATATAGAAGTAAGGGAAAGGGAAAACAGGAATATCCCAAGAGGGATGTTCAAGCGCATAGCGCTAGGTTATTAACTAATATTTCAGAGGTTTTTGCTAACAATGAACTAAGAAATACTCAATGTATCAGAGCAGGACTGCAAGCAAAGGAAGGCATATATCTTGGTATCAATGGAGAACCAGGATACTCATTAAAAATAGAAAGCCTTCATAGTGATTTAGGTAATTACCAACTTCTTAATGTTCGAAATGTTACCAATGATTACGGTAAAATGATTTGTGCGACAATATATAT
>JAGADH010000036.1 GCA_017613715.1 Desulfovibrio sp. | reverse complement strand
TTTGCCATGGCACCCGGTGTGCAGAAAACCTTCAATAAGGAATACCGCCATGCCTTTGCCGCCTGTCTGCAGATCAGTCGCGGCATGAGCCGTGAAGATGCCAAAACCAAGACCAACGAGCTGTTGATCACCTGCATGGTCACACCAACCATGAGCAATGGCGATGCTGTACGCCGTGGCCTCGATAAAAACGTGTCCAAAGACTATCATGACATCTCTCTGAAATGCCATGATTATGCCTATGATGAGGCCATTGCCAGTACCGACCGTCATGTCTACCAGGCTATGGAAGCGCTTATTCACAATCTCAATACCATGAATTCGCGCGCAGGTGCTCAGGTTCCCTTCAGCTCCATCAATTACGGCACAGACACTTCGCCGGAAGGCCGCATGGTCATGAAGAACCTCATGCTGGCCACCCAGGCAGGTCTTGGCAATGGCGAGACCTCGATTTTCCCGGTGCAAATCTTCAAAGTGAAAGAAGGCATCAACTACAATCCCGACGATCCCAACTACGATCTCTTCCAACTGGCCATGGTCACCTCAGCCAAGCGCCTTTTCCCCAATTTCAGTTTTCTTGATGCTCCTTTCAACAAAGAAGTTTACAAAAAGGGCGACGTCAATTCCGAAGTGGCCTATATGGGCTGCCGCACACGCGTACTGGGCAATGTCTACGATCCCACACGTAAAGTGACCTGCGGCAGAGGCAATCTGAGTTTTACCTCCATTAACCTGCCCAGGCTTGGTATTGAAGCCAACGGCGATGTGGACAAATTTTTCGAACTGCTCGATGAAAAAATCGAACTGGTCTTCCGCCAGCTGCTCCACCGCTTCAAGATCCAAAGTAATCGCAAGGTCCGCAATTATCCCTTCCTCATGGGCAACGGGATCTGGATCGATTCTGAAAAGCTCGACTGGGACGACACTATCGGCGAAATTTTAAAACACGGCACTCTGACCACAGGCTTTATCGGCCTGGCCGAAGCCCTTAAGGCTCTGATTGGTGCCCACCACGGTGAGAGCGAAGAAGCCCAAAAACTTGGCCTGCGCATTATCCAGCATATGCGTGATCGTTGTGATCAGGAAAGCGTTGCTCATAAGTTGAATTTTTCCCTCATCGGAACTCCGGCTGAAAGCCTCAGCGGTCGTTTTGTACCGCTTGACCGTGCCCGCTACGGGGTTTTGAAAGGCATCACGGACAAGGATTACTACACAAATTCCTTCCACGTTCCGGTCTACTACCCCATCAAGGCCTTTAAAAAAATTGAGATTGAAGCGCCCTACCACAGCATGACAAATGGCGGACACATCACCTATGTCGAACTCGATGGTGATACCAGTAAAAACCTCGCAGCTTTTGAAAAAATCATCCGTTTTATGCATGATCAGGGCGTAGGCTACGGTTCCATCAACCACCCCCTGGATCGTGATCCTATCTGCGGTTACACAGGCGTGATCAATGATGTCTGCCCACGCTGCGGTCGCCATGAAGGCGAGGGAGTAAGCGAAGAAAAACTGCGCCTTTTGCGCCGCAAGTTTCCTCATACGCCTCGAACGCACTAGAAAGATTCCCCATGTCAGCACACATGCTCACTCTTGCCGGTATTGAAGAAGAGTCCATTGTCGATGGACCCGGCTTACGCTTTGTTGTTTTTACACAAGGCTGCCCCCATCACTGCAAAGGCTGTCAGAATCCGCAAACCCATCCTTTTGAGGGGGGAAAAGTTCACAGCATTGATGATCTGCTCAAATGCTATGATGAAAATCCTCTCCTTGACGGTATGACCTTTTCCGGCGGGGAACCCTTTGCGCAGGCAGAGAGTCTGGCAGCCCTTGCCCAGGGTGTGCACAAGCGTGGTGGCAACGTTGTCACCTATACCGGTTATACCTATGAAACGCTGCATAAAGGCGTACTGGACGGAAACAGCGCGTGGCAAAACTTACTCAGTGAAACAGATTTTCTCATAGACGGTCCCTATATTGAAAAACTCCGGGATCTTGATCTCCTCTTTCGAGGCAGTTCCAATCAGCGCATTCTCGACAAAAAAAGCCGCGCCCTGCTGGATGAACAGAACGCGGCCGAAAAGGAAAAAAAGACGGTCAATCCTTGAACGGCGAAAGCTTTCGCAGGCTGGCAATCACCGGCGGCAGTTCTTTGAGCACATAGTCAATTTCCGCATCCGTTGTATAGCGTGAGAGAGAAAGTCTGACCGAGCCGTGGGCATAATTAAAGGGCACGTTCATGGCCCGCAGCACATGAGACGGCTCAAGACTGCCCGAGGTACAGGCAGAGCCGGAACTGGCGCAGATGCCAAGCTGGTCAAGCCTCAGCAAAATGGCTTCACCTTCCACGTTTTTAAAGGAAATATTGCTGGTATTGGGCAAACGGTGTTCGGGATCACCATTGACCCGACTCTGCGGAATACTGGCCAATAAACCACGCTCCAAACGATCCCGCAGAGCGGCTACGCGCGTCTGCTCCTCCTGCATGTGCTCCAACGCAGATTGTGCGGCTACTCCCAGGCCCACAATATAGGGCACATTTTCCGTTCCGGCACGTCTGCCGCGCTCCTGATGTCCTCCCCGCAAAAACGGCCGAAAAATCACGCCCTTCCTGACATAGAGAACGCCAATACCCTTGGGGGCATGGAGCTTATGTCCGGAGAGCGAGAGCATGTCGACGGGAAGCCGTGTCAGATCAAGATCAATTTTTCCAGCTGCCTGCACAGCATCCGTATGAAAGAGAATGCCCTTTGCCTTGGCCATCTCAGCCATCCTGGCAATGGGAAAGAGATTGCCTGTCTCGTTATTGGCAAACATCACGGTGACCAAGGCGGTATCCGGTGTTAGCGCTGACGCGTAGGCATCGAGATCAAGACGCCCCTGCTCATCGACAGCGAGGCGCGTCACCCGGTAGCCCTGATGAGCCCAGTACTCAGCCACGTTTAAAATGGCGGGATGTTCCACACAGCTTGTGATGATGTGGCGTTTTTCCGGCTGCGTCGTCAAGGCTGACCAGATGGCGGTATTGTCGGACTCAGAACCGCACGAGGTAAAGACAATTTCCGAGGGCTCGGCATGAAAAAGCGCAGCCACCTGCTCCCGGGCCTCTGCGACTTTTTTCCCCACAAGGCCGCCAAAGCTATACATGCTTGAGGGATTGCCATAGAGCTCCGAGAAATAGGGCAGCATAGCCTCACGCACTTCAGGAGCAATGGCGGAAGTCGCATTGTTGTCGAGATAGACCGTCTGCATTACTTGACCTCCACCACGATTCCGTCTTCGATCGTTTCCCTAAAAAGAGCTTCCAGAGAGCTGCGCAACGCTTCCTGCTTGGCGCTTTGCACAGCCAGCGTCACTCGCAAACCATCCACATCAACGAGTTCAACAGATTCCCCTGCAGACAATCCAGGCGTCACTTTCTGCGCAATCAGTTTCATTACGGCCTGCATACGCTGTACATTGGTCAGCGCTGGTTTTGCCTTGGCTTGTAAAGCTTCCTCACTCTTCTTGCCCAATTCGACAGCCAGAATCTCGGCGATCGTATCCAGACATTCTCCACAGCCGCCGCCTGCCTTGGTGTAATCCGTGACTTCTTCTACGGTTTTCAGATTATTCTCACGGATTGTGCGGATAATCTGCGCATCAGTCACGCCAAAACATTTGCAGACGAGCCTGCCTATTTCCTGCGCATGCGGCACCGGCGGTTCTCCGCGCCAATTGCGTATGGCAGCCTCAAGAGCCTCCTGCCCCATAACCGAACAGTGCATCTTTTCCCTGGGAAGCCCACCCAAACGTTCGACAATGTCCTTATTGGTCAGCTTGAGGGCATCGTCCACGTGCATACCGATGACCATGTCAGTCAAAACCGAACTTGAGGCAATGGCGCTGGCACAGCCAAAGGTTTCAAAACCGGCTTTTTCAATGATCCCTCCGTCGCTGATTTTCAAATAGAGACGCAAGGCATCACCACAGGCTAAACTCCCCACCTCGCCCACAGCATTGGCGTCCTTGAGAGGGCCGGCATTGTGGGGATGCAGAAAATGATCATGAACGGCCTGGGAATAATCCCACATATCATCCTCCTGAATCTATTTGGAAAAACGGCTCTGAGGAATGGCATTCAAACTGAACGGCGTCTCCTGATAGACGTAAAAGTTTAGCCAGTTGCTGAAAAAGAGGTGAGCATGTGCCCGCCAGCACATGGTCGGCACGGCATCAATGTCATCGTCAGGATAGTAGTGTTTGGGGATCAGAGGATTGAGCCCCTTGGCCAGGTCCCGGTGGTACTCCATATCCAGAGTATCACGGTCGTATTCCAAATGCCCTGTCATAAAAACCTGACTGAGATCCCTGTTTTCCACCATGGCAAGACCGGCCTCACGCGAGGCCGCCAAAATACGCAGTTCCGGGACACGCAGAACATCCTCGGATCGAATTTCGGTCTTGCGGGAATGCGGTGCCGCAAAGATATCGTCAAACCCTCGAAAGAGACGGCATTCGGGATGCAGGACCTGATGGCTGAAGATGCCGCTGACCTTCTCCTTGAGCAGATACTTGGGTATATGAAAAAAATGATAGAGACCTGCCTGCGCTGCCCAGCAGAGATAGAGCGTGGAGTAAACGTGCCGACGCGAGTACTCCATAATTGTCTTTAACTCATCCCAGTAGTCCACCTCTTCAAAGGGCAAATGCTCCACAGGTGCACCCGTCACGATCATGCCGTCAAAGCTGCTCTCGGCAATCTCATCAAAGGTCTTGTAAAAACGCTCCAAGTGCTTTGCAGGCGTATTCTTCGACTCGTGAGCTGCTGTACGCAGCAAGGTTATGTTCACCTGTATGGGCGTATTGCCGAGAAGCCGCAAAAGCTGCGTCTCCGTGGCAATCTTGGTGGGCATGAGATTGACAATGGCAATCTCCAGGGGACGAATATCCTGTGCCATGGCCCGGTCCGCAGTCATGACAAAGATGTTCTCATTCTCGAGAGCAAGCCGTGCCGGCAAATCAGTGGGTATTTTAATGGGCATGAGCGTCCTTTGTGCTACGCAAAAAATAGCATAGTAATCTAGTAGGATTTGTCAATGGGTACTCACCCAGGCGTGATGATCATTTATCAAAAAGGATTTCCTCGTAATTGGGCAGTGCCCAGAGATCATCCGGCACTCTCAGCTCCAGCGCATCAGCGGCTTCGCGTATTTTCTGCATCAACGGCAGGACCTCATTGCAGTAGCGTGTGGCAATTTCCATCCTGTCGGCGAGCTGTTCCACCGAGTTCACCGTGGCTTCCAAGTCTGCCACATTATCCTGCAAGCTCCGCAGGTAACCCGTGACTTCTTCCAGGGTCAAGGTCTTGTAATCCATCTTGATATCATGCATCCGCGCTGCCGTGAGCGCCAGTTCTCCCTGATAACGCATGGCTGCCGGGAAAATGACGGTGCGGGCCAGACGAATGACGAGCAAAGCCTCTGTGTGCACGGTTTTGCAGTACTGATCGAGATAGATATCCTGCCGTGCGGCAAGTTCTGGCTTACGCAAAATTCCCTGTTTTTCGTAAAGAGCAACCACCTCTGCACGTGTCAGTTCTGGCAGCGCCTCAGGCGTATTGCGCAGGTCAGGCAAGCCACGCCGGTGCGCCTCATTATGCCAAACCTCGGAATAACCGTCCCCGTTAAAAATCACAGCACTATGCTCATCGATGACGTGCCGAATAAAGGATTGCACGGCATCATTAAATGGTGTGCCCTCTCCAAGTTCCCGCTCAATCCAGTCGGCTGCAAAGCCCAGAGAATCTGCCATCATGGCATTGAGCGCGGTGACAGAACTCGCTGCTGACTGACTGGATCCCAGAGCACGGAATTCGAAACGATTGCCTGTAAAAGCCATGGGACTGGTACGATTACGATCACCCGGATCCGTTGGCAGGGGAGGCAGGGTATCCACGCCGACATTAATACGTCTGCGAGCTGCATTATCACCGGTATCTCCGGCCCTGCCGGCTCTGAAGGCCTCGAAGACCTCCGTCAGCTGATCTCCCAAGAAAATAGACATAATGGCCGGCGGGGCCTCATGTGCTCCCAACCTGTGATCATTGCTGGCACTGGCAACCGTTGCCCGCAAAAGTCCACCAAATTTATGGACAG
>JAGADH010000005.1 GCA_017613715.1 Desulfovibrio sp. | reverse complement strand
TGAGATGATCGAGGCATAGGTTGACGGCCGACCAATACCATTTTCTTCAAGCTCTTTGACCAGACTGGCTTCTGAATAACGCGACGGCGGCTGGGTGAATTTTTGTTCCTTGGGCATCTCCCGACAAAGCAGCTGCTGGCCGGATTCAAGGAGAGGCAGGTCCACATGCTCTTCGTTGTTGCTATGGGGCATGGCAGCAAGAAAGCCGGGAAAAAGAATACGTTCTCCGTGTGCCCGCCATAGCGTATCTTCGCATTCTGTGAGAATAATGGTGTCCTCAACTGTGGCTGAGGCCATTTGCGAAGCCACAAAGCGCATCCAGATCAGATTGTAAAGATTGTACTCATCGCAGGGCAAAAGAGCCTTTACCATGTCGGGCGTGAGCTTAACATCAACGGGTCTGATGGCTTCATGGGCATCTTGGGCGGATTGCTTGGCCTTGTAGATACGTTTCTTTTCAGGCAAATACTCTTTGCCAAAACGGCCGGCGATAAGCTCCCGACAGCTATCCTGGGCTTCACTGGCTACACGAGTCGAGTCGGTACGCATATAGGTGATCAGCGCAGTCAATCCCCTGTCGCCCAGTTCAATACCTTCGTAGAGTTTTTGAGCAATGCTCATGGTGCGCTTGGAAGAGTAGGAGAAACGCTGGTTGGCAGCCTGTTGCAGGGTGGAGGTGATAAAGGGCGGTTGGGGCTGACGCTGACGCTGCTTTTTTTCAACCTTCTGCACACGGAAGGGACGCTTTTCAAGCCGTGCCGCAAGGTCCTCAGCAGCTTTCTGACTGGAGATAACGGCCTTTTTGCCTGCTATCTTCTGGAGCAGAACCACAAAAGGCGGAGGCGTGTCACCTTCTAACAGCGCTTTGAAAACCCAGTATTCTTCGCTTTTGAAGGCTTCACGTTCTTTTTCCCTGTCGACAATCAGGCGCAGGGTTACCGACTGGACACGACCGGCAGAGATACCTCTTTTGACAGTCTTCCAAAGCAAAGGAGAAATTTTATAGCCCACCAGTCGGTCGAGAATACGCCTTGCCTGCTGCGCGTTGAAAAGATTTTGATTCAGCTCGCGCGGATGCTCAAGTGCGTTTTTTACGGCGCGTGATGTGATCTCGTTGAACTGAATCCGCTTGATGTTCTGGCAGCAGTCTTTCAGCAGCTGCGCCACATGCCAAGCTATGGCCTCGCCTTCACGATCGGGATCAGGAGCAAGATAGACAGTCTGAGCACTGGCTGCAGCTTGACGCAGACTTTTCACAACCTGCTGCTTGTTTTTGACAACCTCGTACTGAGGGGCAAAATCATGTTCCTCGTCAACTCCGAGCTTTTGTTTGGGCAGATCACGAACATGCCCCACACTGGCCTGAACATCGTAGCCACTACCAAGAAATTTACCGATCGTTTTGACCTTGGCCGGAGATTCCACGATAATGAGATCTTTTGCCATGCGCACCTCATGCAGCAGAAAGACAATGGGTTCCACTTCGCAGGCAAGATACGGATTTACTTGGTCCAGTCAAGCCTTAACGCGAGTTTTTGGCAGGACTCGTTGTTGCTGAAAAATTCCCGGTACTTTCTACTTTTGCCAACGGCTGTTTTCACCAATTTACATTGACGTCTTTATCAGCTATAATGTTCTACAATCTATTTTTAATCTTACACAAAAAACTTTTTTATTTCCTTTTACACTAAATAGAGCATTACATATCACAGGCTTTATTCTTAATCTCTGTAGCAAAAAAAGCCGAGAGACTCAAGTCGAAAGAGGATTGTCTTTATAAATATTAAAAATATTTTACATGAGGAAATAATATGAAATTTATAAAAAAGAAACACCTCATTATGACAATTTTTTCATTTTTCCTAGCCTTGTGTGCCTGTGTAAAACATAATCATGTGGAAGCGTCGGATATTGAGTGCCTAAAAAATGGCGATATGAGCATTCAACATGTCGATAATGGACGTATCTATCTGAGTGTGCAGGGAATATCCCCGTCACGACGTTTTCTCGGGGCCCTGCAGAAAACCTTTGCAGACCGTGGTTTTGTCATTGCCTCAAAACCTAGTGCCGCAAACCTCATTATGCAGATCAGTATCTGCCATGCAGGCGCCATGAATCGAAGTGATGCCAAGCGGGCACTCGAATCTGGTTACGATAGCAAGGTGGGGATAACAGGAGATGAAGTGGCGGGTCTTGTGGTGGATACACTGCTTGTCACACGGGAAGTGCCACAGGCGCGCAGTGATGAGCAGAGAAAATTAAAAACGATTTCGCAAAGAAGAGCGTCTGGATCAAGCACCTTACGGCTTGTCTTTCTGAGCAAAAAAGGCATTTCCATGCGACCTGTGCCCTTATCTTTTGCCCATCACCTGGGAGAAACGCTCTGCGGCTACCTTGACCAAGAAATCGACAATAAACGCTAGGAATCAGCATGCTGAGTTAAAATAAGCTCAACCTCATCGACACTAAGACCGGCATTTCTGGCAATTTGCGGAACGCTGTAGCCTTTTTTGCGGCCATTCAAAATGATTTCTCGCAAAAACTGAGGTGAACGCGTAATTCCTTCTGCCTGCTCCAAAAGATGCCGAAGGGTCTTTGCACGGTCTTCCAGCTTGCCGTTGAGCTCTTCAAGTTCAGACTGCCGCTGAGTAAAAGAATCAACAATTTCCCGCTCAAGCCGTGCATTGGTTTCGATACGGGCCAGCAGCTTGGCCTGATTGTCCTGCAGCAAATGCATAAGTCCTTCGGACTTTTTGAGCCTGCGGTAAAAGAAAAGAACACCTGCTAAGACAAAAAGTTCAAGCACGGAGGAAGAAAGAATCAAGATAAGCAGCAAGGTCGTATTCATACTGTTAAATTCAAAAAATTGCCCGAATACGGAGACGTAGCAGTATCATTCTCCTTCTGCGCATGCTTCCCGCGCTGCCGACGACGGCTACCAAAGAAAGCCGCCCGCCCCTTCTTCTGCTCGTCGTTATCTATGCCTTTTTTTTCTGTCTGATTGCTCTTTTCAATTAGGTGCTGTTCTTGCTTTGCCGTTTCCAGTGCGAGGACACGACTCATAGCGGCCTGAGCATGCGGAGCAACAGCTGCAGCATGGGCAAATTGTGTACCAAGACCTGTCTGTGCGTAAAGCACTGCTATGGTGGCATCAACGCTCATGGTCGAACTCCTGTCTACTCAGAGTTCTAGTGGCCGAGATAACTGTCGAGCAGGACATCCTCCAGTTTGCCATGGCCCAAATAGTCGTTCAAGATCCCGACAAGATCACTTTTGATTGCCGTCGCATTGTCAGGATTCAGCAGATACTCGTAACTCTTGCCTCGAAGGTAGAAATATACCGCATCACGCAAAACGAGCATTTTCTGTTCGATTTCACTATTTATGGTCGGACTCTTGGAAACCGTAGAAAACTTGCAGATGAGAAAATTCGTTGAAGAAAGTGAGTTTCCTACAGGAATAATAAAACGTTCAAATTCCATGACGATGTCAGGACTGCTCTTGGCGTCTGGCTTGGAAGGAACCACAATGACATCGGGCTTTGGCTTTGGCGGAGGAGGTGGCGGCGGAGGTGCCGGTGATCCAAAGAAAATAAAGCCTACTACACCAGCGGTAATTAAAATGGCCGCAAGCGCAATGATAACAAATTTTTTCTTCTTCGGCTTTTTTTCAGGAACAGCTGGAGCACTCTCTTGCGCTTCTTCTTGCTGCTTTTCTTGCTCTTCTGGTTCTTCCTTAAGAAAAGGAGCATCTTCAAGATCAAGCTGAACCTTATCTGTCTCAGGATTAGCCGCAGGCACATTCTGAGAGGCAACTTCAACCTCAGGCGCTACAGTAGCATCCTTTGTTTTTGTTCCCTCTCCGCTTGTCTGCGACATGAATCCCTGGCCTCACTACCGTAGATCTATGCAATAAGACGCTGAACTTCCGCTCAGCAGGCCTATTACGGGAAAATCTTGTCAATCTTCTGCTTCAGAGTGTCCGCTGTAAATGGCTTGACAATATAATTGGAAACTTTGGCCTGAACAGCTTCTATGATGTTTTCCTGCTGCGCTTCAGCAGTCACCATTAAAAAGGGAAGGTTGCCAAACTGCTCACTAGCTCTGACCTTACGCAGAAGATCGATACCCGGCATTTTCGGCATATTCCAGTCTGAAACAATGAAGTCAATCTTTTCACGGTTGAGAATTTCCCAAGCCGTTGTGCCATCATCGGCCTCTACGACATTGGCAAGACCGATCTGACGCAAAATATTGCGCACGATACGACGCATGGTGAAAAATCGTCAACGATGAGCACGCGCATATTAGGATTA
>JAGADH010000035.1 GCA_017613715.1 Desulfovibrio sp. | reverse complement strand
TGGCTTGAAGGCAAAGCTTGAGCGCACCCTGTTCTCGTCATCAAGACAGCGCACAAGCAAATAGGGTTTGACAGGACGATAGCCTGGTGAGCCCGGGCCAAAGACCGGGCTCATTTCAGGCAGCTGATAAAAGGTCAAAAGATTGTCCCGGATGACATCCTGCTCCCTTGGGCTTGCCCGCATGCTCGCATCGGCATTAAAGAGATAGCATAAAGCGCGATAACGCTCCCGGCCTGGCAGTTCCGCTGCCAGAAGCTCTTCAAGCATGGCTTCGCGGCTAAGCCCAGGGGCCTTGGCCAGATTGGCCTCCACAATTTCTCGGCCCTTAGGACTTGCTTCAAGCCAGTGACGCTTGGAGGAGACCTCCTTCGGGGTAAAGACGCGCACATGACCGTGGCCAAAACGCATCAGTCTCTCGCTTTCACTCTGATCGTAGGTCAGGACATGGGGACAGTCGGTGGTAAAGCCACCGGGAGAGTATGGGTCGACACAGAGCGGCATGCGCAGCATGGCACCGCAGTCAAGAGTCCGCCCCTGATAATCAGGCCTGCACAAAGTCTCAAAACTTGGCCCAGCTTGTGCCCTGTCGTGCTCCTCATAGCGCACCTGGATTTCTTCACCGTCTGGCCAACGCAAGCCCGTGATGCCCCAGATCTTTTCCCCGTCACTCAAAAAGGCTTTGAACATGACATAGACCGTCCCTAACGCACGCTTCTCTTGCATAGATCCCTTCCTTGGCCTACGGCAGAAGTTCCCGCAAACGCGAGCGCATGCTTTCCATGAGCTGGATATTGCCCAGTTCCAGGCTGCGTGTGATCCTTGTCCAGTCCTCTGTTTGCCGCAAAAGACTACGGTGCAGATCATCCCAGATGCCCGTCCATTCCCGTTTTTCCTGTTCAAGCCGCTCCAGGGTGTCGCGGCAGAGCCCCTCACAGACCTCTTCAAGCATGGACTGAGCGGCCTTCACCACATCATCGGCGCCTGGCAGGGCCAGTTCCGCCACATGGAAACGAAAGACCTCCGTGAGCTTGCGAAGGCAGTTTTCCAGATTGGCCATATGCTCCTTGGCCTGCCCTTCTGCGAGCGCCCGCTCATAAAGCGTGACCAGCGATGCCTGCATGGCCCTGATACGCTCACCATAGGACCCTGCGCAGTTTTTGCTTTCAAGACAGGCCGCTGCCGTTTCAAGACTCTGGGCAGAGGCGGATCCGCAAATAGCCCAAAGCAGAAAGCCGATGCCAAGCAGAGCAGCAAGCCATAGCCTGCCCAAGACAAATCCATGGACGCAGACCCTCACGGCAGAACAAAACCCTGAAAAACGCACTCCTTTTAGACAAGCATTCGCTCCTTGCATGCCGCCTCCTTTCAATATTGATGTATCAAATTTATTAGAAAACAGATCTGAGTTCAGACGTAAAGCCCCTGCAGACAGCGCAAAAGCGAGCAGGGCCTGCCAGGAAACAAAGCAGAGGCTTTGGGGGGCAAGGCCCTTTGTAATAAATTTGACATAGCAATAAAAATATGGCAGACTTGCAGGGCTGTCAAGGACAAAATGCTGTCTGCAGAGGCAGCAAGAAGCTGGCGTTCAGGCCGTCTTGGGCGTACACTGACGCCTTTAGGGCCTATACCAAAGATCATAACGCCGAGAAGGAGCAAGCATGCGTCTTTTTGTGGCCGAAAAACCCTCGCTCGCCAGGACCATTGCCGAAGGTCTTGGCCATGTCCAGAAAATGGCCGGCTATCTGCAATGCGGCAAAAACGATCTGATCACCTGGTGCTTCGGACATCTTCTCGATCTGGCACAGCCCGAGGCCTATCACAAGGCCTGGGGCAATCGCTATGACCGCAGTATTCTGCCCATTGTGCCGGAAAAGGTGCGTCTGACACCGCGTACTGACTCAGGCATACGCGAGCAGCTCCGTCTCATCGATAATCTCCTCAAGCAGGCGGATCTCGTCGTCAATGCCGGTGACCCCGATCGTGAAGGACAACTGCTCGTCGATGAAGTGCTAGAATTTCTCAACTATCACGGACCGACCCAGCGCATCTTTCTGGCGGCTCTTGATCCACGCAGTGTGGCCAGAGCCCTGGCCAGGCTTGAGGACAATGAGAAATACACAAGCTGGCGCGATGCTGCTGCCACACGACGCATTGTGGACTGGCTTGCCGGCATCAATATGAGCCGGGCCATGACCATTTTTGGCAATAGCATCGGCCTTCAAGGCGTGCTCAGTCTTGGCCGTGTCCAGACGCCCACCCTGCGTCTTGTGGTTGACCGCGACCGGCAGATCGCCAACTTTCAAGCCGTTGACTATGCCCAGCTTGTGGCCAGCATGGGGCATGCCCTTGGTCCCTTCAAAGCGCTTTTCAAGCCGGCCGAGGATCTTCTGGGCCTGGATCCCGACGGGCGTCTGACTGATTTTAGCGTGGCCGAAAAGATCTGTGCCGAGTCTCTGCATCTGCCAGGTACAATCACGAAACTTGAACGCAAAAACGGCCAGGAATGGGCCAAGCTGCCCTACTCCCTGGCCAGTCTGCAGGTGGATGCGGCAGCAAAATTCAGTCTGAGTGCCCAGCAGGTTCTGAATATTGCGCAAAAGCTCTATGAGAGCAAACTCACAACCTATCCGCGCACCGACTGTGAGTATCTGCCTGAGGAACAATTTGCAGATGCCCCGGAGATCATCCAGTCGCTTTGCAGCCTTCCCAAACTTGGCCAGTGCGCCAAGGGTGCCAATCCTTCCATTCGCTCCAAAGCCTGGAACACCAAGAAGATCACAGCCCACCACGCCATCATCCCCACAGGCATCATTCCGTCTGCTCTCGCCCCTCTTGAAGAGCAAATCTATCTGCTCATCGCCCAGCGCTATCTTCTGCAATTCTGGCCGCCCATGGAATTTGAAGCCACCAAACTGCAGGTGACGCTTGACAATCAAACGCTCTGGGAAGCCACAGGCAAGGTCATCAAAAATGCCGGCTGGACTAGTGTGGTGCGCCCGGACAAAGAAGCAGAGCCACCGCTGCCAAGAGTCCAAAAGGGCGATCGCGTTTCCTGCCAGGACATTGATCTGCAAAGAAAGCGCACCACACCGCCTGCGCACTTCACCGAAGGCACACTCATTGCCGCCATGAAGAATATCCACCGTTTTGTGGAAGACAAGAAAGCCCGCGCAAAGCTTCGGGAAAGCAGTGGCCTCGGGACCGAAGCCACACGTGCGGGCATTCTCGAAATCCTCAAAAACCGCGGCTATGTGCAGAGCAAGGGCAAATCACTGCTGGCCACCGAAAAAGGGCAAAATGTCATTGATCTCTGTCCCCATTCCATGAAGGACATCGTGACCACAGCCATACTCGAAGATATGCTCTCAGACATTCAAAACGGCAAAGTCGCCTCCAAGCAGGCCGTAAGCCATTATGCCAAGAGTCTTGCACCCATGCTTGACGAGGTCTTTGCTCAGGATACATCCAGGCTCCCCAAGCTCGACTATACGGCCTGCCCTCTCTGCTCAAGGGCCCTTGTGCG
This sequence comes from Desulfovibrio sp., assembly GCA_017613715.1. Taxonomy (GTDB): domain Bacteria; phylum Desulfobacterota; class Desulfovibrionia; order Desulfovibrionales; family Desulfovibrionaceae; genus Desulfovibrio. The sequence continues at coordinate 15,590 of JAGADH010000035.1, read as the reverse complement.
CATTAAAGGCAAGAAAAGCCAGAAGTACTTCTGGATCTGCCAAAACGATGCCTGTCAGGCGCTTTTCAGCGATGAAGGCGGACACTGTGGTCAACAGATTCTCAAGCCTGAGATCTCAAGTGAATTTACCTGTCCCCAGTGCGGCAAGCCTCTGGCCCGTCGCAAGCGTAAAGACGGTTCAGGCTCATTTTTCAGCTGCACTGGCTACCCGAAGTGTTCCTATACTGACCCTGACATTGACGGCAAACCAGGCCAACCAGGTCCCAGGGCTGAGATCTCAAGTGAGTTTTCCTGTCCCCTTTGCGGCAAGCCTTTAGCCAGACGTCAGCGCAAGGACGGTTCAGGCTCCTTTTTCAGCTGCACTGGCTATCCCCATTGCACCTATACTGCCCCTGACATTGACGGCAAACCAGGCACACCCACTGCACACCCAAAGCCACCTTGTGAAGGCACGTTCAGCTGTCCGCTTTGCGGCAAGCCTCTCGTCTATGGTCAGGCCAGACAAAGCGGTCAACCCTACTGGGCCTGTTTCAACAAAAGCCCCAAACACGGAAGAAAAAGCAAATTCTTCTCTGTCGCTCCTGATGGCAAACCGCTTTTCAACGAAAGCCCTCAGACAAAAGCAAGGAAACAATGATGCCGATCTACTACTGCCCTCTCTGTCAGGCACCCCTCAAGCGTCACTGCCGCAAAGACGATCCCCAGGCCTTTTTCTGGTCCTGCACGGCCTACCGCACAGGCTGCAGCTTTTGCTGCGACGACTTTCAGGCCAGTCCTTTTCTCAAAACCTGTCCCGAATGTGGCAAAATCCTGAGGCGCAAAATCTCCAAAAAAACAGGCAGACCCTACGTTGCCTGCTTCAATAAAGCCGAGCACGCAAGCCAGGAGGTGCTCTTCTTCCATGACGACGGCACTCCAAGCCTTTCGGGAGTAGGGTCCCTGCCCAAAGCCAAAGCCATCTACACGTGCCCGGAATGCCACAGTTCACTGCGGTACCTGCGTATACGCAATGGCCGCAATGCTGGCAAAACCATCTTTCTCTGTGCCAATGCCCAGGGTCATCAAAGCGGAAAAGCACGCTTCTTTGACGATCAGGAAGGTGAGCCGCTGCTCTGATTAATAAATTTGATGGAATATTTTTAATCTAACAAATGACAAACTGGGCTCTGGAAGGCTCTTGCCCATAGCCTCTACGTCGTCCTCGTAAGCCCAAAGTCAAGGGCAGCTTACGCGCAAGGCCTAAAAACTCCCGAGAATTCTCATCTCCTGGCATCTTCTAAGGTAGTCGCCGGAACAAGACAGACCTTCATGCACAAGCGGCTCTGGCACGATTGTAGCCCTTCGAGACTGCCTGGGATCTCAGGGCCTTTGATATCGAAGGGGATAGGCCAGGAAGAACATCATCAAGGAAGATGATCATACGTGCTATTCTGCATCGCGCTTGATCCCAAGGCACTCAGAGCATGAGCGTTTGTGCTCTTTCTCAAGCAGAGCCAAAAGCATACTCTGGCTTCCTCTTGCAAGGATGCCAGAGATCACAGAGCAAGCCTGCTGGCAAGAGAGAATACGTCCTGCTTCCCACGCTTTGGCTTTTCAGATTGACAAGCCTTGCTTACAAGCATCTTTGTGTGTAAAGTCTGATAGCTTTGATTGATCCAAAGCTTGATCAGACCACGTTTTTCAGAACTGATCAAGAGGCGCAGCTCAACGGCAATTTTTGCTTTTTGGGCGGGATACGCTGGTGGTCCTGCCTGCTAAGCACTCACGTTTCTCCAGCACTCCCTCCTGGTATTTCAATAGGAATATCTGACTTGCGTTCGCTGAAGTTTTGTTCTTTCCCATCAGAGAGACGTGAAGTTCTTCTCAAAGCGACGTGCAAAGGCTCAAGCCTTGACCTTGATGTGGCCCAAACGACGAGCAAGCTTCACAAGACGAGACTTCAGATCCCAATTATCGCTAAGAGCCTTAAAGATTAAGACTGCCAACTCCCAATACTTCCTTGTCTTCGGGATCTCGACATACACGTTGTTTGATTTTCAGTTTCTCTCCTTTGAGATGGGTCAGACAGCTTTGCCTGCAAGCTTCCTCACATGGTCGATCCTATCATCTGAGGTGAGTCTTCCTCGCCCGGTTTCTCAGTCTGTAGAAGGCTCCTTGCCTCGCTGCTCATCAGGCATGACCATGGCAAGCCAGCAGCATCCCCTACTCCTTTTAGTGAATTTTAAAAAATTATAGTCACTATTTAACTCGTATAAAATATTATGTATAGTCAATTATGTAAAGACAATCCACTCAATCTAGAGAAAGTTCCCTCTCTGGAGCAAACTGAAAAACTTATACGTATTGCATGTGAAGCGTGTGTCCAAACGCCAGGCGTTTCACCATTTGATTTGTTACATTTTATCCGCCAAGATCTGCGTCAGATTGTTGATGAATACCCGTGGTACTGGGGTATAGACACCTCGACAGGCCAATATGAAAGATATGAAATTTAAATACTATTGTAAAAATTAAATTATCTATACACTGCAAGTTTACATACTAAAATGACATACAATTACTATCAAGAATAGCTATCGATTTTAGCAAAATAGTACTATCCAGGCAAAAGAGCCTATCCTCTCAAAGAATACGTCTTTCGATTCCGCAAAATCCCTCCCAGCACTCCTCAGTAAAAAGCCCACGTTACTCCTTGGCGAAACACGTTGCCAAACGCTCACAGCCATTTATAAAAATTTTATAATATATACATTAAAAAACCAAGAAAGATATTGAAAAAGAAACATCATTAAAATTTGAATGGAAAGCCTTTATATAAAGGAAGAGCAGTTGCTTTAGGTTTTAGATTCTCACAGCATAAAATAGAAAAGATAATGGAAAATGATAAGTTAGAATTGAAAATAATCAATTAAAAAAGAATATAAAAATAACGTATCTTAAAATTAGAGATCATGAAAAGAAAAATAAAATTGGATTTCTTACAGACAAAGAAGAATCACTATATAGAAAGCGTAAATCTAAAAATAAGTAACCATGGTACCCCCCAGCTTTGCCGGGCGACTTTCAAATTTGACTTTTGCGGAAATGCGCAAAAAATCCTTATGCGAGCGGAAAGCTGCGAGTAACTAGGCATTTGCCCCAGCATTTGGTCATGCTTGATTTATATTTTGTGTTTGTAAATCAACTGGAGTGATATACATCAAATATTGTTGACAGTGCTATCTACAGCCTAAACCACCTTATTGGAAGTGAAAATGAAGCGCCGTAAACATCTTTGAAATGTTCAATACTTTTCAAGCAACCAACTTTGCCGGCAATACTTCACTAAATTATAAATAATATCTTGGGAAGCTATGTCGACATTGACTTTTAATATTCTTAGTTATGCAAAAAAACTCGAAGCATGTAAATTTACAAAAGAACAAACAGATGTTCTACTTGATATTTTTCAAGACTTCCAGGAAAAGAATATAAAACAAGAGCTTGCAACAAAAATGGATCTAGAAAGTTTACAGTTTAAACTGAGACTTGAGATCGAAAAAAATAAATCAGAAATTATTAGATGGATGATTGGCTTAATTATTGCACTAGCTACATTTCTTAAGGCATTTTAGATTGTAAAAAAAATGACACTAGAATAATCATTACTAATAGCCATTATTCTTGTAAGCCTAAGAGGAATATTTTTAGTTAAATTTCTTTTTGTAGATATAAATAGCATTGCAAATAATTTTATCAACAAGTATTAATATTTTTAAAAAATAAATATTATTAATTAAATCCATTAAAGCAATAAACTATATAGCTGCAGACGCCAAAATTTGCAGATCTGATTGCTCCCGCAGCCACCTACTGCAGATTGCTTTTCACAGCTAACGGCATATACATGGAAGCTGAAAAAGGCCACCCAACATGTAAGTCACAGAACCATTCTCAGTAGACTGTGGTTACAACATCTTGCCTAGAGGTATATTCATGAAATTTTTAATATATATCAAAAAGTTTCTATAAAAAATTATCTATATTTTTAGGTAATAATATTATGATTCATTACACATCTTGAAATATTCTTGATTCCTTAACAGATGCGCTTGTGAATACAGTTAATACTGAATGTATAATGGGAAACGGTCTAGCCATTCAGTTTAAAAAAAATTCACAGATAATTTTAAAGCCTATGCACAAGCTTGTAAAGACGGCCAAGTAGTAATTGGTAAAATATTTCAATATATAGAAAATTCTTCGACTAAAAATAAGGTGATACTCAATTTTCCAACAAAAGTATCATAGCGTAATAAAAGTCAATTAAGTAGTATTACTAGTGGCCTCCAGAATCTTGTCCGTATTCTAAAGTCTTTAGATATCTCTTCAGTTGCCATTAGGGGGATTACACCCCTCTTTACACCTATTATAAAAATCTGCTGACCTACCCTTCTCAACGAAAAATCATAGGATCATCTTAGCTGCCTTGTGAAAGAACAAACTCCTCGTAATCAGCCGGCCCTGTATTTCTTGGCTTTGCAAGCCTCGTCCTTTAAGGCGAGGAGATTGACGCTAGCCAAAGGCAACGATTTCTTGTATTCTTGAGCCAGCAGGACTCGCAAAGAGCCAGCACATGTGATCCTTGTGGCCACACCGCTTCGCTGCAAGGAGGAATGTTTGTACAAAGGAGGTTTCAATGGGTCTGATCTCGTTCATCAAAGATGTCGGTGACAAAATCTTCGGCTCTGGCAAGGCTAACGCAGCAGAACTCAAAAAGGATTTGGATTCCCTCGGCTTGGAAACACAGGAGCTTGAGGTTGAAGTCGATGGTGATCAGGTCGTACTCAAAGGAACGGCCAAGGATCAGGAAACCTTGGAAAAAGCTATCCTGCAGGTTGGCAACAAGGCTGGCATTGCCTCTGTCAAAACTGATGATGTCACCGTTGCTGCTCCGGCTGCTGATTCCACCTACTATGAAGTCAAAAAAGGTGACACGCTCTGGAAGATTGCCGAGACGCACTATGGCAAAGGCAAGGGTGCCAAATACACTGTCATCTTTAACGCCAATAGACCCATGCTGAAAGATCCCGACAAAATCTATCCAGGTCAAAAGCTTCGCATTCCTCCTCTCAATTAAGCGCTTTTGACTGAGCAAGCCTGCGACTTACTCCTTGCTCCAAAAGACCGTTGCCCTCTTCCTTGAAGAGGGCTTTTTTTGTCTTCCTGATGCAGTGCGCTCTTTGATCATTCTGAGTTTCATCCATTGCTTGCTTCACGAATAGTCTTGTGACGCACCGAAAGTGACTGGTCAGGCGAGAGCCAGAAGCGTGGACACGCTGGCCTAAAGCCTTGTCTTCTGACTCTTTTGCAGATAAGGTATGCCTCTCCCTGGATCAATGGAAAAACTCCAGGAACTGTACGAGCAACCTTATCTGTGAAAAGCAGATCCGGTCTCCTTGCTTCCAGGATCAGTTCCATCTGACATCTGAATTGCTTTTTCCCAAAGTCTCTCTTCAGGAGCAGTGGAGGGCTTCGCTCTTCTCGGCAGGATAATGGCCGAACTGTTTTGTCCCTCTTGGCTGTCTTTGGAGTCGTGCCACAGCCTTGCTTTCGAAGTGACCCTCAAGTTGAGCATTTAGCTTACTTCATGCAGTACTTGAAGTATTGCCCAGTCCACTATGACGTTTGCAAACCGCATTATCCATGACGAGAAACTGTCCACAATCTCCAGCAAAATCTTTCCCAGGCCCGAAGCTCCCCATCCCATTGCCCTGATCACCGCTGCGGTCAAAGGTATTGGCTTGTGGACTCGACCTCCATCGTAATGTTTTTTTCACATTCACCCGCAGACTTGTGCCGCATATGCAGCGAGCCCGTAGTAAAGGACGCATTGTGACTACTGTCTTAATCTCTGGACAAACCGCTATGGCAGGAATGGTCAAGTCCTCAGCTGCCAAAACGGGTCCCATCGGAGCAAACCGAGCTCTGGCAGGCGATATTGCCAGGCGCAACGTGTTCGTCAATGCCGTGGCCCCCGGTCTGATTGCCAGCAAGATGACCGAACACCTTTCCCTGGACGCTTTCAGCAAGGTCATTCCCCTGGGCCGTGCTGGCAAAGCCGAAGAAGCGGCGGGATGCGTCCGTTTCCTCTGCTCTGAATTGGCCTCCAGCACCACAGGGCACGTTCTGACCGTCAACGACGGTCCCTCCATCTAGCCATGCGCAGAGTTGTCATCACAGGCTTGGGCATCTTCTCTGTCTTAGGGGATTCAGAAGAGAGTGTCGCCAAAGCCCTCTACGAAGGAAAATCAGGTATCGTGCTTGAACCGCAGCGCAAAAAGCACGGCTTGCACAGTGCGCTGACCGGAAAGCTCATCGGCAAGATTCCCGATGATCTTTTCAGCAAAAAAGAGCGCCAATGCATGACGCCCTTTGCCCAGCAGGCCTGCATGGCAGCCATAACTGCCGTAGGTTCAGCCGATATTCGTCCGCGTGACATTGCCACTGACCGTGCAGGTATCATCTTTGGCAATGACTCAAGTATTCTGGCAGCCCAGGAGCAGGCCAAGGCCCTGAGCAAAGCCGGCACAACCGCTGGCATGGGCAGTGGTCATGTCTTCAGGGGCATGAATTCCACCATTTCCATGCATCTCAATGTCATTCTGGGCAATCTCGGTCCAAGCCTGACCGTGAGCTCAGCCTGCGCAAGCGGAGCCTTTGCCATAGCCATGGCTTTCGATCAGATCCGCCTTGGCCGCATGGATATGGCAGTAGTCGGCGGAGCCCAAGAGCTCAACTGGCAATCTGTGGCAGCCCTTGAGGCGCTCAATGCCTGTTCCAGCAATCCCGATCCCGAGCAGGCCAGCCGCCCCTTTGACAAGGACCGCGACGGCCTCGTACCCAGTGGTGGTGCAGCAGCGCTTTTCCTGGAAGACTATGAATCGGCCAAAAAACGCAATGTGCCCATTCTTGCTGAAATTCTTGGCTATGGCGCAAGCAGCGACGGTAATACCCTCTTCAAACCCAAGTCAGAAGGTCTTGCCCGGTCTATGCGCATGGCCATCAAAGAAGCCGATTTCTGCGGCAGTCTCGATCTTGTCAGTGCCCATGGCACGTCTACCATTCTGGGTGATGCCGCTGAAGCTGAAAGTCTACGCGAGGTCTTCGGCACCTGCACTCCGCCCGTCACAGCGTTCAAAAGCTATACAGGCCATGAGCTCTGGATGAGCGGAGCCTCACAGCTTGTCTATACCATCTGCATGGCCAGGGCCGGCTTCACAGCACCCTGCAAAAACTTTGTGGAGCCTGACAAGAACACGGCCGGCATTCCCATACTCACCAAGCGTCTTGATGTGCCGCCAAAACTTGTACTGCACAATGCCGCTGGCTTTGGCGGCACCAGTATCAGCATGGTTGTGCGGTACTATCCTTGACATCCCGCCAAGGGGGACGTTCCTGCTGAAACACAGCATTGCTACCGTATTCTCCAGGCGGGTTCCTGCGGAGGCAGGGCGTTTAAGCCCTTCCCGCTCGGCATGCTGGGTTCGTCCCGCCGCCAAAAGGCACAGGCTCGCCTTGTGGCATGTTCCCGTAAGCATAGAGATATAGTTGAGGATCAAGCTTTAACAATCGGTAGCATCGCGTCAGCCCTCAATCTCTACAGGTTCCTGCCCGTTCATCACAAGGTCGCTGTTGAGTCCGATGACAGCAGGGATGTTTCCGGTTTTTTCGGCCAGTTTTCTTACGGATTCACGCGCTTCGCCGAAATTCTCTTAAAGAAGCAGCCGGTCTATTCTCTCCAGTTCTCGGCATACATCCGCATTCCTCGTCTCTGCCTGCATCACCTCCGATAAAAGCTCGGAAGTATCCATACCGTAAGATCGAGAAGGATGGATCGGCTGCTCACCATCCTCACGCATTATCCAGATGTTTTCGGGATCTGCGTCATTGTGTGTTTTTCAAAAGCGAACGATAGGGAACTGTGGGATAGTTCGCTCGAACGGTCAGGAACTCGAAAAGGAGCTGGTGCCGTACATCCATGACGCATCCTACCGTACTGACTGTATTTTTTCAGTAGCTCTCCAAACGGGATACAAGAACAGCCCGCAAGAGCAAAGGAAGTTACGAAGGGCGAATCGCCATCAGAAAAAGCGGTTCATTCAATATACTGTTGATGGCGTATCCCGGGAATAGCATGGCAATACTGTCGCCTTCTTGGTAGGGCCGACGGTTCTCTTATCAATACAGGAAAACATTGGAGGCAGCGCTTCCTCCCCGGCCTGAAGGCCTAGGTTTCCGCGCTGAATATGTGATGAAGAAACTCATCCTCACGGCTATGGCCGCCCTTTTCCTTCCCCTCTCAGCTGTCTTCTGCTTGGCAGACGAAGAACCGAAATGGGAAGCCTGCGAAGACCTTGGGGGCTGGACCAATGTCAGGAAATGCCAAGATCGAGTCGTTGCATGGTGGGATACGCGCCTCAACGTCGCCTATCAGAAACAGAAGAAGCAGTGTTCCACGGCTGAATGTCCAAAATTGCTGCAGGAGGCCGAGCGGGCATGGATACGCTATAAGGATCTCATGGTTCAGGCGGCCTATGAAGTCGCTGGCGGTCGTGAGGCCAAACAGACGGCTATTGAGGCTGGCGAGCATGTCCGCTATCAGCTGACAAAGCAGCAAGCGCTCCTTTTGGAGAGCATTCCCAAAGAATAGAGCCAGTACCGACCCTGTTTTTGAACGTCACTGCCAAGCACGCGAAACGTCCTGAACTGACGAAGAGGCCCGATCCGACCAAGCCTTCTGAGAGCAGCTGGCAAGAGAAAAGCAAGCATATTCCGGTCAAGATCGCCTTTTGCGCCGCACAATACTTTTTTCAAGCCCCCTCTATGTCGGCATCTTCCGTACTGCTGCCCAGATAAAAAATTTCATCAATTCTTCCATAAGCTGCCAGCGCGTAATCAATATACTCTCCGAAAGACCCGTTTTCGACAGAAGCACTCAGAGGTACCAGACGCAAACTGTTTGGAGCATAGGTGGGATCAGGAACCTGCTGGTCGTCAGAATCTGTCACAATGATGCCGGTATAGGCCTCGTCATTCCACGAAGCACCCCAGACGGTCAACGCATGCGTGCCATAATACTCGCTTACGGACATACCCACGGCATAGCCACTGGAGAGAAGCCAGACAACGGAATTCATGATATTTTCCTCTGCCTCAGGGAGGAGATAGCCGTCAACGTACTGTGAGCTGTCCAGGTTCACCAAATCAAAATATCCCGACATGCCGTCAATAAAGGACATAGGCTGATTATCGAAATGCGTTACAAAATAACGCATGGTCGCATCTTCATCCTTGAAGTCAGAAAGGCCTGTCCAGGTCAGCATGTTGGAGCAGGCTGCTGCCCAGCACATGTCATCGTCGCTGCTGTCCGTACTGCTTTTCTCGGCATCAATCACGTCGTTTCCCGTATAGATCCATGTCCCGTCAGCGGCATCATCAAAAATGACATTTTTTCCTTCAAAGCCGACGATAAAAAACGCATCATCAGCGTATGGCCATGTATCACCGCTATCCTGACCGTTTTCCTCGTCATCTGGCAATATTTCGTCATCTGGCAATAATGGCTCGTTGTTCACATCGACAGGTACGGTATGCGCACTGTCCTGCCAGAAGATACATTCACCGTTGCGTGGATCAGCCGCGTCTGTCCCATATTGTACGGCGTGCTCAAGGGCGTTCAGGCCTGCCTTGGCAAACGCGGCAAGCATTTCAGCACGCGTCCAGCCATGGTCTGGATCGGATGTCTGCAAGGCGTCAAGCTTCAAGTTCATGTAGCTATTGGTAGAAAACGTTTCGCTGGGGTCTATGCCTTCGGCTGTTCCGTACCTGATATAGTGAGTCCAGGCATCCATGCCGGCATCGGCAATGGCCTTTCGCATGCTGTCAGAATAAGTCTCGATGTCCGACCGGATTTGCATTTCCGACAAGCCCTTCTGCTGGAAATAGTCAAATGCTTTGGACTGATAGTAATACTCAGGATCAAACAGGGCATTCGGGGATACGTCTTCACAATGCCCCCATTTCTGAAAGTGCCGGAAAGCCCCTTCTTCTCCGGAAAAACCCGCCTTCTCAAAGGCTGCCACAAGCTTGTCCATGGAATAATCAGAACGGCTTGTCTGCATCTGCTCAAGCTTGTTTTCCATATAGACCTGATAGTCAAACCAAAGTGGTACGGGCATACTTCGGCTCCTTTGCAAGGAGAAATTGTCAGGCTCTCAGCATACACGAAAAGCGAACTACAGGCAAAAGCCAAATAGCTGGTACAGGTCCATCAGAAAAATTTTATGGTACAAAGCGCATTTTTTGCGGTAAAGGTAATTGGGCTACATGAGGGAGTCGCCCTGCCTGGCTTCCGTGATGAACCGTCTGCATTTCCCTTTGTGGCGTTTTGATCCGCAGTAAGTTCTCGCCGTGTCTTCCAAACGGGCTTTTAGCGCGCGTTGGCTAAAGCCTGCATTGCCCTTGACAGACGCTCGTCAAAGGCATAGTTTGTAATAAATTTGACACATCAAAAAATTATCAAACAGTTTTCCTCTGCCCTGAGCCTTTGGCGCCGGCTTCTCTGGGGGCTGCTCAAAAGGAGAAGCCATTCCCCGCAAAAGCCATACGCCATACCTGAACACGCAAGGAGGTCAACTTGACTGCACGTTCTCTCTTCTTCTCCAAGCCATGGCTTTCTGCCGGACATTCAGACGCTGCCAAATCCCATGGCGGAATCTGGCAGGCCTTAACGGCAGAATATGGCAAGATACTTGGATTTTTCCAGAAAAGCCGCCAGACCCTGCCAGGACTCTTTCCGACAGCCTGCCAAAAGCGCCTGGCAAGAGCCTTTCGGCCTACGCTAACGATGCTCTCTCTGTATCTTGTTTTGTCCATTCTTCCCTGCACGGCCCGGGCCATTGACCTTGGCCAGAGCATGTCGATTACAGACAGCGGCGTTGTTCTCAGTGACGGCTACGGAGGACCATTGCCTTCCTCCTATCAGCTTGCACAACTGGGAACCCTGATCAGCCAGGGCTTTAACCAGGAGACGAGCGTGCTCGCCCTCCTGCTGCAGGAACTGGGCAAAAAATCACTGGACACGGAAGCGCTGCTCACAGGCATAGGCAAATACTTTGCGGCTCTCGAGCTTTTGCTCAAAGACCTGCAGAAAAATGCCCTGACCCAGCAGGCAAGCTATGCTGATGTGCGCGAACGGCTTTTTGGGACAACGCCTTTCAGCTGTTCCGACAAGCTTACAGCTCATGCCATGCGCGATGCCAAAAAAAGCATGCGTCAGTACGCCCATGAGCTCAAGACACAGCGCACCTCAGAGGGAGAAGGCACACAGGCCAGTGAAATGGCCGCCGAAGCCAGTGTGGCACGCATGCTCTTTGCCATTATGAGCCAGGAGATGACACAGGGCCAGCCCGATGATCAAAAAGTGCCCTCGGCAACCAGTATGTTTCCCTTTTCAGGCGTGATTTCCAACGACGGAGCCAAGATTTTTCAGGCTGTGATCTCAGCGGTCAATTCCGAACCCATGCCCACTATCCGCAATGCCGAAAGTTTCAGCGGACGCCGGGCTCTGGAATTGCAGGGCATCAAGATGGGCAGGATTGCCGGCATTCAGGAAGGCATGCAAATCGCCTTTGACCTGCAAAATGCCGTCATCAACGGCCAGGCCTTCAGTCAGATGCAGGCTGAACTCAATCAGGAGGTTCAGGGCGAGGCTCTTGAAGCGCAAGACTATCCCGAAGGGGCTGCCAACGATACCTCAGGTGCCATCTCCATCCTCAAGGCCATCAGCCATGAATTTGAGACAAGCCGCATCGCCAGTGCCGACTGGTACCGCAAAATTGATCACGGGGCCATGACCGACAGGGGCCTTCTGCGCGAACTGATCAAGATGACAGCCTGGCGCGGCTACATGGATGCGCAGAATCTCAGAATCAATATGGTCAATGCCTATAATCTTGCCCAGCTCACAGCCATCATGATGGAGCGCCACGACAATGCCCGCATGATCAACTATGTTTTTCCCTCAGGCGACGATCCAACCAGAACAAACGGGAAGTAGACCTATGCAAGAGCATCATCACAAAAAACACGGCCCGGCTGCCTCCATGGGAAACATGCTTGGCCGTCTCAGCGGTCTGAGCTTTGGGCAAAGACTGCTCTGGCAAAGCCTGAGCCCTCTGCAGAATACCCTTGATCCTCTCAAACTGCTTTGGCAATACCGCCAGAACGCAATGCTCCTTGGCAAACTGCCCTTTTCAGAGATCAAAGTGCGCTGGGGTATTGTCAGCGCGAAAGATGAAGCATTGGTCTGCAAAAGCCAACAATGCGCGATATTTGCCGGTCTCGCCCTTTTTGCCTTTGGTCTTGCTCTCTGCTTTCTCGAAGAGAGCCCTGCCCCGCTCTTTGCCTGGGCTTTGCGCTCTGCGGCCATCTCCGTAAGCCTGGTGGGCGCGTTCCTGGCGGCAAGCAGCCTCTGGCGCCTCTCCTGCCTGCGCCAAGGGCGCTTTATCCCCTTTTGGCTCTGGCTCAGAGGTCATTGAAGTCACGTTCCCGCAAGCCCGCGCATGCCATGTACTCCTTTCTACTAATTTTGACATATCTTTTTTTACGCAAAGGGACCTGAAGGCTTGAAAAACTATGGCCACAGATATCTCTGCAACACTCTTCAGCACAAGCCCGGCCGAGACCGATCTTGCGCACGAAGTTCTGGCCACGATCTTTGGCGAGCACTGGTGGGACCTCACAGCAAGCACGACCAGTCAGGGCATCTTTGAACTTTTGATGACCCTCAATGTGGTCTGTGCGGTGATCATTGCCTGGCTTCTGCTCTTAACACTGCTTGTCGGCACAACCAACGCAGCCTCAGATGGCACAGCTCTGGGCGGCAAATACCGCAATCCCTGGCTACCCCTGCGTCTGGCCTTTGCCATGGCCGCTGTCACGCCTGTGCAGAACGGCCTCTGCGCCATGCAGCTTCTGCTCTTAAGCCTTGTGGCGGGCTCCATCAATCTGGCCAATAGCATGCAGAGCACGGCCACAGACTGGATAGCCAAAAACAGCTCTCTTGCTGCTGTCAACAGCAGCACCAACGGTCAAAACTACGCCTTTTTCAAAGGCACGCTGGATACCGGTGAAGAATGCACAGGTGCCGGCAAAACCGCCGGCAAGACCCTTGCCGTACAGATTCTGCAGAATCTCGCCTTTCTGACCTATCTGCATGACAAGCTTGGCTGCGACACACCAGCGTCCCATTTTGCCGAAGCCCTGCACGAAGAGTTTGACGCCGAAACAGGTCATCTCCTGCTCAGATTTTCTCCCACAGGCCGCACACAATGTGCACGGGGTTATGTGCAAAAAGAGCCGGAAGCCTTCGGGGGCTTTTTCCTTGCCAAAAATGACGCCAACGACGTGACCATTGCGGTGCCCCTGGCAGAGCGGCGCGATCTGCTCAAGGATCTCATTCGCCAGATTGAAGCCACAGGCGCTCACAGCCACTTTGCCCAGATGCAGCTCACAGCCTCAGAAATGCGCACAGTCGTGGAAGATCGTGCCCGTGTGCAGGCTTGCGGTGTCAACTACGCCATCAAGCTTACGGCGCTGATCCGGGGCAAAGGCACACGCTCAGCTGAACTCAATGCCAGACTTGCCGCCTTTCAGGCGCAAATGCAAAGCCTTGGCTGGTTTGCCCTGGGCTCGCACTACTTTACCCTGGCCACGCTTGAACAGGAAAGCATGGCGGCTGACGATGTGCAGGTCCACTGGCTTGAACCGCGCTTTCGCAGCTTTGCAGAGATTCTGCCGGCCTCCTTTGCCACGCAGTTCTGGCCGCGAATCAATGAAGCCTCGTATCTGGGCGATGCGCCCCCGCAAAGCCTCTGGGACAAGCTCGTAGGCTATCTTTCTCCCTTTACCGGGCTGACCAAGCGCTTTGCCGTGCATCTCTCGGAAAGCCACGATGCCCTCCTGGCCATGGTGGGCATGGCACGCTGGGTTGCCGCTACCTGTCAGGGCATTCTTGTGGCCGCTGAAGGCGCCAAATTGGCCGCCATCGGCGGTTCAAAGCTTCTGACCAAGAATGTCCTAAGCCGCGTGGCGGACTTTTTCACAGGCGGCGGCGAGGCCTGTGAAAGCGTGCTTAAGACCCTGATTCAGGACATATCCTTCTTCCTCAAGGTCATTCTCCTGCCGCTCTGGGCTTTTTCCACCTTTGTGGCCTATCTGGTTCCGGCCATCCCTTTTCTGATCTGGGTTGCGGCCATAGCCGGCTGGGTGGTTTTGACCCTGGAAAGCATCATTGCCGCTCCCATCTGGCTCATCGGCCATGCCCTGCCCGAAGGCGAGGGTTTTGCCGGCCTGCATGCCCGCCAGGGCTATATGCTGCTCCTTGGCGTACTCCTGCGCCCCTGCCTGCTCGTCCTTGCCGTCTTTGTCTGCCTGCTTGTCATGCACGCCACAGGCAGCATCATCGGCGCCCTCTGTGTGCCCTTCATTGATGCCGAGGCAGGACTCGACCCCATAGGTTTGGGTCTTGTGGGCTGCCTTTTTCTCTTTGTGATCGTCACAGCAGCCATAACCCTGCTTACCTGGAAACTCTTTGAAGTCGTCACCAGAATGCCTGACCGCATTCTGCGCTGGCTCGGTCAGCAAATCGCAGCTCTGGGCAATGAAGGCGCCAATGCCATGGGTCTCTCGGCCTTCCAGAAAGCGCAAAGCCACGCCCAAAACCTTGCTCAGGCAGGGAGCAGAGTACTTGTCCAGCACAGTCTGCCTGCACAGCCTTCTCATGCTTCAAGCATTCCAGCGCAATCGCAGATCAATGGTCTTTTCTCACAAGCACGTCTCACCAAGCCCGTACAGCCAAAACCCTGATGCGGGATAATACCTACCTCAATCACCAAGACATGGAGAGAACATGGACCAAAACCCCATCTTATCTATTGCAACTTCTGCCCACTATCCTGATAAGCAGGACGTCGACCGCAGCTGGATAGCTGTGGATGATTTTCTAGCCCAGCGTGGTCTGCTCAATCTTGTCTTTGAGGAGGACCTCTTTCTCGCCCTGGACACAGCGCTGCGCGAGCTGGGCTGGAGAGAAAATATGGTTCTTCTTATCAAAAACAGCGCCAAGCGCCTCTGCTTCAACCCACTTCTTCTGCCTGGCATGGAGCGCTATTTTGCCCATTATCCTGAATTCCCGAAATTTTTCTATGCTCACCTTAGAAGAGCCGTTTAAGCGGTATCTCTACTGATTAGGCTCTGCCTGAAAACAACTTTAAAATTTTCATAATTTCTTCTATGCTGACTCACGAATACTTCTCTGCTTTTTTTGTGAAGTTGGAGGCAGCAAAATGCAGGAATGTGAAAAGCAGTTCGTCGGGGTCATGATGACCCTCCTTGACGAAAGACAACGCAGGATATTTCTTGGATCATACAGTCAGTGTTTAGGGTTCGGCAGCGTCAAGGAACTCCATGAATTAACTGGTGTATCCGCACCGACCATTATCGCCGGTAAGAGGGTCGCTGACGAGATCATACCTGATCCAAAAGCG
>JAGADH010000034.1 GCA_017613715.1 Desulfovibrio sp. | reverse complement strand
TATCTCCCTGGCCTTCTATGCGGCCAGAGAACACTACACCATAGTGCGCGAATTCCCTACAGGCAAAGGCTTTGCCGATCTTGTCTTCCTGCCAAGACCTAACTGCACGCTGCCCATCCTGCTCGTTGAACTCAAATGGGACAAGACTTGCCAGGCAGCCATCGC
Organism: Desulfovibrio sp.; assembly: GCA_017613715.1. Classification (GTDB taxonomy): domain Bacteria; phylum Desulfobacterota; class Desulfovibrionia; order Desulfovibrionales; family Desulfovibrionaceae; genus Desulfovibrio. The sequence goes on along the minus strand of JAGADH010000034.1, from coordinate 25,134 downwards.
ACAGATCCATCAACGCCACTATCCTGACTCTCTTGCCGACCGCTCAGACAAGATACTCCTCGTTGGCATCAATTATCAAAAAGAAAGCAAGAAACATCAATGCTGCATCCAATGGTTTCAACTTTAACAGGCAATTCCTCACAAAAAAAATCAAGCTTGAGCATGGCGACTACCAGCTTATTTGCTTCAAAAAAAGCTTTCAACATATCTCTATTATATGGCATTACAGCCATAATACTCTTATACTAACTAGATACTTTTCAACCTCTTTAAATACAATACTTATTTATAAACTTCAGTCATTTTGCCCAAAGCTTCTTGTGCTCTACGCATATCCTCTTAGTCCACCTCGTCACGCTCCAGCCAATTACGCCAAGCCTTGAGCTGATTTTCCGATAAATCTTCAAGCTTGCTGACGCCAAAGACTTTCAATAAATGCTCTGAATAACTATTTTCTATACTATCAGCCTTCGTTTTCAGCTTGATCTCAGCCTTTATTGTCAGATTTTTGTTTGTCTAAAAGCTCAAGCGTTTTTTGATCAGCCTGAGAGTTATAAAACTTTTCTATAACTTTTTTGAATAGCGATGGCTCTTCTTCAGAAGCAAGATCAAATAACGTCATAGACGAACGCAATTTTAACGCATCAATGCGACCAAAAACCAGCACAGGATCAGATGTGGGAAGAGCAAGAAGGGCATTAGCAAGCTCTCGAATACGGCTTGCCAGCACAGGATTTTCTAAATACGCCTTGGCTTCCTGCAAATCAGCGATGGCATAATCCTCAGCCATCCTGCTTCTACCAAGTCCCTTGAGCTGCGGGAAAATATACCACATCCAATGCCCTTGCTTTTTTCCCATTCTTATTTCCTGCAAAGCAGCCTGGTAATCAGCTTGTTGTGCTTTGAGAAATCTGCTCATATCGTACATTGATGATCTCCTCATGCTTCTCTGGCTGTTCTCAAATCGTATTTAGACGATGTACTGAGCTAAAAAGGCCAGACAGTTGGTACCGAGCGATCAGCCAACGGCTCCTGCACAGCCTTTGCCGCTTACACCAAGGCTGCCAAAGCCCCGCAAAATCTGGCCTTGATTGATGACTGCGATACGGGTACAAATGGCCCAGGAGGCAGCTTTTTTTCTGGTCTTTGGGCCAAAACCTCTGCTGAAAGCATGATGAACAAAACTCTTTGCCTCAATTCTGCTCTACCAACCAAAGACAGCAACGCTCCAAACTTTTCCCAGAAAGTCGCCGCACTCAGTCAGCAGGCCATTCATACCTGCTATCAGTGCGGCAATTGCTCTGCCGGCTGTCCTGCAGCCTTTGCCTATGATCTGCAGGTCAATCAGATCATGCGCGCTGTTCAACTCAATCAGGAGGACCTGGCCTTGAGCGCCAAAAGCCTCTGGCTCTGTCTTGGCTGTGCCACCTGTTCTTTGCGTTGTCCCAATGCCATTGACGTGGCACGTGTTATGGAAACGCTGCGCCACCTTGCCCGTCAGCAGAACAAAATTACAGTGCCGGTGGTTGAAAAATTCTGGCTCTCCTTTTTGAACTGCCTAAGGGCCTTTGGTCGTTCCTATGAGATCGGCACCATGGTGCTCTATATGCTCAGAAGCCTGCGCCTCACCACGGATCTGGATCTCGCGCCTCAGGCACTGGCCAAGGCCAAGCTTGGCCTTCTGCCGCATACGCATGCGGGCAGGGCAGCTGTAGGACGCATTTTTACTCGATTTGCAGAAAGTGAAGCTCAGAGCAAGCGGGACAAGGAGGCTTCGTCATGCAACTAGCCTATTTTCCCGGCTGTTCCGCCAAGGGCTCATCGCTGGACTACGAGCTCTCAACGCAGGCCGTAATGGCTGCTCTTGGCATAACTCTCAAGGAAATTGCCGACTGGAACTGCTGTGGTTCAACGCCCGCCCATGCTGTGAGCAGTCTCCTCTCTTCAGCTCTCTGCGCACGCAATCTCGATCTCGCGGCCAGGGCAGGCGCAGATCTTCTGGCAACCCCCTGCCCAAGCTGCCTGAGCAATCTTAAGGCCACAAGCAAACGCCTTGAGGATGCGAGCTTCCGCCAAAAGGTCAATGCCCTGCTTGATGCCCCGTGCGCCGAGACTCTGCCCAAAACCACGTCAGTCATGCAGGCCATGGCGGAACTTGTCTCCTTGGACGAGCTGGCTCAGAAAGCCAAGCTTTCCCTCAAGGGACTGAAGCTTGTAGCCTACTATGGCTGCCTGATGAGCCGTCCAGCCGAGTTGATGCAGTTTGAAGACCCTGAGAATCCGATGCTCATGGAACGCATGCTGACGGCCCTGGGCGCTGAAATGCTCGATTTTCCCTTAAAAACCGCCTGCTGCGGGGCAGCGTTCGGCATTCCCCAACGTCCCCTGACAGCGAAAAACAGCGGTCGTATTCTTGAACTTGCCGCCAATCTTGGAGCCGACGCCATTGTCACCTGCTGCCCCCTCTGTCAGATGAATCTCGATCTCAGACAGGCTCAGGCCGAAAAAGCCATGGGCCGCAGATTTGCTCTGCCTGCGCCCTACTATACACAAATCCTTGGCCTGGCCCTTGGTTTAAGCCCAGAGGATCTCGGTCTTGCCAAACTCGTTGTGCCCATGGACGGGCTTCTTGCGAAACTCACGCCCAAGCAGGCTCCGCTTGCTTCAGAAGCTCCAAGCAGCGAGGTGTCAGAATGAGAATCGGTGTCTTCATCTGTCATTGCGGCAGCAATATCGCAGGCACGGTGGACTGTGCCCAGGTGGCTGCCAAGGCTGCCCTCTTCCCCGACGTGGTCTATGCCACAGATCCCATGTACACCTGTGCCGAACCTGGCCAGGCAGCCATTGAAGAGGCCATCCACAGCCACAAGCTCGACGGTGTGGTTGTGGCATCGTGTTCGCCGCGCATGCACGAGCCCACCTTCCGCAAAACGGTGGAGCGAGCTGGCCTTAATCCCTATATGTTTGAAATGGCCAATATCCGCGAGCACGTCTCCTGGATTGGACGGGATATTGAGGCCAATACCCGGAAAGCCACGGAACTCGTACGCCTGGCCGTGGAAAAGCTGCGCCATAATCGCCCCCTGCAGGCACAGGAATTTCCCATCACGCGCCGTGTTTTGATCATCGGCGGCGGCGTGGCCGGCATTCAGGCCGCGCTTGACTGTGCCGATGGCGGCATTCCGGTGGTTCTGGTGGAGCGCGAGGCAACCATTGGCGGCAAGATGGCCAAGCTCGACAAGACCTTTCCCACGGTGGACTGTTCAGCCTGTATCCTGGGTCCCAAGATGGTCGATGTGGCCCAGCATCCTTTGATCACGCTTTACGCCCACGCCGAAATCGAAGCCATTTCAGGCTATGTGGGCAATTTCAGCGTCTCTATCCGTCAACGGACAACCTATGTTGACTGGAGCAAATGCACAGGTTGCGGCACCTGCACGGAGAAATGCCCTTCCAAAAAGTCCTATGACCACTTCAACGAAGGCATAGCCCCAACCACGGCCATCACCATCGCTTTTCCCCAGGCCATTCCCAAAAAAGCTGTCATCAATAAGGACTTCTGTCGCCAGCTGAACGGCAAAAAATGCGCTGTCTGCGCCAAGGTCTGCCCGACCGGCGCCATTGATTTTGCCATGGAAGACAGTTTTGTCACAGAAAATGTGGGCAGCATTGTGGTGGCCACAGGCTATGATCTGATGGACTGGACAATCTACGGCCAGTACGGCCACGGCCGCTATCCCGATGTGATCACCTCGCTCGCCTATGAACGCCTGATGAATGCCTCAGGCCCCACAGGCGGCCACATTGTCCGGCCCTCCGATGGCAAGGAACCCAAAAGCGTGGTCTTTGTGCAGTGTGTGGGCTCACGCGACCCCGCCATCGGCCGGCCCTACTGCTCGGGCTTCTGTTGCATGTATACGGCCAAGCAGGCCATTCTGACCAAGGACCATATTCAGGACTCACAGTCCTATGTCTTCTACATGGACATCCGCGCGCCCGGCAAAATGTACGATGAATTCACGCGCAGGGCGCAGGAGGAATACGGTACGCACTATATCCGCGGCCGCGTCTCCCAGATCTTTCCCGATGGCCAGGGCCAGCTTACCGTGCTCGGCATGGATACGCTCCTGGGCCGCCCTGTCGAAATCAAGGCGGATCTTGTGGTGCTGGCCGTTGGCATTGAAGCGAGCCGCGGTGCCCGGGAACTTGCGGAAAAACTGCGCATTTCCTATGACGCCTATGGCTTTTTCCTTGAAAGCCACGTCAAGCTCAAGCCTGTTGAAACCAATACCGCTGGTGTCTTTCTGGCCGGCGTCTGCCAGGGGGCCAAGGACATTCCAGCCTCTGTGGCACAGGGCTCAGCCGCAGCAGCCAAGGTCCTGACGCTCTTTGCCAGAGAAACCCTGGCCAGCAATCCCCAGATCGCCCAGGTTACGGCCAAACGCTGTGTGGGCTGCGGCAAATGCCTGCGCTGCTGTCCTTTCGGAGCCATCAAAAGCAGCCTGGTCAAAGGTGAAGAAAAAGCCGAAGTCATTGCCACCATGTGCCAGGGCTGCGGCCTCTGCACGGCCACCTGTCCTCAGGGAGCCATTCAGCTTGCCCACGCAACCGACGATCACATCTTAGCCGAGGTCAATGCCCTATGCCGGCTCTAGCCAATAACGAACTGCGAATTGTGGGCTTTCTCTGCAACTGGTGTTCCTATGGCGGCGCTGACACAGCAGGTGTGGCCCGTGCCAGCCAGCCCACTGATCTGCGTATCATCCGTGTGCCCTGCTCAGGCCGGGTGGATCCGCTTTTTGTGCTGAAAGCCCTGCTCAATGGCGCAGACGGCGTTCTTGTTTCAGGCTGCCATCCAAGAGACTGCCACTACGGCACAGGCAATTTCTACGCACGCAGACGCCTTGAGGTCCTCAAGCGCTTTCTGCCGATTCTGGGCATTGATCCGGCACGCTTCAGTTATACCTGGGTTTCGGCCTCAGAAGGTCAGCGCTGGCAAAAAGTCGTAAGCCGCTTTACCGAAGAGATTCACGCCCTTGGCCCAGCGCCCCGTTTTGAGGCTGTTGAGCCTCTGGCCAAAGCCTGCAGCTGGACCCAAGAGAGCAAAGGTCCCGTCAGCGTGATCTCCCCCGAGCTTCTCGAGCAGCTCAAAAAAGCCATCGCGGACAAGCTGCCTGAGCTTGACTGTGTGCTTGGCTGGCAGGAGGGCCGTGACCTTTTGCACAGCGTGCCGCTCTTTATCCGCTCTGAAGACGATCTTACGAAACTGCGCTGTGATGCCACCTGCCACAATAATCTCGTTCGCTATCTGCCAGACTTGAAAGGCCAAAAAGTGGGCATTATTGTACGCAGCTGTGAAGCGCGCAGCGTGGTTCAACTTCTGCAGGAAGGACTGATCAGCCGGGAAGAGCTTGTGGTCTTTGCCCTGCCCTGCCAGGGACTGCTTGACCTGCCGCGTCTGGAAGAGGCCCTTGGTCGCTATCAGCGTCTGGAAGACCTGACGCTAACGGAAACAACGCTCAGGCTGCGCGTTGATGGCCAGGAACGCGTCTTTCAGACAGCTGACTTCAGGCAGAGCCGCTGTGAACAGTGCCCGGGTGAGCTCCCGGCCATTGCCGATCAAAGCTTTGGCGACTTTTCGGGCCAGACTGCCAGCCAGACTCTTCCCCCGGAACTGGCCTTCCTGGACAGCCTGAATCTCCAGGAGCGCATGGGCTTCTGGCGTGCCTGCATGGAGCGATGTATCCTCTGCCATGCCTGCCGTAACAGCTGCCCGATGTGCGTCTGCCGCGATCAGTGCATTGCCGAAAGCCGCGAGCCCCACTGGCAGAGCGCCGAGGCTTCGGTCAAGGAGAAATTCTTCTTTCAGATCATCCATGCCCTGCACTTGGCCGGCCGCTGTACCGGCTGCGGTGAGTGCCAGGCCAACTGTCCCGTGGGCCTTCCCATCTTTGCCCTGCGTGCGCACCTCAACCGCATTGTCTCGGAGCTCTTTGACGGCTATCAGGCCGGATGTGACCCCAAGGCCGTGCCGCCGCTTCTGACCTATTCGCAGGAAGAAGCCCATATCCACGAGAGGAGCTGGGAATGAGCAGTGATCGATTTCTGGCCCACACGGCCATCGGCGATTTTCTGGAAGGGCTTGTGCAGACAGGCTATACGGTCTATTGCCCGCAAAAAGAGCCGGGTGTACGGCAAAGCGTGATCTTTGCACCCTGGCAGAAAGGGCTGCCCATCTCTCTTGAGAAGGCCACCGTGGCTCCCAAACATCTGGTTCTGCCCCAATCAGAAGTGCTCTTCCGCTATAGCAAGCACAAAGAGAGCGCAGAACCTGCAAAGCAGAGTCTGACGCTCGATGCCAACGAGATTTTTACACCGACCCTGCTCTTTGCCTCAAGGCCCTGTGATGCCAGAGGTTTTGCCATCCTGGACCGGCCCTTTCTGCAGGGACTCTTTCGTGATCCCTATTATGCCAGACGCCGCGAAGCCCTCTGTGTTGTGAGCCTGACCTGCCCAAGCGGCTGTGCGACCTGCTTCTGCCACTGGACCGGCGCAGGTCCGAGCTCGCCTGAAGGCTCGGATATCCTCATGACAGAAATTGCCGAGGGCTTTGTGCTGCAGGGCATCACCGACAAGGGCAAAGAGCTGCTTCTGGCCAGTAAACTGCCCGAGGCCGGCGAAAAAAGCCAGGAGGCCACAAAGGCCAGAAAGGCTGCCTGGCAGAGCCTAAGCCCTGTGCAGGACCTCTCCACGGCCCCTCAAAAGCTTGCCGAGATCTTTGCTGACCAGGCTTTCTGGAGCCAGGCAACCCAGGCCTGCCTTGCCTGCGGCGCCTGCACCTATCTCTGCCCCACCTGCTACTGTTTCAACATCACTGATGAAAGCCTTGACGGCGAAAACGAGCAAGGCGTGCGTCTGCGCAGCTGGGATACCTGCATGGCCAAACAGTTCACCGAAGAGGCCAGCGGTCACAATCCCCGCCCCGACAAGGCGCAGCGCATGCGCAATCGCATAAGCCACAAGTTCTCAAGCTATCCTGAAAACTGGGGATCCTTTTCCTGCAGCGGCTGCGGCCGCTGCGTGACGCATTGTCCTGTTGGCCTGGATATCCGGGAGATTGTGCTGAAAGCGATCCATGCCAAGACTGCCCAGCAAAACGAAAAGGAGACGAGCTGATGGCCGACATTGCGAAAACAAGTCCGCGTATGCTCAAGGGCCTTGCACCCCGCCCCATGCCATCAGGCAATCCCTATCTGCCACAAACAGCCAGAGTGCTTGACGTCATCCGGGAAACCGCCACCATCAAAACCTTGCGCGTTGTGCTGGAAGGCGAAGACGCTATGCAGCGTTTTCATTTTGAACCCGGTCAGGTGGCCCAGCTTTCGGTTTTTGGCGTGGGCGAAGCCACCTTTGTGATCAATTCGCCGCCTTCACAGAAAGACTATCTGCAGTTTTCCATCATGGAAGTGGGCGAAGTGACGCGTGCCCTGCACAGGCTGACAGCCGGCGAGCTGATCGGTGTGCGGGCACCTCTTGGCAATTTCTTTCCCTATGCGGACTGGCTCGGCAAAAATATCGTCCTGATCGGCGGCGGCATCGGTATGGCGCCTGTCCGCACCATTATGCTGCACCTGCTTGAACGGGCCTCCGACTACGGACAGATCAGCCTGCTCTATGGTGCACGAACCCCCAAAGACATGAGCTATCAATATGAACTGGCGGATTGGCTCAAGCACAAAGACCTTGCCTGCTGCCTCTGTGTAGACAAGGCTGACTCTGACTGGCCCCACAAAGTGGGCATGGTTCCCGAGGTCCTCAAAGAGCTTGCCCCAAGTCCCCAAAACAGCCTGGCTGTGCTCTGCGGGCCACCCATCATGATCAAATACACGGTTGAGACCCTGCTCAATCTGGGCTTTGCCGAAGAAAATATTGTCACAACCCTTGAACGGCGCATGAAATGCGGCATCGGCATCTGCGGCCGCTGCAATGTGGGGAGCCGCTATGTCTGCACGGACGGCCCCGTCTTTACCTGCCGCGAGGTCAGGGCCTTTCTCTAAGCTAGCTCGCGTAACGTGTTCCGGAATCTGACGGCAAAGAGCTTCAACGCTTTTCATACAGCCTCTATCATGAAAAAAGCATTGGCCATACTTTTCATTCTCTGCTTCGTCGCAGCGAGCCTGGCTCTGCTTTTGCCCGGCAGATACAGTGATCTTCTGCACAGTCTCTGGGCAGAGATAGGCAATCCCAAGGCTCAGGTTGAAATGGGCTCCCGCTACTTTGAAGGTGTGGGCGTCAATGTCGACTACAAGAAAGCCTTTGCCTGGTTCGAAAAATCAGCCCAACAGGGCTATGCCCAGGGCCAGTACAATCTTGGCATCATGTACGCCAAGGGGCTTGGCACTGAACAGGATTTGCACAAAGCACGACAGTGGTATGAGAAAGCCGCTCTGCAGGGTGATCTCGGAGCGCAGGTCAATCTTGGCTATATGTACCATACGGGCATCGCTGTACCCAAGGATTACAGTAAAGCCCGACTCTGGTATGAAAAGGCCGCCTTGCAGGGTGATGCCATGGCCCAGTACAATATGGGACTGATGTTCGCCAAGGGCACAGGCGTTGCTCAAGACATCAACGTGGCCAAGGCCTGGTATGAACGCTCAGCCCAGCAGGGTTACACGAAAGCTCAGATCGCTCTTGGTCAGATCTATGCCAATGGCCAAGGCGGAAGCCGCGACTACCACAAGGCCAAAGAATGGTTTGAGAAGGCGGCCAGACTGGGAGATGCCAAGGCAGAGCTCCATCTGGCCTATATGTATGCCAATGGCTTAGGCGTTAAACAGGACTACGCTTTAGCAAAAAACTGGTACGGTCTGGCCTGTGACCATGGCCAGCAGGACGGCTGTGACCATTACCGTGAGCTCAAGCTCAAGGGCTTTTAAGCCAGTCAAAAAAAATAGCCTCAGACATTTCCCGCCAGAATCACCTGAAATCGTCATTTCTTGGCCAGCAGACGCCTAAGATGAGCGAAATTCTGTCCATGCCAAGGGCAGGTTTCAGCACAAAAACGGCGCAAACTTTCTGCCTATGGCTTCCATGCTTAAGGGTGACGTTGACTGCACAACGAGAAAATAGCCTGGTTCCTGCCTGATTTTCGTCAGATCCAGCCCTTCCAGATCCTGACTTCTGCTCTTTCTCCACAGAGAATAGTCCGAAAGAAGATAATTGGCGGGATACCTTTCCCTGGGATCCAGAAAGTCGATATGCTTTTTTGGAAAGAGCCCGCTCGCCCTGGCATAGAGATAGTAGAGCGTATATTCCGACCAGTGGGTCTCGGTATGCTCCAGGAGAAAATGCTCTGGCCGACAGCGGTAGGTCTGTTCAAGCTGCGCAAGGACTCCGCCGGCAATCTCCTTGGCAAAAATGTTCGGGGTGACCCCCATGATCAGGTCCTCAGGCTCCGTTTCTTTGAGTCTCAGCAGCATGGCCGATCCGCGTGTCCAATCAAAGCAGTTTTTTGCCTTGATATAGGAAACATAGGATCGGTGATTGGTAATAAACGAGCTGCTCGAAAACTCACGGCAGCACAGGACGTCAGCATCAAACAACATATAAAATTCAGTATCGACAATTTTATTCACCAAAAGTTTTAAAACTTGCTGTATATACCACGAGTTAACATGGCGATACTTACCAATCTCAGGCATGATATCTTCGTCAGATATAAATGTATATTGTAAATTTTTATAAGTCTTGAGCTTTGATTTAATATAATTTAGTGTATTTCCTGGGCTAACAAGATAGACAGGCAAATCTTCTTGACTAAATTTGGCAAGCGATTTCAACAACATGTTTGCACGGACAATGTTGTTTTGATTCTTTTGACCAGTGATCGAAAGTAAGAGACACAATGTCAGCATAAGCTAATCCGAAATTTTTTTGCCCGTAAAATGACTATATTTTATGACTTATTGTCAATGTCCAGGAAGAAAAAAAGGTTGCTTCAACAGACAAAGTCCGGCAAGCCTTGCAGGCGGCTCATAGCTTATGTGAAGGAGTCAGCAAGAGCTTCTGGCATGATCCCTTTGCTGGAAAAGCAGGTATGATGCGTAACATCCCGTCAGATGATTTGCAATGCTCCCTCCTCCAGTGAGCGTCTGGAGCGCAAGAATTTCCAGTACAATCAGGCAATGAGCGTTTTTCAGAGTCGACCAGGTCGTTTCCTCTTTTTGCTCAAAAGACAATGAAGCATTGCGAAGCTGGCTCTTAAGGCAAACAATACTGCCCTGACAAGCACGGAAACGACACAATAGCTTGAGTTCATTGCCATTTTTTTCTCTCTGAGTCTTGGGACAAGGGAAGCAATCATGCCCCAAACGCCACAAGCCGCACAAGCCAGGGCCTTGCTCGCATCGCTTGAACAAGAGCCTTTTCGCGATAACCTTACACACCTCAATGACCTCTCCGCCCGGCATCTTTTTGCTGAAGCTCGCCTCGAGGCTCTTACTCTTGCCTCGTCTGAGCCTGTCGCTCACAATCCTTTCTGCCTCATCGCTCTGGCGGAACTTCTCAATGAGATGGGCTATCTGTCCGATGCCGAGACAACCTGCAATCAAGCCATAGCTCACGCCAAAGGCAATACCCTGCAGGACATTGTCGCCAAAAAAAGCGCCCTCTACCTTTTGGGCGCCATTGCAGCCGAAGCCGCCTGCCATGATCTGACTGAGCGCATCGACCGTCAGCTGCTCCACATTTTCCCCAAAAGCCAAGAAATTCTCCTCTATCTGCTCTTCCACGCAAGCTATGATCCTCTCAAAAATCCAAAAAAACAAAAGGCCCTGGCCAAATGCTGGGCCAGGATGGTGCGCCCTGCTGTAATCCACAGGCCTCCAGCCCAGGCGCTGAACGGCCGGCCCCTCAGAGTCGGCTATGTTTCCGGCGATCTCAAGATTCACCCTGTGGGCCTTTTTTTGCGAGGCATCATTCCCTGTCACGATCGCAGACGTTTCACGGTTTTTGCCTACAATTCAGGGAAAAACAATAATAATCCCATTCTTCAGTTTCTCGCTCCCTACTGCAGCCTGAGGCATGTGGCCAAACTCGATGATGACGCTTTTGAGGCCATGATCCGTGACGACGCCATCGACCTTCTGGTGGATGTCTCGGGTTTCACTTCGGACAACCGCCTGGCGGTCTTTGCCCGACAACCTGCCCCGGCCATGATCAGCTGGCTTGGCTACTGGGCAACTACAGGCCTGGACTGTTTGGATGCCGTGCTTCTTGATCCCTGGCATGCGCCTGAAGGAACGGAAAACGAATTCGTCGAACCCATAGTCCGTCTGCCCGTAGTCCGCTTCTGCTATCAGCCCATATCCGAAGAACCCAATGTCGATCCCATCCCCCCGCGTCTGAAAAATGGCTATCTGACCTACGGCTGCTTCAACAACACCACAAAACTCAATCCCCAGCTACTGGATATCTGGGCCAGAATCCTTCAGAAGCAAAAAGACGCCCATCTTCTGCTCAAATGGAAAACCTTCCACGATCCGGCCATGCGCGAACGCATCTTTCTGGCCTTTGAACGGCGAAAGATTGCACGCGAGCGCATTGAACTCAGAGGCTGGAGTGCCCATCAGACAATGCTGGCCGAATATCACGATGTGGATATTGCTCTGGATACCTTTCCCTTCTCAGGCGGCATCACCACCTGCAATGCGCTCTGGATGGGCGTACCTGTGGTGACTCTGAAAGGCCAGTATGTCGTTGGCCGTCAGGGCTATGCCTTCCTTGAACAGTTGGATTTGCAGGAATTGTGCGCCCGCAATACTGAACACTACATCAACATCGCAAGCCAGCTGGGCGATGATCTGCGCCTTCTGACTCTTTTGCGGGGTAGCCTGCGGGAACGCCTGCGCACCTCTCCCCTGCTCGACGTTCAGGGCTTTACCCGGCACCTTGAAGACGCTTTTTTGCAAATCTACGACAAGCGCGTGCACAAAGACGCGCAGACTCTCCAAGCCTGAGAAAACGCAGCTTCGCCTCTGCCACTTCAGTTGTCAAAGCATTCCCAGCCTCGACGCTTTGTGCTCTCTAAGCTACTATCCGCTCAGAAAATGGATTTTCGGCCAGAAGCTCAGGTTTTCGTTTCGTCCAATTGGCGCCCCTGCAATCAAGGAACAGAAATGCTTGACGGACTCCCCCAAAAGACCAGCGACGCATCAGAAGAAGCGTTGCCGCTTCCTTCCCTCCCCATCGGGGAATCGAGTTTTCCCAATCTTCGTTCAGACAAGCGTCTCTATGTGGACAAAACAGGTCTTTTGCAGCAGCTGATCGGAGACGGCAGATATGTCTTTCTGGCCCGTCCCAGACGCTTTGGCAAATCGCTGACCATCTCCACGCTTCGTTCCATGTTCAAAGGGGATTATCCTCTGTTTTCCGGTCTGCAGGCAGAAAATTGGGTGCGGGAACAGGCCAGACAGATCGCCCCCATTCTTTCCCTCGATTTCAGCAAATTCGACAGCACGGGCTCTTCTCAAGCCCTGAACAACTGGATCAATCGCAAGCTTGTGGCTTTTGCCCGGGAACAGCAGGTAAAGCTAACGGCTGAAACATCGAGTGCCGAAACCTTCGATACGCTTCTTGAAGAAGTCAGCCAACGTTCTGCCCCTCTCGTTATCCTGATCGATGAATATGACGCCCCCATCCTCGATAATCTGCCTAACCCCGTCAAAATTTCCCAATTTCGGACTATACTTCGACAATTCTATCAGGTCCTTAAAGGCAGCCAAGATTGTATCCGTTTTCTTTTCATTACTGGCATCTCTAAATTTACAAAAACTGGTATTTTTTCAGCTGTTAATAATCTCATCGACATTTCAATGTATAAAAAATATAGCACACTGACCGGCTACAGCCAAGATGAATTAGAAAAGTATTTTTCACCTTTTCTTGATGCAGCCTTAGCGCAGCACGTAGCTCCTTCACGGCAAGCCTTACTCGATAAAATTCGTCGCTATTATGATGGCTTTTCTTTTGATGGACAAACTAAAGTCTACAACCCTTTCTCGTTGCTAAATTTCTTTTGCGAATATCACTTTTCCAACTTCTGGTATGAATCTGGATCTGTATCTTTTATTGAAAATTATTTTAAAGATAAAGGTATCGAATCTCCAGAAAACTATCATTTAATAAAAGTTAGTTTGTCAAGTATGACGACCCAAGAAATCGAAGAGGCCAAACCAGAAAGTTTTCTCTATCAATCTGGTTATTTGACCATTGTACAAAGAACGGACGATGCACTCATTCTCGATTATCCAAATCAAGAAGTTTTAGGCGCGCTTTCCGAAATGTATTTAACGAGTATTTATCAAATTGCCCATTTCCGAGATGTCGGCCGCAGGCTCTGGCAGGCACTGCATACTGACGACTGGGAAACGGTGCTGCGTGAGTACAATGCCGCAGTAGCAAGCTTGCCGTATCACGATTTCTTTGAAGGCCGCAACGGCACAAAAAAAATGCGCGGGGAATCCTTCTACCGATCGCTTTTTTTGATGCTGCTGCGCGGCTGTGGTCTGCAAGCGCACGGAGAAATGCCGACATGCCACGGCCGAAGTGATGTGGTCATCGAAAGCGCCCGCAGCATTGTTGTCATAGAATTCAAAATAGCGCATTGCGCCCGTGACATTCCTGCCAAACGAAGAGAAGGAGAAGAACAGATTGTGGCCCAAGGCTATCTTGAGCCCTATGCCCATGGACGCATACCGGTTAAGAGTGTCGTTCTGGTGGTGGATGAGCAAAAACGCCAGCTTGTCCTCTAAGTTCTCCGGGCACAAAAAAAGCCCCGGAAAGAAAACTTCCCGGGACCCAAAAAAGCTGTCAGAGCACTTTAGAGCAGATTATTCAAGAGCGAAGTGGGAGAACCGCCTTCAGTCACAGCCTGATTATCGGAAGCGACTTTGTAGTTGGCGGCCAGATCGTTCAGGGTATCATAGCGATTGCCCAAAAGGCTGGCTTTGGAGCCTTCCGTAGCCACGGTCACATAGAGATGGGCGATGATATCGTCGAGATTCTGCGAAATAGTGCCGCCTCCGGCCATGGTGCCAATGGCAGTGGAAAGAGCATTAAGATCAGTATCTCCCGAAACCCCGACCGAGACACTTCCCCCAAGTCCAAGATCCACGCCCGTCGTACCCTGAAGAACACTCACGCCCTCAACTTCAGTATCGTACAACGCCGCGAACTGATTGGAAAATTCCGTTCCAAGCTTACTCAAGGCATTCGCATCCGTGGTTACCAGACTTGCTTCCTGCACTTTTTTGGCCAGGGCAATCATTTCTGTCAGGGCATCCTGCGTGGCATCGGCGATCACAGAACCCTTCTGGATATTTTCGGCGCTGACGTTATAGGTTTTGGCTGTGGCGTCAAGATTGGCTGCGTTAATACGACCTGCCATGGTCAGAGTCTTACCGCTTTCCGCACGGTACTGACCATTCATCACTTTATTGAGCAAAAGCTCAGCGGCAAAATCCGTATTTTCTACGAGACCAGAAGAAGATGTTGCCATACGATAACCCTCCCTGGTTATGGATTGTGGCAATGAGGAAGAAGGTATGAGACCCGTAAGGCTTCCATGCCTCTGGGGGCTCATACAGGCTCTATCGGCCAATCTTTAGTGAACTTTAGGGGGAAAGCCCAAAAAAAATCACGGGCAATTTCCTCTGCCGATCCTGCCCTCTGCCCAAAGGGACACATCCTGGCTGCTTATGCCTCAGCACCGCAAAAATATGGCCTTAACCAATGCGCTCAGCGTGCTCCAAGCACGCTTTTTTGTCATGAGGGGGGATTCTGCCCAAAAGTTCAGTGCTTCTTGCGTCACCTTCACACGAACGTGTTTTTGCTAGACTTCATGCATTACGCTTCTTCTTTTTAACCCATTTTTAACCGTGCAGTGTCTACTCTCCCCCAGGGCATCTTTGCCCGGCCCAGCCCGTTTTTTGGACCAGGTCACACGGGCTTGCTTATGGATGCGGAGGGGTTTGTCCTGACGTGGGGAGTAGGACGCAGATCTCTCCGCATTTTCCTTGGCCTGGTGGCAACGAGCTTTGTCGGTGCAAATCTGCACCTGAAAAGCTCCTGCACACCAAAATTGGCAGGTTCCACGGCATCCTGCCGCATCAACCCCTACCTGCTGCCTCAAGCCTCCGGATACGTTATGCCCCATATTCTGCTCGTTGAAGACGACGAAGATCTCGCGGCTGCGATCATCGACTATCTTGAACTGGAATCCCTGACCTGCGATTATGCCCGAACCGGCTTAGAAGGCCTGAATCTGGCTGTTTCAGCTGCCAGCGTGCAGCCTTTCGACGCCATTATCCTTGATCTCAATCTCCCTGGCATGGATGGATTGAACGTCTGCAAACAACTCAGAAGCCAGGGCATGGACACCCCCGTGCTCATGCTGACGGCACTGGATCAGTTGAAGGACAAATTGGCCGGCTTTGCTGCCGGAACTGACGACTATCTTGTCAAACCCTTCGCCATGCCGGAACTCGTGGCTCGACTGCGGGTTCTCGTCCTGCGACGAAGCGGCCAGGTCAGTGTCCTGCGCTGTGACGATCTGGAAATGGACGTCAAAGCGCACACCGTGCTACGTCAGGGGCATGTTCTGCACCTGCGTCCCATCGAGTGGAAAATTCTCCATGTGCTTCTCCGCCATTCCCCCGATGTAGTCAGCAGACAAGAGCTGCTTATCGAAGTCTGGGGCGATAATCCACCTGACAGCAATAGTCTCAAAGTGCATTTGTTCCATCTGCGCAAGAGCATTGACGAGCCTTTCACAACGCATCTTCTGCACACCCTGCCTGGACAGGGAATAGCACTGCGCAGGGAGGACTGATGCCCAAAAAAATACGACTATCCTGGTTTCTGATCGGTTCCATACTTGGCATTTCCCTTTTGCCCATCGCAGGCTACGCCATATTAAGCCTCGTCTTTGTTGAAAAAGGCCTCGACGCTGTCATGGAGGCAAATCTCAAACACACAGCTTTGGAATTTGCCGCAAGGCACAAGGATATCCAGGACGGATTACATATCTGGCGAGAGGCGGAGATTGCCACCCGCTGGGAATTCATGCCAGCTGAGATACGGGAGCAGATCCCCGTGCCTCAGGCTGGCAAACTCTATCAGTTGTCCAAGGACGAAGGCTGGTTGTCTGCTCCCCGGGAAATCACCTTTGTGCTTCATCTGCTTGTGGATGGCCGCAGGTTCTATCTCCGGCAGATCTCATCCTACGACGAGGTGGACCTGCCTCTGCGCGAAACCCTCAGTGTGGTTCTGCTGATGAGCCTGGTCTCAATATTCGCCCTGCTCGTCTTTTCCCACCGGCTGATGAAAAAAGTCACACGTCCCATGTCCGCCTTATCCCAATGGGCCATTTCTCCCGAAGCCCACAATCGTGCCCTGCCAATTCCCGATTTCTGCTATCCGGAGCTGAACGATCTGGCTCTTCGCATCCGCAGCAACCTGCTGTCCGAGCGCAAAGCTGTGGAGCACGAACGCCTTTTTCTCAAATACAGCAGCCATGAGCTGCGAACACCCATCAGTGTTGTGCGGGCCTCCACGGAATGCCTGAGCAAAATGCTTGAGAAGGGACGCAGGGATCCCGCCCGGGAACAACGCGCTCTGCAGCGCCTCGACAGAGCAAGCAGCACGATGATCAACGTTGTAGAAACGCTGCTCTGGCTGAGCCGCAATCCGGACGACAAACCCCAAATCGCAACGCTTGATCTTGAAAAGCTTGTGCGCAACGTGGTGGCTGATGCCGTTCAGCACTACCGTCACAGACAAGTGGAATATGTTGTGGAAACGCAGGCTTTTCCGCTCACTCTGCAGGCCGGGGCAGCAGAAATTGTTGTCGGCAATATTATCCGCAATGCCTTTCAGCACACCCTCAAAGGCGTCATCCACATCAAACAGCAAGGCGCCGCTCTTGAAGTGACCAATTTCATTGCCCAGGGAAATCCTGAAGAAAAAAGCGTGGGATTCGGGCTGGGCCTGGAATTAACCCGCAGACTCTCGGCGCGCTTTGGCTGGCGTTTTGTCTCCCGCAAATACTGCGGACGCAATAGGGCCTATCTTGAGTTCTGTGCCGAGACAGCGGAAGAAAAGCCGTGAATTGCCAGCTTGACGACCAAGCCTCTTGCCTCACGACTTTTCAGTCTTTGCCCAAAGGCCCAGACAGAATTTTCAGCTACGGACACTCCATGCCTTCTCTACGCCAAAGCCTTTTCGGCTTTTTGATCCTGCTCCTTTGCCTCTCCGTCCTGGCCTGCGAAAAAGCAGAAAAGACCGAAGACGAAAGAGCCTTGGTGCGCTATGCCGTAGCCAGGCCAGAGCGCATTGTGCTGACCACACGTCTGCCGGGTCGGGTGGCCGCCCTGGAAATGTCCGAAGTGAGACCGCAGGTTGACGGTATCATTCAGGAACGTCTCTTTGAGGAAGGTGCTCTGGTCCAGAAGGGACAGGTGCTCTATCAAATCGATGCCGCCCGTTATCAGGCGGCCTGGCATACAGCTCAGGCCGAACTTGCGGAGGCTGAAGCCGCAATCACGGCACTTGCCAATCAGGAAAAACGCCGCCGCTCTCTGTCAAAGGAAAATGCTGTCAGCCGGCAGGATCTCGACAACGCCATTTCTGAACACGCCCAGGCCAAAGCACGTATTGCCAGGGCCAAAGCCGCCTTGGAGACGGCCGCCATCAATCTGGCCTACACTACGCTGCGTGCGCCTATCTCAGGTCGCATTGGCAAATCCTCCGTGACGCCAGGGGCCCTGGTCACAGCGCACCAGCCAACGGCCCTGGCCGTCATCTGGCAGACCGAACGCGTCTATGTGGATCTCACCCAGTCAAGTGTCGAAGCCTTACGACTAAGGCGGGCTCTGGCCGAAGGTCGGCTGAGCCGGGGAAAAACCTTTGCGGTGAGCCTGATCCTCGAAGATGGCTCCCCCTATACGGCACTCAACACAAATGCGGACAAAACGCCAATCAAGGGTAGCCTGCTTTTTTCCGAACAGGCCGTGCGCCAGAGTACAGGCGGCATTCTGCTGCGTGTAGCCTTTGACAATCCTGACGGACTGCTCCTTCCCGGCATGTATGTGACGGCTCTGGTTGAGGAAGGCGTACGGGAGCAGTGTCTGCTTGTACCCCAGGCCAGTGTGCTGCTTGACACAACCGGCAGACATTATCTCTGCGTACTTACGCCAAGAGCAGACGGCCTCTTCAGCCTGGAACGCCGCTATGTCCGTCTGGGTCGACGCATCGGCTCGCGCTGGATCATTGAGGCAGGACTATCCTCAGGCGAGATCTATCTCGTCAGCGGCTTGCAGAACGTCGTCCCGGAACAGAAGGTCAAAGGCGAAGAAATCGAGCCTTTGTCGGAGACCCCCTAGCTATGGCGGATTTTTTCCTCAAACGGCCTGTCTTTGCCTGTGTTCTCGCTCTTCTGGTCATGCTGGCCGGAGTCCTGGCTCTCCCCACCCTGCCCATTGCCCAGTATCCCGACATCGCCCTGCCGCAGATCGGTCTGTACGCACAATATCCCGGAGCTACAGCCGCAGTTGTGGATGAGAGCGTAACCCAGGTCATCGAGCAGCAGATGAAGGGGCTCGACAATCTCCTCTATATGCGCTCAACCAGTGATGCCTCAGGCAATGTGGAAATCTTCTTCACTTTTGCGGCAGGCACAGATCCTGATACCGCTCAGGTGCAGGTGCAGAACAAATTGCAGCAGGCCATGCCGCAGTTGCCTGAAAGCGTGCAACGCCAGGGCCTTGCCAGCTATAAAAGCGTGGAGAACGAATTCCTGCTCATAGCCTTCTACGCTGATAACGACAGTCTGCGTGAAAACGAGATCGCCGATTATGTTGCCAGCGCACTTCTGGATCCCCTGAGCCGTGTGCAGGGTGTCGGCTCCACGACCTTCTACGCCGGACAAAATGCCATGCGCATCTGGCTGGATCCGGAGAAAATGCGTCAGTTTTCCCTGAATCCCAGCGATATCTCAGCCGCTGTCCGCGAACAGAACGCCATAGTTCCCGCCGGTCAGGTGGGTGCCGCTCCGGCCCCGCCTGGACAGGCCATTGCCGTGACCGTCAACGCCGCCTCGCGTCTGCAAAGCGTGGAAGACTTTCAGCACATTGTCTTGCGGACAGATTCCGGCGGTCATGTACTGCGTCTTGGTGATGTGGCACGAGTGGAACTCAACGAGGAGAGCTTTTTCGGCCACACGCTTTTCAATGGTCATCCCGGCGTTGGCCTGGCCTTCAAGCTGGCAAGTGGCGCGAACATTCTCGAAACGACCAGGGCCATCAAAACGGAACTGACCCATCTGGCCCGTTTTTTTCCCGAACACCTCACCTACGCCTGCGCCGATGACCGTGCGCCGATCGTGGAAAATGCTCTGCTCTCCGTGGCCCGCACTCTTGCCGAAGCGCTTCTGCTTGTGATCGGCGTCATCTTCCTCTTTCTGGGAAACCTGCGCACTACCTGCATCCCGGCCATTGCCGTGCCCGTCGTCCTTCTGGGCGTACTTGCCGTTTTGTCAGTACTGGGCTTTTCCCTGAATACCCTTACCCTCTTTGGCATGGTTCTCTCCATCGGCCTTCTGGTGGATGACGCCATTGTGGTGGTGGAGAATGTGGAAAGGCTGATGCGCACAGAAAAGCTTTCGCCTCTTGCTGCGGCAGAAAAAAGTCTGCGCCAGATTTACGGGGCACTGATCGGCGTGGCTGCTGTCATTGGCGCTGTCTTTCTGCCCCTGGCCTTTCTTTCCGGCTCAACGGGCATCATCTACCGGCAGTTTTCCCTGACCCTTGTCTCGGCCATGGTGCTATCGGTGCTTGTGGCCATCATTCTCACGCCGACGCTCTGCGCAGGCCTGCTTAAGCCAAACACAAAAGGACCGACACCTTTCTGGCTGTGGTTCGACAGACTTTCCCGCAAATACGCGCTGAGCATCAGGAAGGTTCTGCGTCATCCCCGCCCCTGGCTCTGGGCTTTTCTGCTCATGGCAAGTCTCTGTGCCATGCTCTTCACCATCCTGCCTAAGGCCTTTCTGCCCGATGAGGATCAGGGCATGCTCAGCATCGATGTGCAGCTGCCGCCCGGAGCTTCGCTTGAGCGTACCGACAAGGTTCTGGCTGAAATCGATCGCTATCTGCGCCAAGAGGAAAAAGAGGCCGTACAAAACGTCATGACGATTTCAGGCTGGGGCATGAGTGGCTCAGGACAGAACACAGGCATGGTTTACCTGCAACTCAGGGATTGGAGCTTGCGTGGGCACGGGCAAAGTGCCTTCGCTCTCAGCGAACGCCTTACGGCCCATTTTGCCAAGATGCCGGAAGCCCAGATTTTTGTGCTGACGCCCCCTGCCATCATGGAACTGGGCAATTATGCTGGCTTTGACCTTGAAATCCTCGATCGATCAGGACAGGGCCATGCAGCGCTCCTGCGTGCCAAGGACGGCTTCCTTTCAGCCATAGCGCACAGGCCTGAAGTCACGGCAGTACGCTTCAGCGGCATGGAGGACACAGAGCAGTATAATCTGCGCATCGACACCGACAAGGCCGGGGCCATGGCTCTTTCCAGAAGCGAGATCAATGCCGCCATCAATGCCTATTGGGCAGGTGAATACATCAACGACTTCAGCGACAGAGGGCGCACCAAAAAAGTCTACCAGCAGGCGGAGCCAGCCGCACGCAGCGGCGCCGACGATTTTGCCCGATATTATGTCCGTAACGCCTCAGGCGAAATGGTCGCATTTTCCAGTTTCCTTACGGTTGAATCCGTTTTGGCCCCGCCCAGGCTCACCCGCTATCAGGGCCTTCCCTCTCTCACTATCGAAGGAGAAGCCGCCCCGCACTGGAGCTCAGCAGAGGCCATGCAGGCCGTGGAGGAGGAAGCCGCCAAACTGCCACAAGGTTTTGCCCATGCCTGGACAGGCCTTTCTCTGCAGGAGCGCATGGCAGAAAAGCAGACGCCATTCTTGTTTGGCATAGCGCTTTTAGTGGTTTTCCTTTGTCTTGCTGCACTCTACGAAAGCTGGAGTGTGCCCCTGGCCGTTCTTCTGGCTGCACCCACAGGCATTCTGGGCGCCCTGGCGGGCACAATGCTGCGCGGCATGCACAACGATATCTATTTTCAGATCGCCCTGCTGACCATGGTGGGACTTTCCGCCAAAAATGCCATCCTCATTGTGGAATTTGCCAAAACACTGCACGAACAAGGTCAGGATCTGATCAGAGCTACCGTTGACGCAGCCCGTCTGCGCTTTCGTCCCATTGTCATGACATCACTGTGTTTCATGCTGGGCGTTCTGCCTCTGAGCTTCAGTTCAGAAGCCGGAGCCGGAGCGCAAAACGCTCTGGGCACAGCGGTCTTGACCGGCATGCTCTCAGCCACTCTCCTTGGCATCTTCTATACGCCCATCTTCTTTGTGCTTGTGGCTCGACTCTACGCACGCTTCAGACAGAAAAAATCACTTCAACGACCTTAACCTGCCGATAACCTCGCTCAGACTAAAAAAGGTCAGGGCCATTACGCAGAAGTGCCGGGCCCAGTCCCAAGAAACAAAACAGTGTGAGCTGCGGCAAAGCTCACAGGCAAGGAGTGCGTATGCAAGTCAATGGATTGGCAAGTTCGCAGAACACGGTTGAGGAAATGCAGGGAAGACTGAGTGTGCGTCAGCATGCGCAGGAGGACGTTGCTGAGATCAAAAAGAGCCTACAGGGCGATACGGTAGAGATCTCCGAGGCAGGGCAGAAAAAAGCTCAGGCCATGAAGGATGCCTCCCAAAAAGAGCATGCGTCCAACAATGACCCTCAGGCAACTGACACTGCCAGCAAGAGTATGGCTGCGGAAAACGTGGATGTTGAAAGCCTGAAGAAAACGCTGCAGCAAAAAAACAGTGAAGTCACAACTAAACAGGCCAAGCTTGATGCAGCCAAACAGTTGGCCGAAGACAATCCGCAGCAAGAAGGTGAAATCAAAAAACTCGAAAAGCAGATCAGTGATCTGCAAAAAGAGGTCTCAAAAATCAGGCAGCAGGTGCATACCTCATGACCTAGGGGTCGTCACTTCCCTCATCTCTAAATGCAGCTTGCAGACCTTGCACGCAGTTTATCTCGACACGCAATCAGCTACGCTGCCAAGCCATGCCGGAAAATTCGCTTGAGATAGCTGGAGAGGCTCTGGCCAGAGTGAGCATCTGGCCAATAATCCTGCCGCGTGCAAGACGAGCCACAAGGCTGAACTTTTCAAGCATCTGCTCTTTCTCGCGCTTTTTCCCCCTGCTTCGACCCGGAGCATGAGACCAGTGAAGTCCGGGGGGAACGGCAGAGGCAGTGACGTTCCTGTTCACAGTCCCTTGAGCCGGGAGGAAGCCATAGAGACCGGCAAGTCGCCCTGACGCCTGCCTTGAAGTAGGACGACAAAAAGGAAAGCACGGAAGCTTGAGGAATCAAGGCGCGGCCACAGGTATGAAAGATGAGAAGGCAGGAAGGACTGGATTAGAGTATCCGTCAGCGGATATTGAGCATTAGCCAGACGCCAAGTCGGCTGTAAATAGTAAGCGTGACCGTGGCTTTTTTTGCTTTTTTACTCCTTCCTTTGACTTTTCTTGTTTACGGGCGTAGAGTTCTTCTGCTGAATTTTTGGCCAAGGCTCAGACCAGGCCACAAACGTGCGTCAGGCCTCGTGACGCGACAGAGAGGAGAGCATATGGCGACAATTGTTTCTCAAAGTGAACTTGTTCGTAAAGCTGCCGAATATATTAACGAACAGAAATCCGCCAATCCCCAGAAAAGTCTACATAGCCTGCTTGATGAAGCCGGGATGCGTTTCAATCTGACACCTCTGGATGCTGCTGCCTTGGAGCGCATCTTTTCGGAAGAGAAAAAATAAGCAATCCTGAGAAAGACAAAAAATTCAGGTCGTGCTGGCAAAGAGCCAGCACGACCTTTTCTTTGTGCCCGTCTGCCTCACAGACGCCATCGAACGTCTTTACAATTTTATACCCTTAAACCGAACTTTTTTATAATCAAACATATATCATAGCTACTCACATTTTATAAAAAATGGTAGCGTCTTACTATTGCTCATAGCCAACGTCGGTGAGCGACAAAACGCGCAAGTCAGGCCAGACAGAAGTCTGCCTGACGCTTTTCATCGTCGGCGACGATGACGCAGGCCAGAACCTTACGATGATTGCCGACATAGCCCTCTGCATAGCGTTTTTCGCGCATCTGCTGAAGGCCCTGCGTCTTCACACGTTCCACATCAGCAGAATGCGCCGCAAATTTGAATTCCAAAACAATGACGGTATTCTTCCACTGCACGACCACGTCGCTGCGCCCCTTGCTTGTATGCACCTCGGCATGAGTGACGACATCCGCACCTCGCAGGAGCATACGGAAAAGCGAACGGTACCAGAATTCGTCGCGACCGGGAAAATCCTCATAGGCTACATCCGCCAAGCCTCTGTTCAAGAGCTGGACCAAACGTGCCAGATCACACGCTTCCAAAGCCTTCCAAATCTCTGCCCCCAATGTTCTGAAAGCTCTGATTTTATAGATAGTATTTAAATACATTGCCGTGATCGAATTTAATACTTCAGCATTAGGATAATCAAGCGTTAATTTCATTCCGCTTTTCTTTTCAATAGTCAGATAACCGCTTTGAAAAAGAAAACTTTCCGGAGCTGCTTCTTCAACTTCCTGATAGTTTGTAAAATTACTATCTACGTCAATGTGTCTATAGTTTTCTGGAGCATAAATTTGATGTTCTTTCATCCAATTCACAATAAATGATGGCGATCCAGATTCATACCAGTAGTTACCAATTTCCATTCTAGAAAAATATACCAATATAGAAAATGGATTATAAACCCTGGTCACGCCATCAAAAGAAAAACCATCATAATATTCTTTTAATGTCTTTAATAAATCATCTGTTTTTATATTCTTTTGAGCAAGCGTAGCCTCGATCCAATCTTTAAAATATAATTCAATTTCTTGCTGTGTATATCCAGTAAGATCACCAAAGTTTTCAGAAAAAGAAATATCATTAAGATTATTCATGGCTGAAAAAATGCCAGCCTTGGTAAACGTAGAAATACCAGTAATAAAAACAAATCTGAGATATCTGTCGCAACTTTTCAACGTCGTAAAAAATTGGCGCAATACAAAACGCATGCGATTGGCTTTTTTGACATTGAGGATATTGTCCAAGATGGGCTTGTCGTATTCATCAATTAAGAGGACGATCTCACCGCGTTGCTCATAAAGGGCTTTTAAAAGCCTCGAGAGCATCACGCTGCTGTCCTGCTCTGCCGAGAGAGTCAGACCATACTCTTCGGCTGAGATTTCAAGATAGCGCGTAAGAGACGCCTGCAGCCCTTTGGCGCTGGCATAGGGGGCGAGACCGCTCATATCCAGGCGCAGAACCGGACAGGGATGCCCTGCTTGCCTGCCAACCCATTCTTCCGCTGCCAGTCCGGCAAAAAGCTCCTGACGGCCGCTGAACATGGCGTCAAGCGTCGACACGGTCAGAGACTTGCCAAAACGACGTGGCCGGGAAAGGAAAAGGCGCCGTCCTATGGAGATCATTTCGAGCAAACGCGCTGTCTTGTCGACATAGAGCAGCTCATGCTGCCGCAGCATGGCAAATTCCTGCAGGCCAGTTGGCAGTTCTTGCATAGGCTTTCTCCAGAAACCTCGTTCTACTTGGCTGGCGAAAGGGGATTGAGCTTAGCTGTGATACTGACTCTCAGGAAAAAGGGGCGAGCCGAGCCGAAAGTTGTGCTTAGCTCAAGGATTTTGCCCTTGGCGGCACGCCCATTTTCGCACAGCTTCGACGTGCTGTTAAGGCGAAAACGATGTGAGCGCAGATCGCTGGCTTCCAATCACAGGCTTTGCTGACGAAAACGCGCCTGGCCATGGCAGGAAAGCCGGACAGACCAAAGCGCTCAGACAGGTGCCGGGGCAAGGGCGAGATGCGGGCAAAAGCTTCGGGCTGATGCTTTTGACGTAAGGAGGAGGAAATGCTCAAGGAGGGCAATGCCTTTGCCTGCAGCATGATGCCTCC
>JAGADH010000033.1 GCA_017613715.1 Desulfovibrio sp. | reverse complement strand
TGCTCCTCTCGCAGATACGTGTCTATCGCGCCGCAAATTTCGAAGGAATCTGCAAGCTCAAGATCCAGGGCCCATAAGAGCCTTTCGCTTTCTGACAAGGACGATGCCTGCAAGGCCTGCGGCAGTAAGTCAAGGCAGGTGCCAATTTCAATAGCCGTTTCACCATCGTCATCGCTCATTTCAATTTGACTGTTGCCACATTCAAAAAGCTCCTTGCCAAGGGCCAGGACTTCATCGGCATAGCCGGAAGCCAAGAGGGTTGAGAGCTTCTTGCGGATGCCTGAGTAATCAGGGAGATGCGCTTCGTCATCCCAGTGATGAGACCAGGCCGGCTCACTGCTGATCTTGATTATTTCCTGTTTCAGTCGACGCGTGAGC
This sequence comes from Desulfovibrio sp., assembly GCA_017613715.1. GTDB lineage: Bacteria > Desulfobacterota > Desulfovibrionia > Desulfovibrionales > Desulfovibrionaceae > Desulfovibrio. The sequence goes on along the minus strand of JAGADH010000033.1, from coordinate 16,522 downwards.
TCGGCAATATTGCCATCGTGCAGCTGAGCTTCATGCAGGAGCAAGGACTCGATCTCAGGATATTCTTTGGCAAATCCTTGTATCATGGCGATCAGTTGCTCTTTGCTTTTTCCCCTCAGTACGTTTTCGACCTGAAGTTGTTTTTTTTGGGATGGCTTCGACGGACTGCCAGCGCTTTTTGGGCCTGTGTCGACATCCTCTTCACTGATAGCTAAGGCTGGGTCTGGCACATCCTGCTCATCTCTCATCGGAATCTGCCTGCCATATTTGATGCGGGAGAGAAATTCAAGCACCGTCGCGACACCATGCTTGCAATCAAAGGCGTATGGGCAGGTGCAACGGGATTCGAGGTGCCCATCACTATCGATGGAAACCCGGACCTTATAGAGTTCAGAACCGAGCACGGAGGCAACGAGGCTGCCTGATGTGGTTGCGGCCAGATCCTTCACCCGTCTGTCGCGCTGGTAACGACGACCGCGGTCGGCAATTTTATAGCCAGCCCAGATGACGATATCATCCCAGGAAAGGGTCGTAAAAAGCTGTAATAGTGTGTCTTGCGTATTCACCGCCATTTCTCGGATATCGTAAGGGTGAAGAGATCTTGGCTCGGGGGAAATTTCGCCTGCTGAAAGTAGGCAGGGAGAGAGCCGGATTCTCAGAAAGTCCCAAAAGAGCGCTCTCTATCTATAATAGAGATAAAATCTTTTGATGTATTTTTACAGCATCTTCATAATCCAAGTTGGCAACACGTTCGCAAAGTTCTTTGATAAGCTCTGATAGTTCATCATTGAATTGATATGATTCGAGATCGTGAACGCAGCTCTCGGCACGCGTCAGATCGTAATCGTTGATGGCTGCTTGCAGATCTTTAAGAATTGCCAAAACTTTATTTTTATCAAAAGCATGTTCTGGAGTAGCTTTCTGCACAGAATAAGGTGCAAGATATGGTTTAAGAGCGCGAAAATCAGCCAGAACGCTCGGCGTATATTCCAGTATTTTATCCCAATTTTTTTCTATGCCCAATTTTTCAAGCGTATAGAAGTTATGAGAGAGCTCCATAGCTCCTATCATTTTGCAGGTTGTCTTTAAAGCATGAACAACTATAGTATAATTATGAAGATCTTTTTTGACAAGAAGCTGCTCCACAGAAGCACATTTTTCATCGATAAGAGCGTGCACGTCGCCCAGAAGTTCCAGGAAGAGAGCCTCACTCCCGGAATTGATAATGCCCTTTTCTGGATCGATGCCTGGAATCGCAATCTCTTGAGCACATTTTGCAGCAGGATATTCCACGACTGGCATCACAATATCTGAAGATTTTTGAATCTTTTCTGGTGATAGCCATTTTTTTATACAATAAGCTATGTCATCTATATGGATAGGTTTCGCTATGAAATCAGAAAATCCACTATTTGCAAAATATTTCTTGGCTTCTTCTGTAGCATTTGCTGTTAAAGCAATAACCGGAAGATTGCGGTATTCGTCTTCTTGTCGACTTCTAATAGCCGTCGTTGCTTCAACACCATCCATTATTGGCATCATATGATCCATAAATACAATGTCGTATTTATTTGTAAATATTTTCTCTAAGGCTTCTTTGCCATTGGTTGCCTGGTCAATATGGATGTCAAACTGGCGTAATAATTCTGTAGCAACCTTCAGGTTTATAGGAATATCGTCGACAATTAGAATGCGGGCATGAGGAGCCGTGAAATGTAATGTAGCGTTTGAATTATTGTTATTTTCTTCCTTTCCTTGTAGGAAATCGTAAAAATTTTTGAAATACAACGGTTTGTTAATGATAGTAAAATTACCATTTGGAGCATTTGAAATAATAGGATTTTGGAGCAAGGCAATTCGGCAATGCTGTTTATTGGCCTGACACAGGAGTTGCACGAGCTCAAAATCCTCTGATATAAAATAATCGTAGTCAGTGGCAAGCAGTTCATCAGCGTTGCTAATTTGATGGACAGAGAGCTGTAAAGCCTCTGCCAGCTTAAGAAAACTCTCATTTTCACAAGGCTGACTAAAATAAAAGGCACCTTTTAAGGCTGTGAGTTGCGGATCGGCAAGAACAGATGGTGTTTTATCGACAATATATTGTGGCAGCTCTACCTCAAAGCAGCTACCTTTGCCATATTCACTCTCTACAGAGATGCTTCCGCCCATCAGCTGGACAAGTTGTTGGGAAATAGAAAGTCCCAAACCAGTACCTTCGATTCCTCTGTTCTTTTTGGTATCCACCTGCGAAAAGACTTGAAATATCTTATTAAAATCTTCTTTACGGATGCCACGTCCACTATCGCAGACCGATATTACAATGGTAACGTTAGTGTCCAACGTGTTTTTTACAGCAATAGAAATGCGAACAAAACCAAAATCTGTATATTTTGCTGCATTGCTAACGATATTTGTCAGGACCTGAGAAATACGCTTAACATCACCTCGCAGCTTCGCTGGGATATTGGGTGAAATATCATAAATAAGTTCAACAGGTTTTTTCCCGATATAGTTTAAAAAGATGAAAGAGAGTTCTTTCATAACATCCGTAAAGGAATACTCTTCAATAGTAAGATCTAACTTGCCGGCTTCTATTTTTGAAAAATCGAGAAGGTCATTAATAATTGCTAAGAGCCGTTCGCCTGACTCTTTCATGTCCTTGACATATTCGCGGCTTTGTTTGGGAAGGTCTTCGCGCAGAAGGATGTCGGTAAGGCCAATGATAGCGTTCATGGGCGTGCGAATTTCATGACTGACATTGGAAAGAAAGATCGTTTTTGCCTCATTGGCCTCCTCTGCCGCCTTGAGGGCGTTATTCAGGATCTGATTTTTTTCCATGGCCTTGCGCATTTCGGCATCAATATCTGAAAAACCTATGCCGATAGCATGGATAGAACGCTTTTTCTCCGAGTCATGATGCTCAACGCCGGCAATGCGCAGCATTTCATAACGTTCCTTGCCGCCTTGCTGCACAAGATAGCGATAGGCAAGCATGACGTTTTTCTCCAGCCCTTCGCGTACAGAATCCGGCGCAATGAAAGCGAGAAATCCGTCCCTATAATCCTCAGACACAAAACGATAAGCGTATTCCGTAAACGTCTCACGGAAGGGAAATTGCTCTCCTTCTGCCTTCATCAGTTCCGAACGCGTATCCGTGCGATAACAAATACCCGTATTGTCATCCAGATTGACATAAAATACGCTGCCGTAATCCGAAGCCAGAGCGGTAATCATGTTATCTTGCTGTGCCCGCTGCTTTTCTTGCAGAATCAACTGGTCTTTCAAGACAAGCTGCTCTTCAAGTTTGCGCTGTTTGAAACGATTCTCCGTTTCAGCAAGTTCTTTTTCCAAGGTAATTCGAGCCGCCTTGCGCATTTGCAAAATGATGACACCAAAAAGACCGGCCAGCACGAGGACGGTCAGAATGGACTGCATCAGACTGCGGGAGACAATGCCTTCGTAGATGGTACTGAGGCGGTTGCTGATAACGCTCTCGCGCACCAAATAGGTCAGCATCCAGTCCGTGCCGTGCACCGGGACATAACACATGGTTTCGCGTATGCCGTTAAAAGTGAAGGTCACAACCCCCGCGTGTTTCGCACTGAAATCCTCGCGCATGGCTGCAGCTGATTGCCCGGGCACGAACAGGGCTCGCTCCAGGGCCTGCAGAAGATTGTTCTCGCTGGCGAGACCGCCCAGCACGACATTGGTCAGAGCAATGCCTTCTTTCGTGTAAATATTGCAAAATGTTGTATTGTTATTGTCTCCTTGAAAGGAAATGGCCTTCAACAGCCGGTTCAGGTCGACTTCCATAAAACAGATGACGAGATGCTTGCCCTCAAAGGGCAAGCGGTCAACCGGCATGGCAATGATAATTTTTTTATTGGCACTCTTGGGATTTTTGATGGAAATTTCAGGCCCTGAGAGGTTTCGAAAATCAAAATTATATTTCTCAATGTCTGTACGTGTACCTCGTGAGGTATAAATGAGGCCATCACTATTGACAAAAGCGAATTTCTCCAAATTGTAGAGTTGCTTCATTCTCAACTGATAGGCTTGCAGGCGATCCAGGCTGACAAGATCTTCTTTTCCGAGCAATCCGATCGCGACGTCCAAATTATTGATATAACCCTGTATGGTAGAGGCAATGACCTGCTCGCGTCGTGTCGTCAGTTCATCAAGATAGAACAAACTCACCGTATGCACGGCCTGTTCGGTATCGCTCTTGACATTATTTCCTATCCAAAGAGTTCCCGAAATCAGCAGGCAGGCAACGATGATGCTGCCAATGACGGCAATGCGTATGATACTGCGGTGTTGTTTCTCCGACACGAAGTCATCCTCCAGGCTGCAGCGCAGCCTATGTGGGCAGGCGACAAAGCTCAAAGCCCTCTTTGCTTGTCACAGGCTGGCTATGCTTAACGCATTTTTGGCTTGCAAAAAGACCGGCTTGCCAAGCGCCGGCTTAAGCTTGACAGCGAACTGTGTCAGTCTTCTTCGTTAATCAAGCTGGTCACGCATTCTGTAGTCATGATCTTCATCGATCATCGCAAGCATAATATCCGCAAATCTCGGATCAAACTGCTTACCTTTGCCCCGTTCAATTTCTGAGCGCACTTTTTCTTGAGACAATGCCCTGCGGTAGCTTCTGTTGCTGCTCATGGCATCGTAGGCATCTGCCACCGCGATGATCCTTGCTTCTTCTGGAATATGGTCTCCGCGTAATCCGTCCGGATAGCCTCCACCGGCATATTTTTCATGATGCCAACGTGCCCCTGCCGACAGACGGGGCATTTCTCTGATATTATCCAAAATGCGACCACCAACTTCAGGATGTTTTTTGATGAGTTCAAATTCTTCATCCGTCAGTCTTTCTGGTTTATTGATGACACTGTCCGGCACACCAATTTTGCCGACATCGTGTAAAAGCCCCATCATATAAATATCATGCTGCTGTTTTTCATTATAACCAAAGCGTTTCGCAATCTCTCTTGCGTAGGCTGCAACGCGACCGGAATGACCATTGGTGTAGGTATCTTTGGCATCAATGGCTGAAGCAAGAGAACTGACAACATGCAAAAAGAGCTGCTCATTTTCCTGGGTCTTTTTTTCCACCTCATCGGCTAGATGACGTTGTAAGCGAACCAGTTCTATAGCGTGTTTGACGCGCAAAATCAAAACATTGGCAATAAATGGTTTCTTAATATAATCCATAGCGCCACAGTTCAGGCCTTTTTCCTCAGCAGCAACGTCTTCATTAGCCGTAAGAAATATCACCGGTATCTCTTGGCCTTTTTGTTCCTGCTTTCTCAGTTCTTTCATTGTAGCAAAGCCATCCATGCCAGGCATACTGATATCTAGAAGGATAAGGTCTGGGGTTTGATTCTTGCGGACATACTCAAGCAGCTGACTGCCTGATTTGAGCACAATAGCTTTCATATCAGCATTTGTTAGTATATTCCAGGCTCTTTTCAAAATAATGGAATCATCATCAACAACTACAACATTGTATTTCATAGTGTAACTCCAAACAGTGGAATATCATCACAGAAAGTTTGTGTACATGTGCAAATGATCAGTATATTATATAGATATACTTAAGATATGACGATTCCGCAAAAATATTTAAACTGCAAGTCGCAGCAAGCTCCTCTACAAATCTAGAAACAATAAAAAGCATGAAAAAAATTTTACAATAACACTATTTACAGAGTTATTGTTAAGAAACAAGCTTGTTCACAAAGCTACATGTTACGCTTGGTTAAGATCAAAATCGTCTAATGGAAAACACGTTTATATGTAACACGACTAAAAACTATTACTATTTTTAAGGCTTACACCAAATAACAATATATAAAAATAATATATTATTGACAATAGCTACAGCAAAAAGAGAATTCAACAAACTGTAAAATTATTATAAAAATAATATAATCATTAAGACTATAATTCTTTAAATGTTTATTTTATTTAAGGCATCTTTGTTTAATAAATAATTAGTTATTTCAGCATCACATAGCACCATAGCTAGTAGATATAGTAAAAAGATACCATATTTGAGATAGTTTACTAAAAGATCTAACAATGACAAAAGACATCAAAAAGCTGTGAGCTGCGCTCAAAATGCTAAACAAAAAAATACTCATGGATTCATGTCAAAAAAACAAAATGTCAACTTTTTGTTGTATCACAATTTTTAACAGCAGCAAACCAATTCTATTATTCTTTGCTATTATTTATAGAGCTTAGGTATTGATAGCTTTCTTTGCTTTAGTTATTTAGAGGCGCAATAAAAATGTGTATACTTTCAGCAAAGTAATTCAATTTATCTTATTATATAAAACTAATATCCATTTTTATTGAATTCTTCGTATTTGTCACAGCCTTTTTGCATACCCTTAGCACATGATTTTTCAAACCATTCTTTAGCACTGCCATAATTTTGGTTAACACCTTTTCCTTTTTCATAAAATAGTCCTAAATTATACTGAGCTTGAGAGTGCCCTTGTTCAGCAGCTTTAGAAAACCATTCTACTGCTTCTTGATAATCCTTGCTTACGCCTCGTCCTTTTGTATACATTACGCCTAATTTAAATTGTGCGTTAGAATCTCCTTGTTCGGCAGCTTTCATATACCATTCAATTGCTTCATTATAGTCCTGAGTTACGCCTAGGCCTTTTTCATACATTAAACCTAATTTTACTTGTGCTTTAGAATTTCTTTGTTCAGCAGCTTTCGTATACCATTCAATTGCTTCATAATAGTCCAGACTTACACCTTTTTCATTTTCATACATTAAACCTAAATTATATTGTGCGTTCGAATCACCTTGTGCCGCAGCTTTCATATACCATTCCATTGCCTTCTGATAATCCTGAGTTACAGCTTGTCCCTTTTCGTACATTAAACCTAATTTGACTTGTGCTTGTCTATCACCAGAATTGGCCAATTGAATAATTCTCTGTACATTAGCATTATATACATCAGCATAGACCTCTGATAACAATAAATTCCACAAAAATAGGAAAACTGAAAAAAACTTGAAAAACACTATAAAAGTTTTCACTTTTATTCCTTATAATACATTTATATATAAAATTTATAAAACTTTGAAATATATCCTAGTCGTCCGAGCACCTTGGGATGAGCTCTGAACGTAGCGCTTTTTCTTGCGAAAAATTCGGCAGAAGTTTTCAGTCCCATATCTCCTTGGCAATGGCTATGCCTCTTGATTTAGCCTTTTGGCCTGCTTACCAGGTATTGAAATGAATGCGTTCGGGCCGATAGCGGTCAGCTGGCTTCGGCAGACTTTGCGGGTAACCGACCAGAATAAAAGCCATAGGAATGATGCGCTCAGGTGCTTTGACGAGTTCACGGAATGCTGAGACGCGCTGGCTGTCAGGGTAGACACCGGTCCAAACAGCACCCAAGCCCAGAGCATGAGCTGCAAGCAGAAGATTTTCCGTAGCGGCTGAGGTGTCCTCAATCCAATAACCGGGAAATTTTTCAAGCTCGGGATCCGTGCAGACGAGAATGCCTGCCGATGCTTGGGGAGCAAAAGCAGCATAGGGATTGATGGCAGGAACCTTGTTCAGGAGCTCTCTGTTGCGTATCACGATAAATTCCCAGGGCTGGGCATTGCCGGCACTGGGAGCAGCCATAGCTGCACGCAAAAGCGTCTCCAGCTGCTCTTCTGTGATAGCTTCTTCTGTGAAGGCACGCACGCTGCGGCGGCTCATAATGACATCCAAAGCACTTGTCTTGATTTGTTCATTTTCCATAATCAATTCCTTATAAATTATAGTATTTACCATATATCTACAATCACGAAAAAGTAGATATATGACAAAACAATATAACCCAGTTGTCGAGGTTGGAATTCACACGCGCAAAAAGCGAAGCCCCGTAGTGAGGAGGACTCAATACGGGGCATGATGTCGTTTTTCAGGTGCGGGAAAGCGCCTCAATCTGACGGCAAGCCATTGATATCAAACAAGAGCTGGCTGATAGCAACGAAAATATCAACATAATTTCCCGCGGCCGGCTTTTCCGTACGTCGGACATAGGGTTTTCATAGCATTTTTTTGTAGGGCATGGAAGGGGCCTGAACGTCCCGCCCACTCGAAAATTTGCGATCCTGAATTGCTGAATGGATTTTTTGGATGGATTTCATCAAGTATACGGCGTAGAAACCTCGCCTTGAAAGGCTGGGAGGAAACGCCGCCTCCTTATCTCCCTTTGTAAACAAGGCCTGCCACATGGCAGTAGCCATAACCGTCGGAACGCAGGACTGTCCTTCCTCGCCTTTCCTTTGTCAAAGCGCGTAGACATTCCAGCCTTTCTTGCGGACGGTGGCGAGTCCGATTTCCTTGCTGCCGGGGTCTACTTTGATGAACACGCCGTCCACAGAGCTATCCTCGACGCGCCTGCCGACAAGGTGTAGCGTGAACGGCTCCATTTTGTGAATGCGCGCGCGTCAGCACCAAGTTAAAATGCTAATCTGAAAGGATACCACTTAGTCACCTGAGCGGAGGACTTTCAGATGATCACGGGTGGTAAACTTTCACTTGAGCGCCTGGTATCCTTTCACTTGATCATTCATCCAGAGCTGCTTCGCCCTTTTCTCGCTGCACGGCAAAAGCGGCTCCTTCCGTTTGTCCAGTACGAAACTGCCATTTCCTTTCGCCAATATCCCCCGCAAGGGGGCTTGTGACGTGCGGCTTTCGCCGCATCTCCTCTTGCCAATGTCACCGTCGGTGGTACGCCGAAACCCGTTTCGTGCTTACCTCAAGCTTGTCTGCAGCTCCGGCTTGCAGGCTCCTATACTCATAACAGCATCCCAGAGTGCGTCTTGAGACTGACGGCAACGTAGCTTCAGTCGGATTTCTCCTCCGAAGCAATGGCTGGTCAAGCGTTTCCCTGAAAGATTACGCTCTTCCCGTTTGTGCGGGGTAGTTAACGCTACCGTATCGGGCATGGCTTCGCCTTGTAACAGCTCTTGATATATTGCGCCGCGTCATAGACGGAAGCCATGATAAGCTCGCTTTTGCTCAATTTTTTTCAGTAAACCTTTCCGAGAGGGCTTGGCAAGGGCTGCCCGCCTTAAGGCCTTCTGCATGAAAATAGCCCGCAGGCGACAGCGTATTGGCCTGCGGGCCAAGCGCGGGTATCCCCGCGCGAACACTTATACAAACAAATTTCGCGGATGCAAGCGGACTTGGACGGACAGCGGATAGGGAAAAAAGAAAGTCCGTCAAGACCCTGCGGACTTTGACGGACTGATGCTGACTTGTATTTGGTGCCGAAGGGGAGACTCGAACTCCCATGCAGTTGCCCGCACTAGACCCTGAACCTAGCGTGTCTACCAATTCCACCACTTCGGCAATTGAGATTTCATACGGCAAATGATGCTCTTTGGCAAGTCATTTTTGACAATTTTTCTCGACTGAAGATGGACGGCTTGACGGCACATGACAGATGGTGCAGAAAGCGTGTCTTGTGTGGTCAGCTCTTGATGAGTCTTAGAGTCTAAACTCTTCACGTTTGTCTGACCAACGTCTCACTCTGTTATGAGCTGACGAAAAAAGTTGTACGCAAAGGAAAGGCGGACATGGAGTTTTTCAGCAAACTTTTTCTTGTACATGGTACGGTGCAAACCGTGCTGGTGCTTTCCATGACTATTGTTCTGGGGATACTTCTGGGGAAGATACGTCTTGCAGGCGTTCGCTTTGGCATCGGCGGTATCCTTTTCAGCGGTATTCTTCTTGGCCATTGCGGTTTTTCCCTGAATCCCACCATACTGCATTTTGTCCGTGAATTCGGACTGATTCTCTTTGTCTTTGCCGTTGGTATGCAGGTCGGCCCCTTTTTTGTGGAATCGCTCCGCGATCAGGGCCTTAAGCTCAATATCATGGCACTCTTCATTGTGTTTTTTGGTGCACTCATGGCCGTTGTCCTCGCTATGCTCTTTGATCTTTCCATTCCTCAGGCAGCGGGCATTTTTGCCGGTGCAGTCACCAATACACCGGCATTGGGTTCGGCATCAGAAGCCTGGGTTCTGGTCAGCGGCTCAACCGAGGCCGCAGCTCAAGGTCTGCGTGCTATAGCCATGGCCTATGCTGTCTGCTATCCCTTTGGTATTTTTGGCATCATTTTGACCATGATGCTCATCAAAGGCATCTTTCGTATCGATATGAAGCAGGAAATTGCCAGTGTGGCTGAACAAAAGCGCAATAAGTATCCGCCTTTGTTTGACCGCACAATCATAGTCGGCGAGACAACGCTTGTAGGGACTAAAATTTGTGAGCTTCCTGCTCAGGGGCGAGATTATGTCGTTGTCTATGTGCATGCCAGAGATGCATCAATCATCTCCCTCAACGAGGATACTCTGCTTGAGTCCGGCATGCGTCTGCATGTCTGGGGCTCCGAAGCAAGTCTTGAGAAGCTGGCCAATCTGCTTGGGGCCGAGGAGGCAGGAAGTACGAGCACAGGACCTGGCCCCCTCTCCACACGTTCTTTCCTCGTCTCAACAACGCAGGTTCTGGGCAGATCGCTGAGCAGTCTGCAGCGGACGTTGCGCCAAGAGCATGGTATAGCTATTGCCAGTGTGACCCGCAGCGGCATTGAATCGCTGCCTTTTGGCAATATCAAGCTACGCCTTGAGGACAGGGTGACAGTCGTGGGCAAAGAAGACGCCCTCAAAGCAGCACAGCAGATTTTTGGTAATTCACGTCGTGCTCTGGGTAAAGCTCAGGTTTTGCCGCTCTTTCTGGGTATTTTTCTGGGTGTACTGGTCGGCAGTCTTCCCATCTTCGTTCCCGGCCTTCCCACAGGTGTCAAATTGGGTGTGGCCGGAGGCTCACTGGTCATGGGCATTGTTCTCTCGCGTGTGCATCATTTTGCCGGGCTTACCTGGTATATGACCACAGGCGCCAATCTGCTCATGCGGGAAATGGGCATTTTGCTCTTTCTAGGCTGTGTAGGCCTTTTTGCGGGCAAAGATTTTGTGCATTCTGTGCTCAACGGGGGACTGCTCTGGATGAGCCTGGGTGCATGCATCACCTTTTTTCCCCTCATTTTGGCCGCCCTGCTCTGTCGTGTTCTCTGGCGCATTGACTATCCTGCCATTTGCGGACTATTGGCCGGCAGTATGACCGATCCTCCGGCTCTGGCTTTCTCCATGCAGTATCTTTCGACCAATCTACCGGCATCAAGCTATGCCACGGTCTATCCGCTGACCATGATTCTGCGTATCCTTGCGGGTCAGCTTTTAATTATTCTCATGTGCGGGTCAGTCTAGCCAAAAAATTTCTTGCCAAACTTCTCAACTTGACCTAAGAATAATGGTCGCGCCGAAGTGGTGGAATTGGTAGACACGCTAGGTTCAGGGTCTAGTGCGGGCAACTGCATGGGAGTTCGAGTCTCCCCTTCGGCACCAGAACTGTCAGTTCTAGCCCCTGCGAGGGCTATTTTTCAAAAACCCGTTAACCGGCATGGTTAGCGGGTTTTTTGTTTTTCAGGCAGTCTCCATACGTCGCCAAGACCCCTTGCTCCCAAAAAATTGTTGCTTCTGTTGCTGCCGCGGCCGCATGCGCGCTCATGCTAAGCATGCCAATCGGTTCAAGGCCATCAACTGACGTTTGTTGACTTTTCCTCAGAGGCGTGCGGGGCAGCCTGAACGGGCGGCATGCACTCCGGCGGCGTCTTTCCTCGCTGCTTTGACTTGCAGATGAGCTGGGTCATGCTGCCCATGGGGCAGAAACTACACCATGTGCGCGGACGATAGAGCGCCATGACAATGAGTCCGATTACGGCGGATGTGAGCATGAGACTGTAAAAACCGTAGCTGAACTGCACCATCCAGGCTGGCGCGTTTTCTTCGCCATGTGCCCAGGGCATGCTGAAAAGCCAGAGCAGATCAACGGCTTCCCGCAGCGAAGCCGTTCCTTGGAAGACCAGATACGTCCGGCTGAGTATTGTGCCGAACATGGTCAGAAAAAAGACCAGGAAAGCATACCGAAACAGGGGGGAGGCCAGCCAGCGGGGGGCGGGCGTCCGGCGGGAGCAGCCGAGCGTCCGGGGCAGAAGGGAGAAAAGCTGCCCCCTTCCACAGTATCTGTTGCAAAAGGCCTTGTTGCCGAAGACAATGGCGATGAACAAGGGCAACAGAAAGTCAATCATTCCCAGCCAGGCAAAAAGAATATTGAACAGTCCGAGGGCAAAGTACACAATGGGCCACAGCCAGAGATAATCGTACCAGTGCTTTTTTTTCATGCTCTGCCGACCCTCTTCTCCAGGACAATGCAATCTGCCGGACATTCGCGTGTGCAGGTTCCGCAACCGATACACCGGGCACAATCGACTACGGCATAACAGCCGTGCCAAACTGTAATCGCCGCCCGGGGGCATACTTGCACGCATGTACCGCAGGAGACGCAACGCTTTCTGTCCACATGAGCCAGTTTTTTGGGAGTCATTATTTCTTTCCTGGAGCTATTCATCCGCGAAAAACGACTTTGCGTCGCAATGTGCACATCTTGTAGGTAACGGCCATGCATTAATGGGAGAGATTTCGATCCCAGATGAAGTTTGCGCGCCATTTTCGGGGGGATTCACTCACCCAAGATCCAGGACTTGCCGCAAGTATCCTTGCCCCTTCAGATAGCAGGAAGCCTTCCACAGCTGAAGGCCGCGCTGCATACGCCTGGCTTGGCCCCATAGCCCATGCCGCATACAGAGTGAAACCTCATGCCAGCAATGCCATTAAGCGGGAAAACAATCTGGACCTTGCGCCACAGAAGCCTTCGGGAGCGGGTCAATCGGCCGGGACTTTTTGGCATGAAAGGAGTTCCAGCAGCAACTGGCGTAATACGAAAGCATTGTTCTGGCGGCTTCTTTGGCAACAAAAGCAGGGTAAAGCGCCCTCTGCATCTCTGCAGCATTTGCCAAATGTCGCCTCTTGGGGATTAAGCGCCAGCTTCTCGAGATAGCTGAAGCAAAGTCCGCAAAGCGCTCTGCAGCATGGCCAAAGCTATGGCGTCAATCGCTGGCAGGTGTGATAGGCTTTTCCCTGTGGTCCAAGGCGATGCAAAGAAAGCGGCGTCCGTCAGAGACTGCCGGCGGTGCCAGACCCGGCGGCAACGAAGCCGCAAGGCGTACATCTTTGGTCCTGTATCATGCTGGGGACTGTCTCCAGCCGGAAGACATGCCCCTGTCAGACCAGATTTGTTTTACTTCAGAGGCAATTTGAGCCTGGAACGATACCTGAGTACTTCTATGCCGCAAAGCAGAAATAACTAAGCCAGACAATCAAAAGAAGGAGCTGAGCTGTGAACTGAGCGGCACTTCCGGCATCTTTGGCTTTTTTGACAAGGGGATGCCATTCAAGAGAAATACGGTCACAAGTCGCCTCAATAGCTGAATTCAGAAGCTCTATCAGCAAAGGCAGAACCGTTGCCAGAAGCAGAAGCACAAAGCTCGTCCAGGTCTTGGCAAGCCAAAGAGCCAAGGCTAAGAGCAGCATGGCCTCAAAAACAAGCATGCGGAAAGCCAGCTCGCCTGAGAAGACAGCGTGCAAGCCGGCACAGGAATAAGCCAAGGCGGCCTTAAGATGCGCAACGAATCCTTCGTGACCTTTTTTGCTGACATGCTGCATCACAAATTTCAGCGTGCAAACTGCGGCTCTTCTTGCCTGGCAAGATGAGTCAGCCACGCTGCCTCCGATTGTCAAAGCTTTGTAGTGTGAAAAAAAAGGCAGGTGATCGTCAACGACGTTCCCTGCCTTTTTCAACCATTAACGCATGCTCAGCTAGAGCCACGTAAACCAATTTTTCCAGGAACCTTCGCGTTTTTCCCGAATTTCCTGGGCTCCCTTTTCGCGGTAATTATGGTAGGCGGCCAGGGCCTTTTCCTTGGCGTGGTCAGAGACTTCCGGCACATCGCCAAAGTTCTTGACAATGTACTCATAGCGTCGCCAGGCAACGCCGTATTTCTTCATATGCCAGAAGACATCGGCAATATAGAGCTCGTGTTCGGCCATCAGTTGGCGGCACTTGAGCATCTTTTCCTGAGCACCGCGCACATAGGGGGTATCAGGATACATCTCGCAGACGCGGGCAAAGCAGGCGTGGGCTTCCTCGAGAATGGTCGTTGCCCGGTCAATGGAGCGGAACTGATTGAGCAGGCTCATGCCTGTCTGGTAGACCACGTAGGGTATGGCCTGATGTCTGGGATGCAGGGCTTCGAAGTCCTTATAGGTCTCAGCGGCCAGCTCGTATTCCTCGTCGAGAAAATAGGCATCGGCCAGTGAAAGTTCGGCATCAATGGTATAGGGACTGAAGGGATAGGTGTCGCGCAGCTTATTGTAGAGTTCCACAGCGCGCACATAATTCTTTTCACCCATAGCATCATTGGCCGCTTCAAAGATTTCCTGCGCGGTATCTTCCGAGGGCGGAAGATAGATCATGTCGATGATGCCGCAGCCTGTGAGCAGAAGATACGGCGCCAGAAGGGCAAGGATAAAAAAACGTTTAGCCATGGAGCTGTTCCAGAAAAACAAAAGCGGCTTGAGCGGCAGTGGCTCCGTCACCGGCTGCGGTTATGACCTGACGGCAAAGTTTTGAGCGAATATCACCTGCTGCGAAAATGCCCGGCAGATTGGTGCGCATTTCCGTATCGGTCACAATAAAACCTTGGGGATCGCGCTCAAGCTCCTCAGGCAGGAAGGTCGTCACAGGTTCAAAACCCACATAGATGAAGATAGCTTCAACATTGACTTCTTCGTAGGCACCTGTCTTGAGATTGCTGATACCAATGGCGGAAAGGTCCTTGACACCAAGGAGCTTGGTGACTTGACTGTCAAGGTGAAAAACAACCTTGTCGCCCATGGCCGAAAGTCTGTCATAATACGTTTTACGCGCGCGAAACGTATCACGCCGATGAATGAGGTGGATTTTGTCGACAATATTGGCCAGATAGAGCGATTCTTCAAGCGCTGCATTGCCGCCGCCTACTACAGCTACAGGCTTGCCGCGGAAGAAATTGCCATCGCAGAGAGCACAGTAGGAAACGCCGTGGCCTGTAAGCTCCTCTTCACGCTCCACTCCAAGCTTTCTGTGCTTGGCGCCAGAGCAGACAAGCACGCTTCGGCAGGAAACGACGCTCTTGTCCTGGAAGGTCACCGTAAAATTGCCGGCTTCACCTGCCACCTGAGTCACTGCGCCGCTTTTACGTTCAAGATGTTCAAGCCCCTGCAGATGGGCAGCAAAGAGATCTGCCAGCTCATAGCCTTTGATACCTTGGGGATAACCCGGATAGTTTTCAAGGCTTGAGGTGGCTAAGATCTGACCGCCTGTGGTCATCTGCTCGGCGAGAACCACAGAGCAGCCAGAGCGCGCAAGATAAAGGGCCGCTGTGACCCCTGCCGGACCTTCTCCGATGATCAGACTGTCAACTTTTGGCATTACTTCTCCAGCATCCAGAATTGTCGCACGAGGGGAATTGGGTCGGAAGGAACTGATTATTCTGGAATTAGGCAAGAAGCTTGCCGTCGATGAGTTCTTTAAGCTCATCGGTGGAAAGACCGCCTGTATGCTGTTCCACGACTTCGCCGTCCTTGAAGAAGATCAGGGTGGGAATGGCGCGGATATTATACTTGGCCGGCGAGACGGGATTCTCGTCAACGTTCATTTTAAAGACCTGCACTTTGCCGGTATAATCCTGAGCTATCTGATCGATGATGGGACCCATGGCACGACACGGTCCGCACCAAGGAGCCCAGAAGTCAACGAGAACAGGCAGTTTGGAATTGATGACGGACGCTTCAAAGCTTGCATCGGAAATTTGTTCGGCCATGTGCTTATCCTCCTGCCGCAAGGGCATTTTTGCCTGATGAGTGTCCAGCTAAGCCCACACTTGGGAACAGAGCAAGACAAAGGTGTCAGCACTGAGCAAGGTGGTCGCAATTTCTGCGGCTTTCAGCCCCACCTTTTTCAGTGCACGTAGACTATTGCAGATCTATGAGAAGGTCAAGAAAATTCCAAGATGAGAGGCTTAGGCCTGGCGTCCGGCAAGCTTGCAACACTAGGCCATTTTCAGCATATCCCAAGGGATGACCCGTCCGCGCGGAATGGTTTCCATGGCAAGCGTGTGATAATAGCCCTCACGCGCCATGAGCCAGCCGGCATAGGCCACCATGGCAGCATTGTCCGTGCAAAGCGCCCTATCCGGCATGAGCAGCGGCAGCGCATGGGCGCTAGCAAAAAGCGCAAGTTCATCGCGGATTATGCTGTTTGCCGCAACGCCGCCAGCGACAATCAGACTTGTAACATCGCGGTTTTGGGCAAGGGCGCGTTCCAGTTTGCAGACCAGAGTCTGGGCAATAACAGCATTGAAAGAGGCACAGAGATCGAGAATGGCTTCTGGCAGAGCGTTGACCTCACGCACAGGGCGCTGATAGACAAGATCGCCGCAATGCTCGTCGATATAGCTGATGACAGAAGTCTTCAGACCGCTGAAGCTGAAG
>JAGADH010000210.1 GCA_017613715.1 Desulfovibrio sp. | reverse complement strand
GCTTTGTGGTCGAAAACAGAGGCAGCGGCATACGCGCCATAGCGTCTTCCCTAGATGATGCCTGTATGTTTCCTGCTGAAATGCGGAATTCTCTCAATAATTTTCAGATCACGTTCCTCAAGCGCCGTCGGTTGCCGGAAAAAAAGACATCTATCGCTGGCAGCGAGCTGGAAATGGCCATCCTTGTCGAATTAGATAAGCATCCCTCGCTCAGTCTAAAGGAACTGATCGATTTTTCAGGATTATCGCGCTCCACCGTTTCCGGGCGAGTACGGAAGCTGGTCGAGGAAGGAAAGATTGAGCCTGTCGAGAGGCCCAAGAGCCCTAGGCAACGCTACCGCAAAGTGCAATTGTCTTAGGCATTTCTCTCCTGCCGTCAACTACCCCGCCCTGAAGGGCGGAGCTTGCCCCGCACAAACGGGAAGAGCGTAATCTTTCAGGGAAACGGTTGACCAGCCTAAGCGAAGGAGGAGAAATCCGACTGAAGCTACGTTGCCGTCAGGAAAGGCGAGGTTTCCACGCCGAATACTTGATGAACATGGGCGTCTTCAGGCTTGGCAACCTGCGCAACATCTTCACAGCCGCTGCCAAGTGATCCGTTTTTGCGTCATCGAGCCTTTTGAAGAAAGCCGCAGCTGAGAATCTCAGCACTCCACCATGCTGACGGCCAGCCCCCCTTTGCTCGTCTCCTTAAATTTGACGTTCATTTCGCGGCCAATTTCGCCCATAGCCATGATCGCCGCATCGAGTGAGACCAAGTGCTGGCCGTTCTCCTCGCTTGTGGCAAGCAGTACGGCATTGCCAGCCTTGATTGCACCCATGGCGTTACGTTCAATACAGGGAATTTGCACATAACCGCCAACAGGATCACAGGTGAGGCCCAAATGGTGCTCTAAGGCGATTTCTGCGGCGTTTTCCACGACATCGGCGGTATAGCCGCGTGCATGGGCCAACATGGCTGCGGCCATGGCCGAGGCCACACCAATTTCACCTTGGCAGCCCACCTCTGCTCCGGCTATGCCCGCATTGTGCTTGGCCAGCATACCCACAGCTGCAGAAGCGAGCAGTCCCTCGCGCAAAGCTCGTTCCCCTACGTTTAAATCGTTGCGCATGGCATAGAGCAAGGCGGGCATGACTCCGGCTGCTCCGCAGGTTGGCGCTGTGACAATGACGCCGCCAGCTGCGTTTTCTTCCGCCACGGCAAAGGCATAGGCGTTGAGAAGGCACATGCCCTTACCAATGGGTAAGCTGTGTGACTTAGCACGTTCCCAAAGTCCCCCTGCTTTGCGCCATACGCCCAGGGTTCCCGGCAACCTGCCGCTTGCGGCAAGCCCGCGACGAACGCTGTCGTACATGGCGTCCATGATACTCTCAAGCTGTTCGTAGATGGCCGGGCGTCCCATGCCGGTGATGGCCATTTCGTTTTCTAGTATCAGTTCATGCAAGGCCAGTCCCGTCTCCTGTAAACGAGCCGAGAGCTCACGCATGGTGCCGTAGGGATGGACGGGCTTTCCCCGTTCAGGAGGAGTCCATCCTTTCCATTGAAGAAAACCGCCACCCACAGAATAGTACTCTTTGTCAAAGAGGCTTTTGCCGGAGGCATCAGAGAGTGCGATATGCAGGGTATTGCTGTAGGGAGCTGAATGTTGCAGAGGGCCGAATTCAATGTCGGCAAGGCCTACGGGGATCTCATAGTTGCCCAGGCACATCTTGTGCCGGGAAGAAGGCGTTTTTTTGAGGTTGGGCAAAAGCGTGGGAGGACAGTTTTCGGGCGTGTTGCCCAGAAGACCAGCCAGCACAGCCACATCCGTGCCGTGTCCTGAACCCGTGGCGCTGAGTGAGCCGAACAAGGTCACATGCACGCACGTGGCTTGAGAGAGCGTAGCTTGGGGCAATTCAGCACAGCATTTTGCAAAATCCGCCCCAGCCTTCATGGGGCCAATGGTGTGCGAACTGGAGGGGCCGGGGCCGATTTTAAAGAGATCAAAGAGGGCGGTTTCCACAGGCGGATGTTTGCGTTGTGCGTTTTGCAGCAGATAGGATTGTGCCATCATACGTATTTCCTAAAAACCAAGCAGGCCAAGTACAAGCGAGGTGATAGTGATACAACCAAGCACGGTAACGAAGATGTTGGACACGCTTCCTTTGTAACAGCGCATGGCGGGTACTCGCGCTACAGCAATCATGGGCATGATAAACAAGATCATGGCGATGACTGGTCCACTCAGGTCTTCTATGAGGTTTAAGACGCTGGGATTAGCTGTAGCGGTAATCCACAGTGTCACAAAGAAAAACAAGGCGATGCCTCGCTCTCTTCTGCTGCTGTGCGCAGGAAGATTGGGTCTGGCCTTGAGCACGAGTCCGTTGAGCCCCTCCCTTGCACCCAGATAGTGTCCGAAAAAGGATGTGGATATCGCCAAAAAGGCGATAAAAGGACCGAAATAAGCGATGATGGGATTGTCAAAATGGTTGGCCAGATAGGACAATATGCTGATGTTCTGCGCTTCTGCCTGGAGGAGATCTTCTGGCGTGAGAGAGAGTACGCAGGAAAAGACAAAGAACATGACAAAGCTTACCAGTATACCTGCTGTGGCGCGTAGAGAGCGTGCAGCATGCGATTCGGCCTCGTCTCCGTATTGTTTGCGTTGGGCAACGGCAAAAGTGGAAATGGCTGGAGAATGGTTGAAGGCGAAGATCACGACGGGCAGGGCTGCCCAGAGAGTGGCGAGCATTCCTTTGGTGTCCGGGAAATATTTGAAGGCTGCGAGATTCCAATGCGGCACGAGGTACAGGGAAAGCCCCAGTAAGATGGCACAGAGAGGATAGGTCAGCTTCTCATTGAACGACAGTACCGTCTTCTCACCGATGAGAATAATCAGCACGTAAGCCCCAACGCAGATACCGGAGAGGATGATGCGCGGCGGGGCTGTAAGATCAAGCTGATGGACTATGAAGGATTCCACCGTATTGGTGAGACTCACGCCATAGATGAGTAAAATGGGATAAATAGCCAGAAAATAGAGCAGAGTTATGGCTATGCCTACTTTGCGGCCGAAGAACTCTTCAGCCACTTCGGTGATGTCGCTGCCCGGATGGGCCGAGGCCAGGACAAAACGGGCAAGGCCACGATGTGCCAAATAGATCATGGGCCCCACCAGCAGGGTGATAATGATCAAAGGCCACATTCCTCCTAAACCTGCCGTGATGGGGAGGAAGAGGATTCCTGCTCCTACCGCAGTGCCGAAGAGGTTGAGGATCCAAAGAGTGTCGAATTTCTTTTGCTGCTGTACGGTGGACACGGGCTTTACTCCCAAAAACGTGAGGAAGGGCCATGCGACCCTTCCTTGAGATTGCTTTTTGTTTTGCTACTTACTCTTCTTGTAGCCCTTGGCTGGTCCTTTGGCGTAGTCGGTCTTATCCAGCCATTGTTGTGGGTAACCCACTCCCTGTGCCATCTTCTCAGCCGAGTTCACAAAGCCTTGGGCGTATTTGGCTACCAGGAGTTCAAAGAGCTTAGCCCAGTCCTCACGTACGGCATTGGCATGATCATTGAGGCTTTTGCTGCGCAGAGCCTGGGCCTTGCGCGGATTCTTGGCAGCCAAGTTGGCCAATTCTCTTTCGAGATCGCTTTGAAGCTGCTGCCCGGCTGCTTCATGCCGGGCTGCGCGTTCTTGAATGTCCTTGATCATGTAAGAGAATTTGAGCTGAGCGTAGTTGCCTACCAAATTATAGGTCCACCAGGCCCTGTCGCGGGAGAAAGAACGCGTGTCGCCCTGTTCGTATCCCTTGGGCATGGGGCCTACAGCCAGCGGGACAAAGACTGATTCGGCCGGGCGGTCAAGAGCCAGCCAGAGCGTGCCCGCGAGCGCGTCGGGAAGATGCGGCTTCCATTGGCAAATGAAGGTGTAGCCTGTGTAGAACATGGAAATGGGCCGTTCCCATGCTCCTTTGAGTACCGCATGGGGGTCGCCGACATCACCGTGAGGATCATAAGGACCGATGTAGCGTTCAGGAGAGCCGAAGGGGCCAGCGGCCAGGCCCTTGGTCAGGTCAAATTCAGTGCCTTCGTAGTGGTCTCGGTGAATGCGCCGTACAGCAGCTACATCCATCTTCTGGTCAGGCTTGACGGAAAAAGGATAGTCGCGCGTTGTACCGTCCTTCACCCAGGGAGAGAGGCCGGCTGAAGGCGCGGCCAGGGATAGGGCGCGCCAGACTCGGCGCAGAGAATAGTAGGGGTGATTGTATTCCCCGTGGCTTACGGAGGTCAGCCAGTCCACGGGCTTGGAAGTGTCCTTGGGAGAGCGCCAACCGGCTTTCTCCAGCGTCGCAACGAGGGTTTTGCCCCACATCTGATTGGGATTACCCGGGATAAGGTCGCGAATGCGAAACTCGTTGGCCCCCACCCAAAAATGTCCGTCAGGTACACGTTGGGCAACCCATAATCCACCTCTGCCGTCCGGGCCAGGGGCCATTTCCATGACCCAGGCCTCTTTGGCATCGGCTACCGGCAATGTTTCACCTGTCCCGTAATAACCATAGCTTTCAATGAGTTCACCCATGAGCAAGATAGCCTCGCGGGCCGTACGGCAACGTTCCAGGGCCACGCGAGACAGCTCAGAGGAATAGAAGAGGCGTTTACCAGCTTCCGGGCCATTGCTGACAAAGGAGCCGTCCGTACATTCGCCGAACATGAGACCGTGTTCGTTCATGATACCGTAGTTACCGTCAATATAGGCATAGGTGTGGGGTACCTGCGGAATGAAGCCAACCGGCAAGCTTGGCACGTTTCCCGGGTTGGCGTAGCCGGGTGCGCGTTCCTTGCTGACAAGGCGAGGTACAAGAAAAGCGTTGAACTGCGGTTGGTTGCCCACGGCCACTGCGCTGGCATAGACCGGACGCTGACTGCCCTTAGGCCAGTCACGTGCGGGAACATAAACGATGCTTTGGTCTCCCAGGTCATTATCGTCGGAATGGCTGACCAGCATGCTGCCATCCTTGGAGGCTTGGGGGGTGACAATAGTCGTGGTACAGCCGGTATTTTTGGGCATGAAAGGCAGGCGAAGAGCTTCTGCAGATGAAGGGCTCGCTGCTAGCATCAAGCCTATGGCGCACAGGCAGTAAAAGAAAAGACCGCATTTTTTTATCATCATAACGAAACTCCATGGTTTCTTGTGCTCATCAAAGCCTTTTGACTTGCTCACTGAAAGGAGGAAGCCAGGAATGCTCGGACCCAGGACAGGGAAGGATACTGCGGTAAGAGGCAAAAGAAGGCTGTACGGGAAAAGTTGCTGCTTACTGAGTTACCGTCACTTTGCCTAGGGGATCGACTCGCGTCACAAGGTGTACGGGAAAAACATCCTCTCCGCTGTAGTGCAGTTGGGCGTTGAGCGAAAAGACCATCTGAAAGGGCGTTGTCTGATCTGGTGTAAAATGCACCTCCACGTGTTTCAGGCGTGGTTCGCAGCGTTCAATAAAGGCGGCAATGTCATGTTCGACCCGTGGCATGTCCTCTTTGGAAAAAGCAAGACCAGCATTGGTAAAATCAGGAATGCCGAAGTTTTCGTCCAAAACGGTACTGCCCTTGCGTGTGTTTAAAATTTTGCCCACATAATTAGCAACGGAATGCAGTACTTCTTCGGGACTTGCCGCCATGCGCAAGGCGGGATCCCTCTGCATCTGTCTGAGTCGTTCCAGAAAGCGAATTCCTCCCATGTAACCTCACTTTGCGGCTTTTGTGGTAAAAACAATGCGCAATGCCTTGAGTTTGGGGGCATATTCAACGTTTGCTGAAATAATCGCTTGTGGATCCCGAGCAATACCTGTGACCCGTACCCAGGTTTTGTGATCGGCTATCTGCACACGTTTGAGATTGCCTTGATCAAGGCGTTTGTCCACAAAAATACCTTTGCCCCAGCTGCCTATCAGATCAACGGCCTGGGAATCCACGTTGGCTGGATGAAATTCTCTGAAATTGCCGGGTGCATCGGAAAGAGCAAAACGCACCTCCACGTCACTGTTTTTCAAGACCGTAATAAGCGGTTTATCAAGCGTGCCCTTGCCGGCTTTTTTGCCTTTTTGCAGAGCAATCCAGTCGTCGTTTGGCGGGGTGATCTCGGGTTTTGGCGCAGGCTCTGGTTTGGGAGCAGGCGCCGGTTCAACGACCATCGGAGGCAGAGGCGGTTCTGGTTGCGAACCCTTGAAGAAAAAGCTCACGAGATTGCCTGAACCATTGTCTCCCACATTGTACCAGACTACAAAACCCATGCACAAAACGAGCATAAGCCAGCACAAAAGCATAAAGCGATAAAGTGTGCGTAACGAATACATACGTCACCATACATAGGTTATACGATCAGGCAGAGTGGGCGGTTCATTGCCTTCCTTTTGCAGCACGGAGAAGACATTGTCAGGCAAAATCCGTACATTGACACTGTGTACGCCAGCAGCTTCCATTTTGTCACGCATATCGTCGAAATCGTCTTCTGAAAATTCGCGTGAACCGTACTGAAAGTCTTTGAGAAAGTCCGTGAATGTTTCATACGTCTTCTTGAGGCTGAAGGATGGGAAACTCACTTCAAGCGAAGTCGGTCCGCATTGTTTGACCGTGTACTGGAATTTTTCCTCACGCGGATAATTGCGGTTGAGGAGGGTATAGGTCTTATCCTGACATTGCAGAGAGAGGGTCGTCACATCCGCCCGTTCACGGGCATCCACATTGACGAGGGTTGGCTGTGAGCGCAGCTGGACATAATAGGTGTCCTGCGGCGGCTGGGCAGCGATGATCTCCGCCTCGGAGAGTACGTGCAGGGCATCTGACGTGAAGGGAAATTCAATGTCGCGCCAGCGTGCAGGCGCCAGCACTTTACCCTTGCGTGTCAGGAAGGGTTTCAGGCGCGATTCGACAAAGGTTTGAATAATGCCTTTGTCACCAAAGAGCGCCGTAATATCATCCTGACGGTAAAGGGCCGTGGCACTGCTTAACACTTCATTTTCCCAGACTTCCTGCACAACCTTGGCCGTTTGCACTGTCACGCCCTGGGCTATGAAGTCCAGAATGCCCTGATAAAGAATCAGCATAGGATTATGACCGCTGCCCTTGAATGAAGTGAGGATACCTTCGAGCTGCTTCTGAGCATTGGCAAAAATATCCTTTGTGGCTGTCTCGGTATTTTTCCCTGCATTGTCTGCTTGGGAAGAGTCTTTGAGATTGAGCGTTCTTGCGCCACCAAACCAGGCACTGGCCAGGGTGTAGGATTTTTCAGGATTGGCAACTACCGAGAGCAGGGAAAGACAGTCATCAAGATAGCGTCTGAGGTCTTCAGCGTTCTCCAGGGCCATCCGTGCTTGCTGAGCATTCTTGGTTTTGGCCCGCAGTCTTTTCAAAAGATCAGGTGCTGTTGTCGCTAGCGAAAGCAGGTTGCGCACACGTGTTGTGGTTGAGTCCTCTTCTTTGTGTTCAAAGTCAGCAATATCCAGGACCACATCCATCAAAAGACAATCCGAATACCAGTGAGGCGTCTCTGCGCCTGCATCATGCAAGGGGATAAAATTATCGGCCATTTGCTGCAGAGCCCGATAATGAGGCATGTCTTCGACTTTGTGGATGTCAGTATAGGAAACAAAAACGTCGCCTTCCTGCATGGAAGCTCTGATGTTGGCAAAAGCCTTGCTGAAATTCACCCAGAAATCGGCATAACGCCGGAAGTACGTGGCTTTGAAAACGTTGATGCTTTGGGTAATGGCTTGGCTTTTGTCGTCGAGTCGTTGGAGATCTGTCAGCGTGTCGTTAAAGGTCTTATAGCCCTTGGCCGTATAGGCTGGCTGAATGCAGACATTGTTGGGATCAGAGGGCGAGAGATGAGGCCAGAATTGCGCAAGGCAGATCTGCGATGCAGGATAGCGCAGATTGATGTCCGTGAGCATATCCTCAAACAGGGCATTGCCACGGTGCGTCAAGCTTTCAGCAAGCAGTGAGTGTATTTCACCGGTAAAGCTGTTCAACTGTCCTTCGTTGCCCATCCAGTGTACAGCACTGATCAAAAGCCGTCCTATGAGAGGATTCCAGCGCGTTGTATTGAGGGTCGTGACGGGAAACGGTGGAATGGATTCAATCTTTTCATTGAGTGAGCTGAGTTTGTTTGAGGCCACAGTAGTCAGCCACATCAGCTCGCGTCCGATTTCCTGTTCTTGATCGCGTGACAGTGTCTGTGAGGCAAGGGCTGTGCGATATTCAGTAAGCAGAGGATTGAGGATGTTGAGGCAGACTCTTTGCGTAAAAGCCGTCTCTGCCGTCTTGATGGTTTTCGACAGCGCATCCTGGCCAAAGGTCGGCAAATACCAGGCCTGTTGGGCCTTTTTCAGGGACTGAATAGAGAGCATCTGATTGTAGAGCTCGTCCAGCTCCTTGTCGTGCAGGTAAGAGGTCGTATCGGTCGAGACTTGTGAGAGGGCCTGATGCTGATAGAGGACATTGACGCCCATCAGCCCGCAGAGCGCAAGCGTGAGAATAAGCCAGGCTCCCAGAATACAGGCTTTGGTATTGGCCATAAAAGGCAGACCGAAGTGCAGTTTCGATGGACTACCACATCCTGGCAGATGTGAGGTAAGAAGCCCTTTGAGAAACGCAGGGCTTTGTCCGTCCGGCCTTTTGCCCTGGCAAAACGACACCGAGCCAAAGCTCGTTGAGATCTGATGGGCCACTTCACGGGCAAATTGCCCAAGGCTCGTGTCGAGCTTGTCACCAAGAGCCTTGAGTGAAGCAATGGCCGCAAGCATGTCTCCTGCAGGCTGGCGCTCGTCAACGCTTGCCTTGCGCAGCATTTCTTCCAGGCGACCTGCGGCAGAGCGTGCTGCTGAACGCGCACTCACACAGTCTTCAGACTCACCCAGAACCGCATCAAAATCTTCTACAGGCACAATCTCAAAAATGTCATCCATGCCGGGCAAGGCTTCAAGGCCTTCAATGAGCACATAAACCGGATAGTGGCGATTCATCGTCAACATGAGTTGTTGCGCTCTTGAGCGTAAAAGCCTGCCAAGAACCGCAAGACCATCCTTGCTCTGTTTTTGCAGCTCGGCTACGGAAAAAAGCAGGAGAATGCCGCGTAAAGGCAGGTCTTTGCGATTCTCAGCCAGTTTTGTCAGCAGTTCCTGCCATTCATCAGGGGAAATTTCCGTGAGCGGACAGCGTAAGAAAACGAGAGACGATAAAAAGTGCCAGCAAAGAGGCGTATGCGGGTCCTCCGGGAGATTTTCCCCAAAGGGAGAAAAAAGCTCCGAAGAAGCGCCGGTGGCATCCAAAACCATAAACCACGGCTGACTACAGACCATGCGCTCATGCCTGCGCTGTGGCGAGGCATACATAATCTCCATGCCCTGCCGCCAGGCTTCACCCAGGCGTCCTGGCGTTGTGCCGGTCTTTGCTTCCAGGGCTGATTGCTCACCCAGCACTTTGTGCACAAAACGACGCTTGTCGTGCCAG
>JAGADH010000209.1 GCA_017613715.1 Desulfovibrio sp. | reverse complement strand
TAACATGCGGCTTCCCTTGTGCCGTAGCAAGCTGGCAGCCAAGCCTTCACTTTTGCCTATGGCTTCAGTATACTTTGCAAATACGTCTCTGCCATGACCTT
The DNA here is from genome assembly GCA_017613715.1 of Desulfovibrio sp. Classification (GTDB taxonomy): domain Bacteria; phylum Desulfobacterota; class Desulfovibrionia; order Desulfovibrionales; family Desulfovibrionaceae; genus Desulfovibrio. The sequence continues at coordinate 8,285 of JAGADH010000209.1, read as the reverse complement.
TGCTCCATCCGTCGCAAAAACAGCAAAGGTTTTGAAGACGAGGCGACGAGGTGAATCTTTCTGCCTTGCGTAAACGGAAGGAAGCCTTATGTTTTGTCTGTCAAAGACCTAAGACCAAGAGTTTTGACCGTCAGCGATTCACCAAAAGGCATAGTCTGATCGCCTGGTGAGACAAGGCTTGGGAGCTCTTGCTGGCCATACCATCAGATATTTCCGTCAATTTCCTGGATCCACACGCCAAGATCCTTTGCAAAAAAGCAGTATCCCCGTATTTTTGTATCAATCATAGCAAGCCAGAGCGCGATCTCAATCTGAAAAAACCACTGCACAATGAAGCTCAATTTTTCTTCTGCGGACTGACAGATCTTCTGCCAGCCATACGCTTTTGGAGGCTTAGGCACCATGGCAAAAGTCCGTGCGATCGTTGTGGCATTCTTCTCTCTTGTGCTCAGTTTCGTCTATGCTGCCCAACTCGTCTCTGCGCAGGTCACCCTGCTGATTCCTGCAGCACCCGATATCAGCGCACCCAAGGTCACTCCGGATAAAAAAGAGCCCAATACGCCCAAAGAGACGAAAAAAGACGCTGCAAACAAGCCTGGACAAACCAATAGCACCGAATCCATCTCGCACGATCTTGAGACAAATCTCCCCAAGATCAATGAAGAAACCGATCTGCTCATCACCTTGATGGATCCCTTTGCCAATCAGGGCTTTCCCATGGATATGCCGCAATCCTTCACGGTTCTGCGCTACAATCGTGACGGGCAAAGCAAGGACGGCCATCTTTTGCCTGTACGCCGGGATCTCCTGGGGGATGTGGAAGAAATCCTCTACAAAGGACAAAAAGCCTGGGGTGCTAATGTGGGTCTGGTGCATCCAGGACTTTTTCAGTTCATCATGGAAACCAAGCCCTGGTGGGACGAAAAGCAGGCAGAATTTCTGCAGCAATCGGTCAAAGTCATGGTACCAGTACACGGAGAGGACGCAGGCTGGTATGAAAGCTCAGGCCAGCGTTTTGAGATCCTTCCGCTGACGCGTCCTTTCGGACTCATCGCCCCGCAGATTTTCACAGGCCGTGTGCTGCTTGAGAATCAGCCTCTGCCGGGAATCAGCGTTACGCTGCACAGAATCAATACCGACGGTCAGAAAGTGCCCACCAGCTGGCATCAAAATCTCAGCCTGCGCACCAATGGCAATGGCGAATTCAGCTTTGTCGCCAACAGGGCCGGCTGGTGGTGTGCTATGGCCCACCTCGAAGGGGCACCGCTCAAAGGTGCGGACGGTCAGCCCAAAAAACTGATGCAGGGCTCGCTTTTCTGGTTTTACGTGGATTCAGAAAGCGCCAGTGCCCGCTAATCTGTTTGGAATAAGGCCCACAGCCTTCACGGCTGGCAAAAAACAAGGAAAATCTGGAGGCAGCGTTTCCTCCCCTGACTCGCGTCACGGGTCTTCACGCTGAAAAAGTATGAAACATTGCATAGCCTTTTGCCTTTTTTTCCTCGCTCTCTCCTTAGTGGGACTTACCTGCCTTGATGACAGCTGGGCCGCCCGTATGGGAGGTGGTCGCTCCTTCGGCAGTCAGCCCACCATGAGGACACCGACCGTGGCACCACGCCCGACTCAGCCTCCCAGACAGCAGCCCTACACCAATCCCTCAACCGCAGCACCTGCACGTACTGGCGGTATGGGAGGCATGGGTGGTCTCTTCGGCGGTCTTCTGGCCGGTACGGTTCTTGGCTCCCTGCTTGGCGGCGGTCATGCCGCAGGGGCAGCCGGTGGGGGCATTGGTTTTATCGACATCATCCTCTTTGGTCTGCTCATCTGGTTCGGTCTGAAATTTTTCCGACGCATGCGCGGTGCTCAGCAGGCACCATCACCCCAGCCGAGCTATCAGCAGGACTATTCCATGCAGCAGGATGCAAACTACCAGCAAGGCTCCAATGCCTGGGACCGTTTACGCGACACGGTGGATCCCGGTCGCGGTGTCAGTGGTTTTGGTGCCCCCCAGGTGCCTGCCGACTTCAAGGTGGAAGAATTTCTGCAGGGTGCCAAGTCAGCCTATGTGCGCATGCAGTCCTCCTGGGATCAGCGGGATCTCGAGGATATCTCCCAGTTTGCGACCCCTGCCGTTATGGAAGTTCTGCGTGAGCAGATGGCCGAAGATCCCAATCCTTCCCATACGGAGCTCATCAATATTTCCGTGCAGCTCATGGGCGTGCACACCGAGGGCCGCACCCAGAGAGCACAGGTCTACTTTGATGTCCTGATGCGCGAGGATCCCAATCAGCAGCGTCCGGAACCCGCCCGTGAAGTCTGGCATTTCCTGAGGACCCTGCCTGACGGCACCTGGAAACTCGACGGCATTCAGCAAGCCAACTAGCAAGGAGCATGACATGAGTACCGTGACATTTGCAGGCAATACCATGCATCTGCAGGGAACGTTGCCTCAGGAAGGCCAGAAAGCCCCTGCCTTTGCCTTGACAGATAAGGACCTTGCCCTGCGTTCGCTGAATGACTATGCAGGCAAAGTGCTGGTTCTCGTCTGCGTACCGTCTCTGGACACGCCGGTCTGCGACATGGAAGTGAGACGCTTCAACAGCGAAGCGCAGGCACTATCCAAGGACGTCGCCATTGTCTGCGCCAGCCGCGATCTGCCTTTTGCCCAGGCGCGCTGGTGCGGCGCAGCCGGTATTTCTGCCGTTGAAGCCCTTTCGGACTACCGTAGTGGCGCTTTCGGCAAAGCCTATGGCATCTATATTGAGGAGCTTGATCTTCTGGCTCGTGCTGTCTTTGTCATTGACCGGCAAGGCGTCTTACGCTACCGCCAGCTTGTGGCTGAAGTGACCAAGGAGCCCGATTACGCCGCAGTATTGAACGCTGTCAAAACGCTTATCTAACAATCAGCCCGGGCCCCAAGGCCCGGGCTTTACCTCAAAGGTTGGCAAAAGCGCCATGTCGAATCCGGTTGTCGAAAGGGATCAGATTATGCGACTCATGGATATGCAGGTCCTTGAGCTCAGGCCTGGCTATGCCAAGATCAGCATGCCCCTGAGCGACAAGGTGAAAAACGGCATGGGCTTTGCCCACGGCGGAACCATTTTTTCGCTTGCCGATATTGCCTTTGGGGCAGCCGCCAATGAAGGCTGCGAACATTTTGTGGTAACCTTGAGCACTTCCATTGAATACTTACGGCCTGGCGCACTTGGCCCCCTGATGGCTGAAGCCAGGGTCATCCGCAGCGGCAAGCATATCCAAAACTATGAAGTGCAGGTCTTTGACGGGGCCGGAGAACTCATTGCCCGCACCATGACAAGCGGCTATACCACGACATCCCGGCTCTATCCTGAACAGAAAAGCACAGAGAAGCGCTAAGCCGAGAGTTTGAAGGAAAAAGCCGAATTAGGGGAAGGAATTTCAGGGCTAAAAAAGAACGACAGTCGCCAGACCCAGAAAAATAAAAAAGCCTGCACTGTCGGTAATAGTGGTCAGGAAAATACTTGAGGCCTGGGCCGGATCACGACCCAAAGCACGGAAAATGAGGGGAATGGAGCCACCGGCAATAGCCCCCAGCAGCATATCACAGAGCAGAGATCCACCCATCACACAGCCTACAAGGAAATTGTGGGTAAAGCCCCAGGCACCGAGAAAGGCCAGAAATGCCATGCACACGCCGGTCACCAGACCGATTTTTCCCTCTCTGAGCACAGCCATCCAGGCTTTTTTCTGATCAAAGCGGTCCGTGGCCAGCTGCCTGATCATCACAGCCAGGGCCTGTTGACCGGTATTGCCGGCCTGATTGGCAATCATGGGCATGAGAACAGCCAGCACAGCCATCTGCGCAATGGAGCCCTCAAACATATAGACAACCCAGGCTGAAAGCGCTGAATTGATCATATTGACCACCAGCCAGGGCAGACGCTTGCAGACACTCTCAAACCAGGGCGTATCCACACTTTCTTCAGGGTCAGCACCCACCATGCCGAGCATGTCGGCACTGGCCTCTTCGTGCATGATATCCATGATATCGTCGTAGGTCACAAGGCCCATGATATGCCCTTCGTAGTCCACCACGGGCAGGGCCAGATAATTGTAATGCGAAAGCAGGGAAGCGACTTCGCCCTTATCCATGTCATAGGTCACGCTCACCACGCTCTGACCGGCAACGGCATCGGCCAGGATGGTGCCCGGTCTTGAAAGCATCAAATCACGCAGCGAAAGCACACCCACAAGGATGTCTTTATCATCAACCACGTAGGCGTAATAGGGATTTTCCTTTTCTTTCATCTCACTGCGGATGCACGCTATGGCCCCGTCAACGGTCAGCGTCTGCTCCACCAGGATGAGCTCCGTATTCATGACGCCAGCGGCTGAATCAGGATCAAAATTCAGAAGATTGCGCAGTTCTTCTGAATCTTCCTTGCCGAGATGTCCCAGAAGCACATCACGGTGCTCCTCGTCGAGTTCATCCAAGACGTCGGCCGCGTCGTCAGGATCCATTTCCGCAATAATCTGCGCTGCGGTATCGGCATCCAGGTTTTCAAGCACATCGACAGCGACGTTTTCTTCAAGCTCGGCCAGGGCTTCTGCGGCATCTTCCTTGGGCATGTGCCTGAGTGCACAGACTTGCTTTTCAAGACTGAGATTCTCGAGATGATCGGCAAGGTCAGCGGGGTGAACAAAACTGGCCTCCTCACTGGCATCCCGACAGATCTCAGGCATGCTGATGCCGTGCTGCTCCTCGTTTTTCAAAGCATCGACCTGTTCAGACACAACCTGTACCGGTTGGGAGCTTTGAGCCTCATTGTTTGGCTTTTCCTGGCTCATTGTACCTCCCGCGACGAGTCCAGAAAGTGGGATCATACCATGGCGCACCTTCACATCACTATGTATACTAGCAATTACGCCAGCAGGCCACAAGTCATGCCCTGGGCCTAAGCAGCCATCACCATTTTTCCCTGCCAGCCTGTCTGGCTTAGGAGGCGGCAACCGCTCTCAAAGGGACTCAAACCCGGGAGCCTGTCGAAAAGCAATGCAGACATGGGTTTCTTTTTTTTCAGGCAAAGGCCTGCAGTACCTTGAACAGAATATCGCCCTGGCGCTGGCTGAGGACGACCGGGAGCTGACGGCAGAAGGACTTTTTGCGCCCAGTGACACCCTTAAGGCCACTATCAGAGCCAAAGAGACGACGCCTGTGGTGGGGCTGCCGCTCATCGGTCTTGTCCTCAAACAATTGACCAGGCAGTTTCGCTGGCGCAGTTTTGTGCGGGAAGGGGCCTTTGTTTCCCCCATGACGATTGCTGAAATCACAGCCCCTGCCGTGCCTCTGCTCAAAGCTGAACGCGTGATCCTCAACTATATCTGTCATCTCTCGGGCATTGCCAAGCTGACAGCAAACTATGTGCAAGCGCTCAAAGGCACAGGCGTACGCCTCCTCGACACCCGCAAAACCACACCGGGTCTGCGCTGGCTTGAAAAATACGCTGTGCTCATGGGTGGAGGCTGCAATCATCGTATGGATCTGGCCCAGATGCTCATGCTCAAGGACAATCACATCGATGCCGCAGGCTCCATAAGCCAGGCTCTTGCCAGCTTGCGGCAAGCCTACAAACCCTGTCCGCCCATTGAAGTGGAATGCCGCACACTGGCCCACGTCAGGGAAGCCGTGGCTGGCCATGCCAACCGCATCATGCTCGACAATATGAACCGCGAGCAGCTGGCCCAGGCCCTGGCACTCATTCCCAAAGAGCAGGAAGTTGAAATCAGCGGCGGTGTGCGTCTCGATAATCTTCGCGAGCTGGCTGAAATCGGTCCACGACATGCTGATTTTATCTCCGTGGGACGACTGACCCACTCAGCTGCGGCTTCAGATTTCAGCATGACCTTGGCCAATAACGACAAAGGCAAGGCAATGGCATGAACGACATTAGCGTAAAAATCTCCGCTCTGCGCGAGCAATTGGGCAAAAAGCTCTGTATCCTGGGGCATCACTATCAAAGCGCAGCGGTCATCCAGCACTGCGACATGACAGGCGATTCTCTGGAACTGGCCCGCCAGATCGAGAGCATCGAGGCCCAGTATCTTGTCTTCTGCGGCGTCTATTTCATGGGGGAAGCGGCTGCCTTGCTCACAAGAGCCGAGCAGCAGGTCTTTCTGCCCGAGCCCCATGCCGACTGCATGATGGCGCTGATGGCCAGTGGCTGTCATGTGCGCAATGTTCTGCTCGAACTTCAGGCCATGGACCAGGACGTGCTTCCCATAGCCTATGTCAATACTTCAGTGGGGCTCAAGGCGCAGGTTGGAACCTTTGGCGGAGCAGTCTGCACATCGGCCAATGCCAAAGAGGTGCTCAACTGGGCGCTGACAAGCGGGAAAAAAGTGCTCTTTCTCCCGGATAAGCATCTGGCACGCAATACCGCGCAGGCACTGGGCCTTGGCCCTGACGATTGGCAGATCCTCAGGCTTTCCGGTGACGGTCTTCTCGACAAAGCCAAGGACCTTACTTCCAAGCGTCTTTTCATCTGGCCTGGGTGCTGCCCCATCCACAGTCAGATGCGCGTGCAGGATGTTCAGGCGATGCGGCTCAAGTACCCTGGCTGTGCCATCTATGTGCACCCGGAATGTCCGCCTGAGCTTGTCAGGGCCTGTGAGGGTGCAGGCTCAACCTCCTTTTTGATCAAGGAGGCCCAGCGCCTGGCCGATGAGCAAAGCGTCAAGGATCTGATCATTGGGACAGAAAGCAATCTTGTCACACGCCTTGCTCTGCGCCATAAGGACGCCTTGCGGCTTTTGCCCCTCAAGGAAGCCTACTGTCCCGACATGAACGCTATTACAGAAGAAAAACTCCTGATCCTTTTGCAGAACATCGAGCGTGGCACAGCCAAGGCCCTTGCTCTCGAGGAAGCGGAACGTCAGCCCGCCAAGGCAGCCCTCGCACGTATGCTGACGATCTGCCGTTAAAGAGGAACTATGTCTCAACGTCGTTATGTTCCCTTTCTGATCATTGGCTCCGGCATTGCAGGCTCCACAGCGGCTCTGACTCTTGCCGACCAGGGCTTGGATGTGCTTCTGATCAACTGCGGAGAAGATCTGCTCGACGGCAATTCAAGCCTGGCGCAAGGGGGGATCATTTATCAGTCGGCCAAAACGCAGGATGGACTTGCTCCCAAGCCGGGACAGCGGCATGATGCCCGCGCTCTGGAACACGACATTCTTGTGGCTGGCCATGATTACAATTATGTACGCGCCGTGCGCTGGCTTTCCCGCAAGGGCCCGGAATATGTGGAAGAGATTCTCATCAAGCGCGCAGGCATTGATTTTGACAAAAATGCTGACGGCTCCTTTCATCTGACACGGGAAGGTGGTCATTCCGTCCCGCGCATCCTGCACAAAGCCGACTATTCAGGCCGTGCCATCATGGAAGGCCTGGCCAGAGAGGTGGCCAGACATCCGCGCATTACCTGTCTGCACCATAAGGCGGCCATTGACCTTCTGACCACCCAGCACCATGCAAGACACGCCCAGTGTCGCTACGAGGTCGACAATCGCTGCGTGGGCGCCTATGTGCTCGATACCCTTTCAGGAGAACCGGAAACCATTCTGGCGGACTTTACCATTTTAGCCACAGGCGGCACTGGCCGCGTTTTTCTGCACTCGACCAATTCCGAGGCCTGTGTCGGCACAGGCATTGCCATGGCCTTTCGTGCCGGGGTTGAGCTCTCGAATCTTGAATTCATGCAGTTTCACCCAACGGCACTCTTTGATCAGCGCAGCTCTCGCAGACCTCTGATTACCGAGTCCATGCGCGGCGAAGGAGCCCGTCTGCTCAATGCCAAGCACCAGCCCTTCATGAGCAAGTACGATAAACGCGGTGATCTTGCTCCGCGCGACATTGTCTCTCAGGCCATGATGGAAGAAATGCTGCATTCAGGCTCACCCTATCTCTTTCTTGATGCCTCACGCATTGAACTGGATCTGCCGACACGCTTTCCCACCGTTTTCGAGCAGTGCCGACAGATCGGTATTGATATCCGCAAGGACCCCATTCCCGTTGTCCCCTGCGCCCATTATTTCTGCGGCGGTATTCTCACCGACCTCCATGGCCGCACCTCGCTGAGGGGACTCTTCGCCGTAGGCGAATGCGCCTGCACCGGTCTGCACGGTGCCAATCGTTTGGCCAGCACGTCTCTCCTCGAAGGCCTTTCCTGGGGAGCCAGCTGCGGGCAATACCTTGGCCTTCTCGCCAAACGCAGCCGCGGCCTGCCGGCCCAGGTGCGCAATGCCATCCC
>JAGADH010000032.1 GCA_017613715.1 Desulfovibrio sp. | reverse complement strand
GAATTCCTCATGGCCACAAGGTCCATTTTACGCTCGCAAATGATGGCATATTCCTGCTGAAGCAAGGTCAGCAAGAGCTCCATGCCCTTTTCCTGCCGCGAGAGACTTTCCAAAATCAACTGATGCATAGCCAACCTCTCTACCTAGGGTTTGGTTCAGGCTTTTTCTTGCAAATTACGTTCCACTTCTAAGCAGATGGTGCTGGGCATAAAAAAACGGGAAGCGCGAAGCACCTCCCGTCAGATATTCTCTGGCCCAAGCCTCAGATCTGCAAATCCTGGGCTGTAAGCGTGGGAATGCTGTTCCTCATGGGTTCAGGGCTGGCCTTTTGCTGCGCAGCAGCCGGCATCGCAGCCTGTGCCTGCTGCTGATAGGCAAGACTTGCCTTGGGACTTGCCAGATTCAAGGTCTTAATTTCAGGCTGCTGCGGCATGCCACGTTGACTCACTCTTCTTTGAGCTTCTGGTCTTTCGGCTCTTGCGTTTTGGGCCTGCGGCTGACTTGCGCTTTGGGCTTGTGCTGAACTGGCCATGGGGGCAAAGACACCTGCCAGAGCTTCCTGCTCGCGATTCTGGGCGTCGGCCTGTCCTGCCGGAAAAGCATAAGGCAGTGGCTGCTGTCTCATATGACGCATTTCCTGCCGATTTAACGATTCTTCCGTGGACCTGCGAGCTGCAGGGGTTTGCGGCAGAAGCGGTTCACGCACACCGCGGCTGCCCAACTGATCGCCTGCCTGACGACGGGCGGCCTTAGCCAGATCCAAACCACTCGCCACAGGCTGCTGACGGGCACCCGGCACAGAGTAATTGACCTGGGCCAGCGGGGCATTGTCCTGCGGTGCCTGCTGCACATTCTGACGCATAACGGCAAGAGCCTGGGCAACATTGGGATCAACCGCTTCCTGCGAGTCAGACGAAGCAACAAAAGCAGGCTGCTGTGCAACAGGGGCCTTGGCCTCTGCCGGCACTTGCGGAGTTTGGGCAGGAGTGGCTTCATTGGCGGCTAAGGGCTTGTCCGCCTTGACCTGGGCAGGCTCTTCGTAGAAGGCCGTGGGAGCAGGCTGTGTCGGGCTTGCCGGCTCGTCATGCAGCGGCATTGGGGCATTGGTCTGACTGGCCAGCAAGGGTGCCTGACTCGGAGCAAATGCACGCCCTGTATCCTGCGCTCTGGCCGTTGCCCGGCTGGCTGAGGTCAAATGACTGGAAAGTTGCTCATACATCATATTGGCAAGACCAATGCCACCTGCTGATGTCATTTTCTTGGCAAGTTCCTGATCGTACATATCCTGCCAGAACTGTTCCTCTCGACCGTGTAAAAAACTGCTCTGATTGACGGTCTTGCGCATCTCCTGCCACATCTTCTGAATAAAGATGGACTCAAAGCCTTCACAGGCCTCGCGCAACTTCTTTTCCTTGGCCTCGGGCGAAAGGGAAGAATGGTTCAGAGAAGCAAGACGCGTTGAAAGATCCTGTCCCGACTGCTGGCTCTGCGCATTGCGCGCCGTATCAAGAGAAGCTTGAATACTTTGCATATCAGAGTACCTCCAGAGCGGCGTGCAGGGATCCTGAAGCCTGCAGCGTACGCAGTATGGAAATCAGATCTCTGGGCGTAGCACCGATGGCGTTTAAGCCATCGACCAGTTCCTGCAGAGTTGCCCCTTCCACCATGACAAGCCTGCGATGTTCTTCACGCGCTTCCAGATCGGTCTTGGGCGTAACCACCGTTTGTCCCTGAGAAAAGGGGCCGGGCTGAGAAACCTGCTCGCCTTCCTGCACGGTGATCTGCAGATTGCCGTGGGCCACAGCAGCCCTTGAAATACGCACATCCCGCCCTAAAACAACGGTTCCGGTCTTTTCATCGACGACGACCTTGGCCGGAGTATCGGGTGTCACTTCGAGGTTTTCCACCGAAGCCATCAGCGGCACCAGATTATTGCGGTACTGCGGGGGCACAGTGATGCTGATGCTTGTCGCGTCCACGGCTCTGGCAAAGGATCCGCCAATGGCCTCGTTGAGCCGCTCAGCAATCTGCTGGGCTGTGGAAAAATCAGCGGCACGCAGATTTAAGGTTAGATGGTCCTGCTGATTGAATTCAAAAGGTATGCCACGTTCCACAATGGCCCCGCCGGGTATCAGCCCCACTGTGCTGATGTTCTTGGAGGTCTGGGCCGCCTGGCCGCCTGCGGAATAGCCGCCGACGGTCAACGAACCCTGGGCCAGGCCATAGATCTTGCCGTCCACGCCCTTCAAGGCTGTCTGCAAAAGCACGCCACCTGCCAGAGACGAGGCATCGCCCACGGAGGAGACCGTGACATCCAGTCGTGTTCCGGGCTTGGCCGAAACCGGCATGCGCGCCGTAACCATGACAGAAGCCACATTCTTGATCTTCAGTGCCGAAGATTTGACACCAATGCCCATCTTATCGAGCATGTTCTTCATGGAACTGAGCGTAAAGACCGAGTCCTTCTTATCGCCTGTTCCAGGCAGTCCGACCACAAGCCCATAGCCTATGAGCTGATTGTCTCGCACACCCGAAAAACTGGCTATATCCTTAATGCGCACAGCCCAGGCCTGCATGGGCAGACTCAGTGCTACGACGATCAAACTCAGAAAAATGCCGGATAATAAGCGCATAGTGGCTCCTTCACCGCTCTGGCGGCTGCTTATGAGTCTATTGCAGAAAGCGTGCCGTTCCAAGCTTTTTTTGAGCAAGCTGCCCCCTTGGCAGACACGCTCTCACTGCAGGAGTCCTCTTGAAGTGCAAAGACAAGGCTTTGCGTAAGCCGTGCAGGCTTCCATAATGTCTTGTCTTCCGAAGCATTGACCGCTAACGGGACGTAATGTGGACATATTTGGTAGATATTTTTGCCCCATGAGTCTTGCCAGCCATACCTTGGAAAACCGTCAGATCAAAGCAATCTCAGAAAATCTTCATGGGAGTCCCTGCCCTGCCCCAGGTGCGCCTGCTCTGGACGACAACTGCCAATGAAGCTTGATCATAACGTAGTTGAGCGTGCTGTGCGCAGTTGACAGCCTTGAACTATTTTCCTTCGTATTGCACTCCGTAAAGTCTGGCGAAGAAAGAACGTATCACTTAGGTCAGTTTGCTCAGAACTTGTATCTCAGCACTTGAATCTTTGCTGCCTATACGATATCATCACTATACAATGGATAGAACCATCGAGCCTTTATGCCAAATAATTTTCACAATCATAATACTGTACACTTATATTTATGACTATTGTATCTAGTCTTGTCTGCTTGCCAGACAAAGTACATACGATTATCGAAGCTTCGAAAAGACACAGAGCAGGCGCAATATGTTCACACTGCGTGACACCTTGTTGTCTTCCTCTCTAAGAACATGATTCATTGCAGGCGATTCAGCACGTTTTGGAGCGCAAGGCTGCCCCGCAAGCGGTTTTACGGAGCACAGCTTGACGCATTGTTTCTTTCGGTTTAATGAATTAAAGATTATCACCTTTTGACTGTCCAGGGTTCATGCTCATCAGACAAAGACCGGCCTCTTTATGGCCTGCCTCAGCTGCTGCACCCAGATTTTCTCTCTCCAAGACCCAGTTCAGCAGCTCCCTGGCATTATGTTTCAGCGTCCCAACGGAGGCGGCAAAGAAAAATCATCTGAACTTTGCCGATATTTTGATGCAGACAGCAAAACTTCTCGCCAATCTCAAAGATAGCCTGACTGAGCAGTGGACTCAGGCGGTTTTTGCCAGCTACCCTGAAAAATCGCTACCATTCCTCAAAAATCAAAGTGATCCTTTCGCCAATCCCGTGGCCAGCATGATCCGAGAAGCCGCAGTCACGCTTCTCGATGCTCTCGCAGGCCAGGATGTGGATGTGGAAAAGGTCAAAACCGCTCTTGACCGCTTTGTGAAGATTCGGGCTGTACAGGAATTTACCCCAAGCCAGGCTGTGGGTGTCATCTATCTGCTCAAGCCGCTTTTGCGGCAGGAGCTTCTGCCTCAGATGCAAAAGCAGCTTGACAGCTATCTTGAAGTCGAAAGCCGACTTGACAGCTTGGCGTTGCTCGCCTTTGACATGTACATGACCGACAAGGAACGGGTCGCTGAAATCCGCGTCACGGAAATTCGCAATCAATACGCTCAGCTCAAACGCTGGGCGCAACACTTAAATGCCCAAGCGCCTCTGGGCGAGTTCGCAGGCTGCGGTCAGTCCTGACGAATATTTTCCCAGACTGCGCATGGCATTCTGGGTAACTTACAGGCAAGTGAGGTAGGGAATGTTGGAATCATTACTTGTGGTGCTGCTCATAGGCGCCGTTGCCTGGATCGGGTCCTGTATAGGACTGACGGCGGTCTTCGGCATTCTGCTCCCCTATGTGGCAGTTTTGGTTTTCCTCGTGGGGCTCGTTCGGCGCATGATCTACTGGGCGAAATCGCCCGTGCCGTTTGCCATCCCCACCACCGGAGGGCAGGAACGCTCACTCGACTTCATTAAACAGGAAAAATTCGACTGTCCCGCCACCAAATTCGGGGTGGTCATCCGCATGATCCTCGAGGTCTGCCTTTTCCGTTCGCTTTTCCGCAATACGCAAGCCTGTTCCTTTGAAAATGACCAGGCCACCGGTGGATATCGCGTCGTCTACTATTCCTCCAAATGGCTCTGGTTCTTCTCCCTCCTCTTCCATTACTGTTTTCTTATTGTCTTTCTCAGACACTTCCGTTTCTTCATCGAGCCTGTGCCGTGCTGCATCAGCGCCATTGAAGCGGTGGACGGCTTCCTGCAGATTGGAGCTCCCCGCTTCTTCTTGACCGGCGGACTTTTGCTCGTTGCGCTGATCTTTCTCCTTTGCCGGCGCATCTTTAACGAGCGCATCCGCTATATCTCTCTTGCCAATGATTTCTTCCCGCTGTGGCTTCTGATCGGCATCGTTGTCTCGGGCATCTGCCTGCGCTACTTCGATAAGGCCGAAATCGCCCAGGTCAAGATTTTCATCATGGGCCTGACCCATTTCTCACCTGTGATCTCAGGTCTCGATCTGAACGGCATGTTCATCGTGCACCTTTCTCTTGTCTCAACCCTGCTCATCTACTTCCCCTTCTCCAAGCTTGTGCACATGCCGGGCGTTTTCTTCAGCCCCACGCGCAACCTGCCCACCAATACGCGGGAAGTTCGTCACATCAATCCCTGGAATCCTCCCAAGCAGTTCTTCACCTATCCTGAATACGAGGATACCTACCGCGACGCCATGGCCAAAGCTGGTCTGCCGCTAGAAAAGCAGCCGGACAAGAAGTCCTAAGAGTAAGGAGTTGTCAGAATGGCAAAATTACCTACGCCACAAATGCTCATGGCCAGCCGTCCCGAGCTTCCCAAGGAGAGCTGGCTTGATATCAAGCCGCAGTTTGCTCCGGGCAGCTATTGCTACCCTGAGAAAAAAGAAACCATGGAGCTTCTGCACATGCCCAATCCCCACGATTGGGATCCCTCTGCAGATGACTGGAATCTGCCGGAAAACTGGGAGCAAATTCTCTGTGACGCTTTTGAAGAGCGCCTGGAAAAACACCGTTCCCTCAAGCTCTTCATGGATATCTGCGTGCGCTGCGGCGCCTGCGCCGATAAATGCCACTTTTTCCTGGGCACCAACGACCCCAAGAATATGCCGGTTTTACGCGCAGAACTCTTGCGCTCCCTCTATCGCCGCGACCACACCATGCTCGGCAAACTTCTGGGCAAAAAAGTCGGAGCGCGCGGCTGGGACAAAGATGTCGTCAAGGAACTCTTCTACTATGCCTATCAGTGCACCGAATGCCGCAGATGCTCGCTCTTCTGCCCCTATGGCATCGACACCGCCGAAATTACGGCCATTGTGCGCGAACTGATGCATGAAGTCGGCCTTGGCACCCACTGGATCATGGATCCTGTGAAAAACTGCAGCTTCACCGGTAATCACCTGGGTATCAAACCCCATTCCTTCAAAGAAATCGTGGAAATGCTCGCGGACGACTGCGAGACCGTCACAGGCATCCGTCCCAAGACGCCCTTTAACGAAAAAGGCCACGAGATCCTTTTCATTACGCCCTCAGGCGACGTCTTCGCCGACCCGGGCATTTACACCTTCATGGGCTATCTCCTGCTCTTCCATGAGCTGGATCTCGACTATACCTTCTCCACCTATGCCTCTGAAGGTGGCAACTTCGGTTCCTTCACGACCTTCAATATGGCCAAGAAGCTCAACGCCAAAATGTACGCTGAAGCCGAACGCCTGGGAGCCAAATGGATCCTTGGCGGTGAATGCGGCCATATGTGGCGCGTGGTCAACCAGTACATGGAGACCTATAACGGCCCGACCCCGGCTCATATGACTGTGCCCAAATCACCCATTACCGGCACGGTCTTCAAGAATGCTGCTGCCACCAAGATGGTGCATATTACTGAGTTCACCGCAGACCTGATCCGTCACGGCAAGCTCAATCTTGATCCCAGCCGCAACGACCATATCATCACAACCTTCCACGATTCCTGTAACCCGGCCCGTGCCATGGGTCTTCTGGAAGAACCCCGCTATATTCTCAAACATGTCTGCAATCATTTCGTGGAAATGCCGGAAAACACCATCCGCGAACAAACCTTCTGCTGCGGTGCAGGCAGCGGCCTGAATACCGAAGAAATCATGGAATTGAGGATGCGTTCGGGTATGCCCAGAGGCAATGCTCTGCGCTATGTGCAAAAGAAATACGGCGTCAATCATATGGCCTGCGTCTGCGCTATCGACCGGGCAACCCTGCCTCCGCTCGCCAATTACTGGGCTCCCGGCGTCAATGTCAGCGGCCTGCACGAACTGGTGGCCAATGCTCTGGTCATGAAGGGTGAGACCAAACGCACCATGGATCTGCGTCAGGAAGATCTGCCCAATGTGGACGCTGACGAGGCAGAAGCTGAGGAGGGTCGATAGATGATGTAT
>JAGADH010000208.1 GCA_017613715.1 Desulfovibrio sp. | reverse complement strand
CAGAAAAAAGATCAAAAGCAAGGTCTTGTTGTAGCCGATTCTGTCGCAGCAGATACCTCCCAGGGCTTTGCCAAGGGTGAAAAGACAGGGAAAGAGTAGCACAAAAGGAGCTGGGCTTGCGCCTGAAGCAAAACCGCGCAGGGTCACACAGCCCAAGAGCAGAACAAGACTGAGCAAAAGCGGCAGAGAGAGACCTGTACTTGGGATTGTCTGCTTGGCCATCAGCCCTGCCAGACCCCTGCGCCGCGCAAACCAGAGTATGCCTGCAACGCAGCCTGTGCAGAGCAGGAAAAAGACCATGGGCCCAAGAAAGCCGTGCAGGCCAAGAGCTAATCCCATGGCACCGCTTGAGACAAAAATGCCTGGTTCGCTAAAGGTTTGACTGCTGCGCAAGACATAGCTTCCTGCTGCGGCATGAAAAAGGCAATTGCCTGTACCAAGCAGAACCGCCTGCCAGAGGAGCTCTTCCTGCAGCAGAGCCAAGCCTAGACAGCACAAAGCCAGAGGCAAGCTGCCAAAGAGCCAGCCGGGTCGAAAATCCAGCACAAGGCCTGCCAGCCACTGTCCGCCAAAGGCTATGAGATTATAGAGGGCGTAAAGAGCAATGATCTGCGTGTAGGCCACAAGGGCCTGATCATGCGCAGCAAGAGCTGCTCCGCAGAGGCCATCGACGGCAAAGTGCAGAAGCGTAAGCAGCAAAAGCATGGATCAGCGCTTGGCCTTGCACTGTGCGGTTATGCCAGACTCCTCGGCCGTGAGGACAATAGGGAGATCAAAGTCGAAAGTCTTGCCATTTTTGTCCTTGAGCTCGTAGCGGAAACTTGAGGGATCCGCCAGACCTGAGTATACGAGCATATTTCTGCCAAGCGTGGCAAGCTTGCCATCCTCGTCTTCAGAGATAGGCACTTTATGATAATTGTAGAGGCGGCCCTGGGCCTTGTAACGAAACTGTCGCGATTCCCCCTTCTTGAGCTCGGGTACTTGCGTTCGCACAGACAATGTTTGACCGCCGAAGCGCTGCAAGGATCCACTCGTCGGTCCTTCAAGGGCTTTGCCATCCTCATCGTAGAGTGCGGCCGTGTAATCGCAGGGGCCTGGTGTACGCAGGTAAATAATCACTGTTTTGCCTGAAATTTGGCAGCTGACTTCGACTTGTGTGCCATCGTAAGGTTTCAGCAAACCTGGTGGAAGGGCCACGTCAGCTTGGATTTGCGCCGCTGAAAGCATAGAGCTTAGCAAGAGAACCAAGGCCGGAAAAATACGTGAATACATAAAGCCTCCATGCGTGATGCCGCAGCCAAGGGATGATCTTCTGGTACTGCCGTTTTTGAGCTGAACGCCTAAAGCGCCATGAAAAAATACAAACAGTTTAATGAAAACTATCAAAACTTGAAAATAATTGATAAAAAATGAATTTTTTTGTGATTTCGTTTTAAAAATACAAAAATTTTTCCGTTTGTCAAGGAGAAAATTGTATTCTCTCTGAAAAAATCTCAGGCGCAGCGTTAAGGCAGCGTTGCGTTGGCGCGAGAGGCATTGTGGATACACCTCAAGCCAGATACGGGCGCGCGTAGCGTCTCTTCTGGCTTGCGCCCGCTGCAATCTGCGCTTCCATTTCTTGGCGAGCAGAGCTATGACTGCAGGAGCACATACCCTGGTCTATGGCAATGATCTCAGCAGGCCTTACGTGGGCAAACGTTCTCCAAGAGAGCCTTTGGCAGAGGCCAATCAAAGGTGAGGTTGACATGTCTCTGACGTTGCAGCTTGGTCTTGTGGCTATCGTTATGCTCGTGATTTTTCTCATCGCGGCTTTTCTCTACAATACGCTTACGCGTCTTCAAAGCCTGAAGGAAGAAGCCTTGCATGGCATTGACATACAGCTCAAACGTCGCCGTGATCGTATTCGGGACCTTGTCGCATGCGCAGAATCAGGCATAGCGCATGAGGAAAAACTTCTGGCAGACGTTCTGAACTGTCTTGGCAAGTCGGAAAATCCCGTACTCACAAGAGATGTTCAACCGCGGGCAGAAGTCGAAGCTGACCTCACTCAGAGTGTGAAAAAATTGCTGCTAGGGCTTAAGGCCTTGCCCCAATCTTCCACAAACAAGCATTTGCTAGAGCTGGAGAAAAGTCTTATCCAGTGTGATGATGATCTTGAAAAAGCTCGGCGCTACTACAATGGCTGTGTACGGGAGCTCAACTGCAAGCTTGAGTCCTTTCCCTGGATTGTCGTTGCCCAAGTCTTCCAGTTTAAACGTGGCGAATACCTGGACCTGGGAAGGCAGCGTTCCGAGACGTGATACCGCAGAAGGGCCATAAGCCAGAGCGAGATAGCAAAAAACGCCGCGTTGCATTGGCAACACGGCGTTTTTTGTGTGCCCGTCATGACAGTCAGGTCAAAGACATGAAGCCGGTATTGGCGGAATGGCAAAGTCCAAGCTAACCTGTTGATGGCAGTCTGAAAGAAGGGTCTGGCATTGCGGTTCGACGCAAAGGAAGCTTTTCAGGCTTGAGATACACAAGCACAATCGGACAAAGGCAAGTTAGCCAGATCAGTCAAGAAGGTGGATGATTCTTAAGCAGATGAACGTTCCTCAGGGCAAATAAGCTGTGATGCACGTCCTGGGACAGGAGCATGCTTTGGAAAGCAGTCCGGACTTCTCGATTCTGGCAAGAAGTCAAAGGACGCAGCCTTCCAGCCGCTCTTGTCGATAGCTGCAGGACCTTGCCAGCAGGCATTTTTGCTGTCTAACGCAATCAGGGCTAATTGTACTTGAAGCTGATTGCCTTTTCCCTTTCTGATGCGATAAGCAGGTTTTGCAGCGCATCTAATGTTTCAGTGAGTTCACTTACTTCTGGCATACCTTCACTATTGATAATCAATTTATAACCTTCGGCTAAAATAGCTTTTGCTTTTTTGGGGTCCTTCCATCTTGATGGCGTAAATGACGTATAGTTATCAACTATAAATTGTATTAGATGGAAAGAAAATGTAATACCAAAATATAATTCTTTAAAATTATCAATATTTTGATTTAAGAGCCTTAAATCT
>JAGADH010000207.1 GCA_017613715.1 Desulfovibrio sp. | reverse complement strand
CCTTCAAGTAAAAGATGAATACAGACAAAAAAGGCCAGACACGCACCCGACAGTGCCTGCCAGAAATCAAGACGTTGACGGATGAGCTCGGGGGATCTCGGGGTCATGCGTCCTCCCTAGATTTTCTTGTACGGGGCCTGTCCGGCCTCATACTGATTGTTCCCAAGACAGTCGATGACCACAATGGCCGGGAACTGTTCCACTTCCATGAGGGCCAGGGCTTCGGGACCAAGCTCGGGCCACGCCAGAACGCTGTATTTTTTGATGCAACGCGATATCAGGGCCCCTGCTCCGCCCACGGCAGCCATATAGGGCACACCATATTGCTGCATGGCCTCGACCACTTCAGGCTTGCGGTAGCCCTTGCCGATCATGCCTCTGAGACCACAAGCCAGAAGTCTCGGCGTATAGGCGTCCATACGACCGCTGGTGGTGGGTCCGGCACTGCCGATGGCCTGGCCGGGTTTGGCAGGTGAGGGACCAACGTAGTAGACCACATGGCCTGTGAGATCACAGGGCAGTTGCAGACCTTGGTCGAGACATTCGCAGAGACGTTTATGCGCGGCATCGCGTGCAGCCAAAATCACCCCAGAAATGCGCACACTGTCGCCGGCCCTGAGGCTTCTCGCTGTGGCTTCGTCAAAAGGCGCCTTGATGTATTTGATCTCGCTCATGGCTGCCTCCTTAAAGCACGACTTCGGCGTGACGTGCCGCATGACAGTTAATGTTCACCGCACAGGGCAGCTGCGCAATGTGCGTTGCCGCCCATTCCACATGCACGGCAAGGGCTGTGGTGACACCGCCAAGTCCCTGCGGTCCGATACCAGTGCTGTTGACCATGGCCAGAAGCTCATCTTCCAGGGCTGCATAGCGCGGATCAGGATTTTTGCTCAAAAGATCACGTGCCGCTGCGCGCTTGGCCAGAAGACAGCAGAGCTCCATATTGCCGCCAAGACCCACCCCCACAACCATGGGCGGACAGGCATTGGGGCCGGCAATCTGCACGGCCTCCAGCACGGTCTTGCGCACACCCTCGATGCCGTCGGCCGGCACCAGCATCTTGAGTACACTCTTATTTTCCGAGCCTGCGCCCTTGGGGGCCAGACGCAGACGCAAAGAATCTCCCGGCACAATGCGCACGTGCAAAACGCAGGGCGTATTGTCACCGGTATTTTCCCTCTCAAAAAGCGGCTCAGCCACACTGGACTTGCGCAGATAGCCTTCAACATAGCCCTTGTGCACACCGGCATTGACGGCTGCATTGAAGTCGCCGCCTGTGATGTGCAGATCCTGGCCAATATCGGCAAAAATCACGGCCAGCCCCGTATCCTGACAGATGGGCACGGTCTCGTCGCGGGCAATGGCGGCATTTTCAAGCAGCTGCCCTAAAATGTCACGCCCCACAGCCGATGGCTCGCTCTGCTTGGCACGCTCAAAAGCAGAGACCATATCCTTGGGCAGGCGGCAGCAGGCCTCGACACAGAGATCAGCCACAGCCTGCGTAATGCGTTCACAAGAAAGTTCTTTCACGAGTCTTCTCCTCAAAACCTACGTTCAAAAATCAGCCCTAGAATAGGCAATGCTGCACTCCAAGGCAAGATTTGGCACAGGGAAAGCCATCACCTCAAGAGACTTAAGGATGGAAAGGCCAGATCATGGGGATAAAGAGAACGCACATCACAAGACAGAGCAGCTGCAGAGGCCAGCCGGCCTTGATATAGTCAAGGAAGCTGTAGCGACCGGGACCGAGCACGATGGTATTGGGAGGAGTGGCAATGGGGGTTAAGAAACAGCAGGAGGCGGACATGGCAATACCCATGATGATGGGCAGAGGGGAAATACCGCTGGCCATGGCAATGGGCATGGCGAGCGGGGCCATCAGGGCCGCGGTGGCGGTATTGCTCATGAAGTTGGTGATGACGGCCGTTAAAGCACAGCAGACAAACATCAGCATCCAGGGGTTCGAGACCATCTTGACCACCGTTGAGGCCACGATGGCGGCCGCACCTGACTTATCCATGGCCACAGACATGGAGAGCATGCCGGCAAAGAGGAAAATGGTTGTCCAGTCAACACTGCGGAAGGCTTCACGCATGGTCATGCAGCCTGTGATGATCATCAGACAGGCACCGAGCACAGCGGCTGTGGTCAGGGGCATGAGCTCACTGGCCATCATGAAGACGACGAAACCGAAAACAACGATGGAATGCCACATTTTGTTTTCGCGGCGCTGTTTGCCGGCATCAAGGGCTTCGATTTCATCGTCAAGCTTTTTATCGGGCAAAAGGCGATAGCCGAAGACGGCATAATAAACGAGACCGGCCACCAAAAGCGGAATGCCGATAAGACCGAATTCAAAGAAACCAAAGGGACGCAACGCCAGACTGGGATCGGCTTCCAGCATGCCATTGATCACGCCATTGACAATGCCGTTGGGAGGAGTGCCCACAAGGGTTGCTGTACCACCCAGGGACGAGGCAAAGGCCACGGGCATGAGCACGCGTCCTGGAGCAATTTTGGCCTTGAGACACATACCCAGGACCATGGGCACGGCCACAACGGTTGTGCCGGTATTGGAAAGCATGGTGGACAGAAGGCCGATGGCGATCATCGTATAGATGATCAGCTTTAACTGACTGCCCTTGGAGAAACGTACGGCCAGGGCACCTACCTTGTCAGCAAAACCGGTCACAAAGGTTGCTTCACCGACAATGAACATGGCCATGAAAAGGACAACCGTGGGATCGCCAAAGTAGCTGAAAGCTGCCTTGGAGGTGATGACCTTGGTCAGAGACAGGGCTACCGGTACTAAAAGGGCTGTGACGGGAAGAGGTACAATTTCCGTAAAAAACATCACAGCAGCGACGCACAGGATTCCCAGAGTGATGTAAGCCTTGGTGGGGTCTTCGGGCAAGGTGATGGTTTTAGGCGCAGCAGCCAGAACATCCTGCCCAAAGGCGAGCATACAACATGTCACCACGAGCACAATCCCAAACGGGAGCAATCGTTTCATAAAAGATTCTCCAAGGGGGTTGAAAAACTCCTCTTATGCAGAGCATACACATGATGCCTTGCGCAGAAGAGAAAAATGAGCATTTTTTAGCTTAGCATATTGGCACGTTTCGAGCAAGTGGAAGGCCATAGAAAAATTGACAAAACATAATTGATTTATTGGTAATTCATTAAGTCAACATTTCATGGCAAGCATGGTTCTTGGTAAAGAAAATCGGGGAGGAGGGGAGATCTTCCCCCACACAGCGAGCGTGCGGTTCACGCATCCGGCGCTTTCCGTGCTCATTGCATACGATGTAAAGTGTTTTGCAGAGATGGCATACACAGTTCAAGCCCACGGCCGAGATCAAGGTTTGGGCGCTCTTACGCCAAGACCAGCTTTTCTTGTATGCAAGCCCAAGGCAATTTTGTTACTGTTCACAGCCCCTTGGGCACAGGTCGCAGCAAGAGAGACAGTCGTTGAGACGTCTGCCTTGAGGAAGAACAACAAAAAGGGAAGCACGGAGGCTTGAGGAATCGAGATATGATCGGCCAAAGGTCTGAGATAGGGTAAGAGAAGGGCAGGGAAGACTGGATGAGAGTATCCGTCAGCGGGTATTGAGCAAAAGCTCGACGCCAGGTCGGCTGTGAATAGTAACGAATTTTTGGAAAAATACGTAACACGATATTGACAAACGTGCTACCTAGATTTACGATGCCTTCGAACGCCTTTGAGCAATGATAGCGCCCCAAACGCCCGACCCCAACGCAGGCCACGCGTCATGCCTTTTGGCATTGATTTGGAAGTATTCCTAAGGAGCCGGGCGTTTTTTTACTTTTTGGACTTTTGCTCACAAGCTCGCATTCTTCCGCTTCATCCACAGCTTAAGGAGACACTATGAACAAAACCGTTTTGGCAAGCGCCCTGCTTTTCCTTGGTCTGGCAAGTCCAGTGCAGGCCCATTTTGGCATGCTGATCCCTTCAGAAGCCACAGTCGTTGACAAAGCCAAAAGCACACTCAATCTTTCCATTGCCTTCTGCCATCCCATGGAACAAAATGGCATGAATATGGAAAAACCCAAACGCGTCTTCGTGGCCTTTAATGACGGTTCCAGTGGCATGAACGAAGACCTCACACCTGCCCTCAAAGAAAAGCCCTACCTCAATCACAAGGCCTGGAGCACGCAGTACAAGCTCAACAAGCCTGGTGTTTATCAGTTTGCCGTCGAACCCGAGCCCTATTTTGAACCAGCAGAAGACTGTTTTATCGTGCACTATCCCCAGGTCATCGTGCCGGCCTTTGGCGAAGAAGAAGGTTGGGATGAGGCTCTTGGTCTCAAGACGGAAATCGTGCCCCTGACCCGTCCCTTTGGCAATTATGCCGGTAATGTCTTCCAGGGCAAGGTGCTCCTGGACGGCAAGCCCGTGGCCAACTGTGATGTTGAGGTGGAATACCTCAATACCGACAAGCGTAAGGCTCCCAATGACTACTTTGTCACGCAGGTCGTCAAGACCGATTCCCAGGGT
>JAGADH010000206.1 GCA_017613715.1 Desulfovibrio sp. | reverse complement strand
GGATCCGTCTTCACGGATATCGAACCATTGAATTTTTTGACTGCTGGACCAGTCAAGTTCGGCCAGAAAGCGCATGCGCACGGCGATGCTGTCGGTCTTGGCATCCATGTTGCCAAAGCCCAGGCGCTTGGCGATAAAGATAAAGGGAGGATCAGTCTTCTTGCTGCGCATGCTCATGAAGAAAAAAAGGTAGAGCTTTTCCGTGGCATAGGCTGACTGGGAGAGTTCCCGCGCCATATAGGAACAGCAGCCGCCTGCCGAGATGTCGACGAGAACGGGGGCTGCCAGGTGTTTGTTCTGGGAGGCATCTGAACGCAGAAGATCAGCCAGGGCTTCCTTGGTTTCTGGCACATTGGTGGGCAGGGAGATGCGCAGAAGGCGGGTGAATTCCACACTCCAGCGATAGCGTTTGTTTTTGCGCAAAGGGCGGGTGATATAGTTGCGATTAAAACGCAACATCATGGAAGTGAGTCGTCCCTGGGTATCCTTCTGCACTGAGAGGATACGTGCCGAGCCGTTGACGCCAAAGCTGCGCTTGGCGTGGCTCGAAAGATCAGTCTCGCTCAGACTGAAATGGAAGGAGCACTGCTCATCCTGATGATAGGCCTTGCCGGGCATTTTAGCGCATTCCTGGACCTTAAAGATGCCTGTACGGCCATCCCGGGTGAGCAGCTGACCCGAATAGAGCATATCACAGATGCTACCCTCATGCGGAAAACAGCCTCGTAGATGGACGGGGCTTTTTTGTCTGCAGGCCTCGACAAAGGCATTGTTCTGGTTGGCATTCCAGAGGCAAAAGTTGGGTGCTTCCATCCTGATTCCGTGGGCTGTTTGGCAAAACTGTTATACTCCGGCCTGAAAAAATGATACAATGTACGTCAAGGAAAGAGAATTTGGCAGTTCAAAGATTTCTTATTGTAAGAGCATGCGAACCCTGGTCCAAGAAGCGGATCTGGGCTCTTTTGCTTTTCCGAGAGCGTCTAAAGAAGCACGGGTATGCTGAACCGCGCAGTTCAGAAAAATCACGGTATTTTTGCTAAATCCCGTTTATCCAAAGCCTTATGCGATAATGCCGAAAAGCCCCGAAATGACTGGGCGTTTTTGAAGAACGGAAGATCAAGACTTTTTCACGCTTGCTGGGCCATAAGAGGCTTGGCTATGCATCGCTTTTTTGGAGATAGCGTGTGGCAAACTGTTCCGCCTCCAGAGGGTGAGCGTAGTGAAAGCCTTGAGCGCAGTTGCAGCCGTTTTCCAGGAGAAAACGGGCCTGATCTTCGCTTTCCACCCCTTCAGCCACAATGCGCATGCCCAGTTCCTTGGCCAGAGCAATGGTATTGCGCGCCACAATACGTCCGCGGCCGGTGTCGCTGGCAATATCCTGAACAAAGATGCGGTCGATCTTGATGCTTGTGAAGGGCAGGGAGCGCAGCGAATTCAGGGATGAATAGCCAATGCCGAAATCGTCCATGGAAATGGCAAAGCCAGCTTTGCGCAGACCGTCCATTTTATCGAAGAGATTCTGCTCATTGGGCAAAAACGTGGTTTCCGTGATTTCCAGCTCAAAAAGATCCTTAGGCAGATGGTAATGCTCCAAAAGCTGCAAAAGATAGCTGGTCAGATTGTCATTGTGAAAATGCAGGCGCGAAACATTGACGGAAATGGGCACGGGGCTGTAGCCGGCTTCCTGCCATGTGCGCAGCAATTTGCAGGCTTCTTCCCAGATATAGGCGTCGAGTTTGAGCACAAAGCCATTGGTCTCAAAGAGCGGCACAAAACGATCAGGCATGATCATCCCGTCTACGGGATGCAACCAGCGTGCCAGCGCTTCAGCACCCACAATGCGACCTGTGGAGATTTCCACCTTGGGCTGCAGAAAGAGCTTGAACTGATCCTGATGCAGGGCTTCCACCATCTGTTCGGTGATATAGCCTTCGTCGATATGCCGTTTGCGCAGTGTTTCGTCGTAAAAAGCGACATTGCGCACATTACTGCCCTTGACGGTCTTCAGCGCACGGCAGGCATAGTCGTAGAGTTCATGTGACGGTGTCTCGTGGTCCACCACGCAGATTCCGAAATAGAGTCCGTACTGACGGTGTTTGGCCACGTTGTCGCAGAGGCGTGAGAATTTTTGGGCAAAGGCGACCGCACGCTTGGGTCCGCCCAGAAGACAGATGGCAAAACCGTCCCCATCCACACGGGCCAGCGCTTCCTTGTCGTAGATCAGATTATTGCGTATCAGGCGGGCGATCACCTTGAGCAGGCGGTCACCGGCTTCAAAGCCCTCTGTCTTGTTAATTTTGCGCAGCCCCAGCACCGAGAAGCGCAAAATGCAGTAGTTGGCCATGGCATCGGCGTTGATCAGGGCATCGGTTGCGGCAAAGAAGCCACGGCTTGTGAGTGCGCCTGTCAGGGGATCGTGATAACGTCCTCGGCTGCGTCGCTCGCTGTCTGAAAGATCGTCCGTTGTGAGCGTTGCGATCACAAGCTCACGCCCTTTTGCCAGCACCAGAGAAAACGTGCAGTGGCAGAAGAGATAGACGCCATTTTTGCTTTTCATTCGGAAATCGGCTTCACAGTAATCGTCGTGATTGTCGAGACAGAAGAGACAGTCTTTCACGAGCTGGGCATCACGCGGGTGAATAAGACCGGCCTGCTGCCAGGCACGCAGAAGATTGCCCTGTTCCACCTGACCAAAGAGTTCGAAAAGTTCCTGTGAGCAGAAGTGCAGTTCAGAATTACTGAAACCAAAAACCAGGGTTTTTGTGCTGGTCTTCTCCTGACATGCCATTGTTGCGTTCATCTGGCTCTTCTCCAAGGCGCTGTATCCGTTTACCGCAACTCTGCGGTCTGCCTTTCTCTACACAGAAGAGGCCCTTTTTGCAAGGCAATACGGAAGGCCAGGCCTGGCTTTTGATGGCGTTAGGCAAGGAGTCTTTGGCTTAAGGCTGAAAAGCTAGCGAGCCTGAAAAAGCATCAGGGAAGACCGATGTCAATTTCTGAAAAATATCCGAAAAGGAGCCTTTGATCAAGGTCTTATATGCAAAAATGCCTATTTTTACTACAGCCATGCTGCGTCTGGCAAAGCCAATTGGCCTTGACCGACGTGCTCTGCGCTCTGCCTGAGAGCAGAAGCATCGTCAATGGCCCGGGACAAAGCCATGGGCAAGGCCTGGCCCAGGCAGAAATCGCGTTTCTTGCCTTCGTCCCTGAGATGGTGTACTGCTCGTAACGTTGGAGAGTATCTGCCAGACTTGTCGAGAGCCTGAAATGTCCATTGTCCTCAAGGAGCCAGGGCTCCTTGCAACGAATTGTCATGCACTGGTCCTGAGGGCCACAGAGGAGCATTCATCGTGAAAAAACAGATAGCGAGTTTTACAGCGGCTCTGATTCTCTTCTTTCCCCTGCTTGCCGAGGCCCAGCAATCCTTCATCACTGGCACGCTACAGGCTCCGGACGGCACCGCTTTGGACGGAGCGACCATTTATGTCTGCACCGGGCTTGTCAAGGCGGAGAGAGAGGCGCGGGAAGGCGGAAAAACCCGCATGGTGCTCTACTATACTACTGCCCAGCCAGGCAGCGGCAAATGCGAAGGCACGGGCAAAACCGGCAAGGGTGGCCTCTTCAAGGTGCGTTATCCGGAAGGCAAAGAGGCCGATCTTTTTGCCTGGAAGGCGGGCTATGAGGCCTTGATTAGGCGCGGGGTTTCATCACCGTCGGAACTGGGCGTGCTCAGGCTTACCGGCACAAACGACAGCGCCATAGTTGAGAAGCGCAATATCGAAAGCGCACAGCAAGCAGCCCGGCAGAAGACGGAAAACCGTGCCCAAGAAGGTCTGCGTCGTCAGAAGGCCTGGGAGGAACAGGAGAAAACCTATCCGGGCGGCGTGCATCTGCCGCTCCCCGGGATCCGGGATCACGAACTCATTGCCAGGGAAAACTCTCTGCCCAGAAGAATCAAGGCAATTGTTCTGACCCCTTCAGGTCAGCTTCTCGAAGATGGCAACGAAAACACGGTACGCATCTCCTTTGGCGAGAATATTCAGGTGGAAAAGTATTCGCCCAAGAAATGGTTTTTGGCCAATGCCGTTTCCCATGGTACGTTTTACGGCAAGGGCCGGATCGACGTGCTCGCACCGCACGGAAAGCCGTGGGATATCTGCATCTGGGCCAAGGGCTATGAACCGCTGCTCATCCGAAACGTCACAGCCCCAATGGATCTGGGTACAGTGAAACTTACGGGCACTAATACGGAGCTGGAAGAACTGCCTCACACCATAAAGTAAGGAACGCCTGCAGGCGAAGCAAGTCTTGCCATGACGTCCGTTTTTGAGCCAAAGCGCCGTACAAGCCCGTTAGGAGGACGGACTTGTACGGCGCTTGCCAACTGGTGATTTTTGTCTTTCTCGCTTGAGCTGCGCTGATTGCGATACGTGACGAAGCCCTGCAATCAGAGGCCAGTCTTCATCCGACAGCGGCAAGGCAATCACGGACCATTTTAAAGGCCGTTATGCGTGCATCAATGTGCTGCGCAGCATGTCCGTGAATCTGTGCCACCCAAACTTGCCCGTCTGCTGCAGCGTCTGCGCAAAAAGGCCTAAGATATGCGCAGCTACCTTCCCTTTCTGGGCCCCGGTACCCTTTCACGTGAGCGCCTGGTACCGGCATCGGAATGTGTGTTCACTCTGTGATCCGTGATTATTATGAGCGTCGTAAACTCATAGACCATGCTCTGAGAACACGTCAAGTGTGCATAGCGGCAAAGCCTCTCCCTTGACGTGGCTAGAACTTGGTATCATGAGGGTTAGGACACGTCGCGCAGGGGAAATTTTCTCTTGGTGAAATGCACACCCCCAAACAGCCTTAATATCCCTAATTTAATTTATACACTTTACTTGACATTACCATCTCGCCATATGTAGTTTCAAAATATGAAATAATGCAATATAAACACAACATGATAACAGTGCTTTCACTTGCAATATGCTACACTTATACTCTGTATTTAAATGCAATATATCTTTAAAAAATGTGCTTTACTATTCTGATTAATAGCATAAAAAATATATTTAAGTAATATAATTATTAGGTACTTCTATGCTTACTCATAAGACTTGCGATCCTCGCCTTTTGCCATTAGGCAATCCAGACTTTTCATCAATTCGTGATGCAAAGATGGTTTATGTTGACAAGACAGAACTTATTGAAAAGATAGCAAGTCAAACAACGCCCATCTTTTTCTCTCGCCCAAGGCGTTTTGGAAAATCGCTTCTTATCAATACACTACACAATCTCTTTGCTAATGGTTTAGAAAAATTTCATAATCTTGATATTGAAAATAATTGGCACGACAAAACATACCAGGTTGTACATTTTGATTTTTCTCGCATGGCCAGCAAAAATGCCCAAGATCTGCGATTTTCGTTAAGTGCAAAAATTATCGATGAGTTTTGTTTTTTAGATACTATTGCACAAACAGATTCGCAAAAAATGCAATATCCAGACGTCATCTTGGATGAGATATCTAAAAAATTAACAAATAATAGTATTGTACTTCTTATAGATGAATACGACGCACCCTTAACACATCATATCGATGATCCAGATGAGCTTAATAATATTACAAAAATACTAAATGATTTTTATGCAACAATTAAACAGTACACTGGAAAATATCGTTTCATCTTTATTACAGGTGTAACCAGAACGAGCCATGTTTCTCTTTTTTCTGCATTTAATAATCTTTTAGATTTAGGCACTGACGAAGAATTCAATGCTCTTCTCGGCTTTACGCATGACGATATACTCAATTATTTTGATGTATACGTTGAGAATGCAGCAAAAATCTTACAAATAAGTAAAAATACTGTTTACCAAAGCCTTGAACACTATTATGATGGCTTTCAGTTCGCTGTCAACACCAGTGAAACTGTGTATAATCCCTGGTCAATACTCAGTTTTCTTAAATTGCCCAAGAATGGTTTTAAAAATTATTGGTTCGAATCTGGTGGAACGCCATCTCTTCTCATGCAGTATCTAAAAATAAATGACAATTTTGACTTTTTAGAATACAATAAGCGCAATTTTTATATAGATAGTTCTGAGCTCACAAGAAAATATGAAATAACAGACATCCCTCGCAATATTTTACTGTATCAAGCAGGCTACTTCACGCTACGCGCTGAACAGGATGGAACCGTACGTTTAGTTCTTCCCAATATCGAAGTTGAAGAAAGCTTATTTAAGATATATCTCACTGAAAACAACTTAAATCCATCACGTGAACTTCGACAAAAAATGTTAAAACTTTCAACAGCTATTGATAGTAAAAATCTTGCAACGATTATAAATATATTTAACAATATATTAAACGAATGTGTATCAAGTACCAGCAATATTTTTCATGATGAGCGCTCAATACGAGATATTCTCTATGCAGCACTCATCCAAATTCCGGCATTACAAAAAATCAAAGAACGAGAGACTGTGAAAGGGAGGTCAGATCTTGAACTGATCACGCACAAGACATGCATGATCATGGAATTGAAAAGGACACCCACAGCACAGACTGCTCCAGATGCCTTGCAAAAGGCCATTGACCAAATGCAAAGGAACCGCTACGGCATGCTCTTCTCGCAAACGCATAGCCTCTACCGTGTGGCCATGGTTATCTCAACACAAGACAGAGCTCTTTTGCCTGAGTTCTGCCAGGAAATTGTGTAAGCAGGATGCTTTGGGCTCCCGGGCTTGCTTGCAAGCATTGCACGTGATCATTGGTATTGGAATGATGTCTTTGCCCTGATGCCCGATGAAGTGCCGGAAGATAAAGACTGTGTAACATGCGCGTCATCGCCCGCAATATGGCCTATTTTCTCCGCTGTCAGGAGGCGGCTCAAGCAGCAGGCGGCCCATGCCCAAAGTGGAACCGCCGGTCTTCACCAATTTACCCGCTGAAAAGGCAGCCATATTTTCGACAACTGGGCTTCACGTCACACAATAGAGGTTGACATCGGCTTGCCCGTCCATTGTGAAACTGGCAAAGCTGGCTGCAAGCCTTGGCTCGGTATACGGCGTGACTTGTGTGTTGCGCTCAAAGCTTCGAGGGAGGCCATCCTCAAAGTGATTCTATGGACGACTGGCGATCCGTGGCCGACGGAGATGTGCTGCGCTACGCTTATGACCTCAAGAAAAACGGTACCATCCGCGCCATCGGCCTTTCCAGTCACAATCCTTAGGTGCCCCTAAGCGCAGTGCAAAGCGGTGTCATTGACGTGCTGCTGTTCTCCATCAATCCCTGTTATGACTTGCAGCCTGCCGACGAAGATGTGGAACAGCTCTGGAACCGGGAGAAATACAAGGGCAATCTTTTGAACATGGATCCGGTCGGCAGAACCTCTATGAAACCTGCCAAAGGCTTGGTGTGGGTATTACCGTCATGAAAGCATTTGGCGGGGGTGATTTGCTGCATGCGGACCGTTCTTTGGCTGGCGTGGCCCTTACCCCGTATCAATGCATCAGCTATGCACTGGACAGACCTGGTGTAGCCTCGGTTTTTACGGGCGCACACAGTCTTGAAGAGTTGCAGATGAATCTTGTCTACGCCGAGGCAACAGATGCTGCCAAGGACTATGCCACAGCACTGGCGACTTTTCCGCGCATGCGCTGGAAAGGACACTGCATGTACTGTGGGCATTGCGCTCCCTGTCCCTCTGGTATCGACGTTGCCCTTGTGACCAAACTTCTCAATCTGGGTCTGGCCCAAGAGAATGTGCCGGAAACCGTGCGGGAGCACTATGCATCTCTGGAGCATAAGGCCGGAGAATGCCTGCAGTGCGGCTCCTGTGAAGAACGATGTCCCTTTGAGGTCGCAGCCATGCAGAACATGGAGCAGGCGGCACGCTTATTTGAAGACTGACAAGGAGAGCCAGTGCATCGCCGTGAATTTTTAAAAGATACAGCTATGGTGGCTGCCGTAGCTACTTGAGCTATGCTGGGCAAAAATGCGACAGCGGCAAAGGCTGAGATGCCCGTGGTTTGGCACGGGAAAGAATGAATCTCCTCAAGGCGCTTGGTAAAATTCGCCATCAACGTTCCGGCAGGATTGTCTGAGTCCCTGGAAACGCCCTGATGGCAAATGGTACGGGAGAAGCGTATTCACTCAGCACGGGATCAATCAGTATGCGTTTACCGCCCAGTTGCAGATAAAACGAGGAATGTCCAAGCAAGACCACGACATCCTGCCGACGGTCAATCTGCCCAAGCTGCACCTTGACCGTCGGCAGTGGCTGTAGCGGTGCAAGTGTTCCTCATGTCTGAACAGAAAATTGAACCAGGTCTTAACAATACTCCCGTCATGAACCATCAGAGGCGTAGGCAGCTTGTTCTGAAAAACCCCGTCCATACAGACAGGGGACACTGTTTTCGGTGAAATTAGCGCATAAAGCAAGGAGCGCCTGCAGGCGAGCAAGTCTTGCCATGACGTCCGTTTTTTAGCCAAAGCGCCGTACAAGCCCGTTAGGAGGACGGACTTGTATGGCGCTTGCTAACTGGCGTTTTTGTCTTTCTCGTTTGAGATGCGCTTTTGCAATCAGTGCCATGTCCTGAAATAAGAGCCCAGCCTTCCCGCACAATCACTTTCCGTAGTCGGCGAAGAGATCTTGGGCAAAATCTTTGAGAAACGTTTGGTCAAAGCTGTTCGCACAGGTCATTTCGTGCCCTTTTCCTTCATATTTATGCTCAATGCTTATAAATACGCAGATTTGTCCACATGTTGTACAATTGAATGTAAAGCGACTATGGCCTCTTAGTTCTTCCAATTCTACTTTGCCAGTAAGAGTTTCATAAAATTTATGGAGCTCAATGGCAAAATCTTTTAATATAGAAGTGTTAATATTTAAAATAGTATTAACGGCAAAGCCGTAGCTACGTATTTTTACCCGCAACTTTTCCTCGTTTTTGAGGTGTAACTTTTTTATGTCAAGTGGTTCAAATTCCATAGAAAAGTCTTTTGTCTTTATTCCATAGATTTTTTTGGACTCAGGCTTCACAGTTTTTATTGGCATTTCATCTATTCCTATAGGCATATTATTTTTAAGGTAAGCCTCAAGTATCTCTGATGGCTTTCTAAAGACTTCTATTTCATCTTTAAAATCATATGTACAATAGAGAAGTCCATTTTGACCAACATAGACAACGGCAGGGTAGTAATAACCTATATCGGCAACTGGACAAATTTTTTGCTTTGCGTATGCTCTAACTGAATCAAGATCAAGCATGGCATCTTGTAGTCTGGTCAGGCTTTCTTTTTCAGAAACTGAAATATTTGCATAGAAATATAAATAGATTTCTCTATTAAATTCTGAATTTGTTAAGACAATATAGTAATTCTTGAGGACGCCACCATACTGTCTATAAAATTCTTCGGCTGCTGGGAGTAATGGTATTTGAGCTTTTTTATATATATAACGAAAATGCTCAAGTTCTGCTTCGCTAACATTAGTATAAGTCAAATATATTGCTGTATCGAGTCTTTCTTTTAACGTGCCGGTTAGTTCAATCATGATAACTCGCAATATGTATAAATATTATATTATTCTTTATCAATCACAAAAAATGAGCCCTGTTCTCTATACATTATAGTATGGTTACGTTGAAATATTAACATTTCTGCACTGTTAGTCAGAAATACAGAAATAGTAACTGTGAAAGCAAGCTTGAACGGCAGATTGTATAGAAATATACGGATGAGATTAACGGAAAAAGCTTTGTTATGAGAGCCAAAGAGCGACATAAAAAGTTGTATGGCTGCTGCCTTTTGGTGTAAGGGCTGGCCATAATTTTATAGCTTGTTTTATACTGCAAATTTAAGAATAGGAAATTGTCGGTCTCTGAGGTCTTTGAGAGACAAAAAACGATAGAGTCTATGTCGAAAGGCAAGGAAAGACGTGAAAGATGGTTGTCAAGATTTTAAAATTAAAATTTTATTTCAAATCAATATGGGGGCGTATTGATAACAAGTATATCTCCCAGAATGCTGACTTCGTGTAGTGTTCCTTGGGCTCACGTCAAAGGTTCTGAGCAGCAGGATGTCGCTGTATCGAAGCAAGTCCCTGTGCAGTTGCCGGATATGGTTTTCCGTCAGGGGGATGTATTCCCAAGACTGAAAAATTAGCTCAATGGTTTCAGCATATCCGACCACCTCTTGCTCATCACGTGTGGCAAAAGTTCGGATGGAGAAATAGCAGGAGTTCTACATCCCTATCAGACAAAAGATTGCCCTCAATGCGGTTGGATGATCCTACGCTTAATAGTCGCCACACGTCGCAACGCAGAAAGACGTTCAGGCGCAAGCACGCCTAAAGCCCGCCATGCTCCCTTAAATTCATCAATGGCAGCGACCAGGCAGAGCATTTCAGCGGTGATATGGAGGGAGTCAGCGACAATCATCATCCATTTTTACATCCAAAAACACCCATTTACAAGGGTGTGCTAGGCATCCTATGTTCCTCTCTCGCTGCTTCCTGCCCTAGGGTATTCCTTTACAGCCCTCTATCACATCACTTTCTTCTCCTAGTGACAACTATCCTGACACACGGACTCAGGTCTAATTCCTTCAGGCAAGACAGATCGGCAGTTGGAGAAGAAGTCTCCGAGTGTAGAGTACAACTGCTTGGGAAAGTTGTAATCAAACGTAGCTGCTTATTGACAAAGGCTATTTCAGAAACGTCGCTTGGCGTTTTTCCAGGCGGCTTTTCTCATGCTGCGGGCAGCATGAGTCCTGACCGGGCTTGCTGCTTTGTGGAGGTGCGTATCCTCAGTCTTTCCCCGAATTATTGCCCTGAACATGATCTTTGGGCCAGCTAGCTCACAGCAAAAAGCCCGCTTAAGGCTTCTTAAGCGGGCTTTTTGCTGTGAGCAGCGGGGCATTAAAAGGCCGGCACAATGCCCTTGGAGGTCAATTC
Source organism: Desulfovibrio sp. (assembly GCA_017613715.1). Lineage (GTDB taxonomy): Bacteria > Desulfobacterota > Desulfovibrionia > Desulfovibrionales > Desulfovibrionaceae > Desulfovibrio. Next base: position 11,312 of record JAGADH010000206.1, on the reverse strand, counting down.
CTTTTCGATAAAGACACGCACTTCAAGCGATTGGACAGCCTTGAGCAGAGCCTTGGCCTTGGGGCTGTTTTCATCCTCTTCGCGAATGACAAGAACATTGGCGTAGGGGGAATCACTGCTTTCAATGGCCAGGGCATCACGCGTCGGAATCAGACCGGCTTCGCAGGCAAAATTGGTATTGATGACAGCGCACGTCACATCATCCAGCGCTCTTGGGAGCTGGGCCGCTTCAAGCTCATGGAATTTGATATTGAGGGGATTGGTGACAATGTCAGCCACGGTGACAAGAGAGCCGGGCTTGATGCCAATCACACCATGGGCTTCAAGCAGACGCAGGGCCCTGGCTTCATTGGTGGGATCATTGGGGACGGAGATACTGTCGCCTTTTTTGAGGTCTTCGAGCTTAACAAGCTTTTTGGAATAGACCCCGAGAGGTTCGATGTGCACCTTGCCGATGGAAACCAGTTTGAGATTTTTTTCTTTATTCATGTTCTCAAGATAGGGTTCATGCTGAAAGAAATTGGCAAAGAGGAGTTTACTGGCCAGGGCGAGATTGGGCTGCACATAGTCGGTGAATTCTTTGAGCACCAGCTTATAGCCTTCTTTTTCAAGCAAGGGTTTGGCCTTGAGCATGATGTCCTTATGCGGGAAAGGGGTGACACCTACGACAATTTCCTCGGCAGCCCGGGCCGGGAGAACAAAGGTTACGAGCAAAAGCAGGCAAAGACAAAGACGACGCATAACGTCCTCCGGAAAAAGTTTGGCCCATTCAGCGCAGGACCTTGTAGAGTAGATTACAGACACCTTGAATGACCAGGACCAGGACGCAGAGGATGATCACGGCATAGACCATGATATCCACCTGAAAGCGGTTATAGCCGTAACGTACGGCGAGATCGCCAAGACCGCCGCCACCTACGGTTCCGGCCATGGCGGAATAGCCGAGCAGGGTGATGGCCACAACCGCCACATTGAGGACAATGGAGGGCAGAGCCTCGGGAATCAGCACCCGGAAAATGATTTGCGTATTGCTGGCACCAAAGGATCTTGCGGCTTCGATCACGCCCCTGTCGACTTCCAGGAAGCAGCTTTCAATGAGCCGTGCCACAAAGGGGGCGGCGGCAACGGTCAGCGGCACTATGGCTGCCGCGCTGCCAATGGATGTGCCTACAATGAAACGGGTCACGGGGATAATGGCAATGAGCAGAATGATAAAGGGAAAGGAGCGCAGAAGATTGACGACAAAGTCGAGCACCCGGTAGACCGCAGGCTTTGGGTTCAGTCCCAGGGGATTGGTGACAATCATCCAGATGGCCAGAAGAAAGCCAAAAAACATGGAAAAGAGCGTGGAGAGGAAAACCATGTCCAGGGTTTCCCAGGTGGCCTGCAGAATTTCGGGGAGCTTTTCAAGAAAACGGGTCCAGAGCGGTTCAGCCCAGGCTCCAAGATGCGTTATGGTCTCTTGCATGCGGCTCCTCCCTCGTTGTCGAGAATCTGCCAGTAGAGATGATTGTCCTCGAGATAGCCGAGCACGGCATCCTTATGGGCATCAGGCACGTTGATGATCAAAAAACCGAAGACATCGTCAAGATAGCGTTCGAGTTTGCCGCCAACTATGGAAAAGTCGATATCCAGGCTTCTGGCCATGCGGGTGATGATGCTCTGCTGGGAAATGTCGCGTGGAAACATCATGCGGATATTGGTGCCGCCCTTGAGCAGGGTGAATTCGTCGGTCACCATTTTGCTCATTTCCTTGGTCGGCGACAGAAAAAGAGTTTCAGTCACTCCCTGGGCCACGGTCTTGCCGCGGTCAAGCATCAGCAGACTGTGGCAGAGGCGTTTGACCACTTCCATTTGATGTGTGACCATGACAATGGTGAGTTTGAGGCTGCGGTTGATATCGTCGAGCAGGTCAAGAATGGACATGGTGGTCTTGGGGTCAAGAGCCGAGGTCGCTTCATCGCAGAGCAGGACACGGGGATTCAGGGCCAGAGCCCGGGCAATACCCACGCGCTGTTTCTGTCCGCCCGAGAGATTCTGCACCCGCTGTTTGGCTCGTTTGGCCAGTCCCACAAGCTCAAGCAGCTCAGCAACACGTTCCTTGATTTTTTCGGCACCCCAGAGCCGCAAGGGAAATGCCACATTTTCAAAGACATTTTTGCGTGCCATGAGATTGAAGTTCTGAAAGATCATGCCCATGCTGCTTTGCAGCTTACGCAGATGCGTGCCGGATAGGGTTGAGACATCCACGCCCATGGCTGTCACCTTGCCCTGCTGATAGCCTTCAAGGCCGTTCATACAGCGCAGAAGGGTCGATTTACCGGCACCAGAATGGCCGACCACACCGAAGATTTCCCCCTCACGCACATGCAGATTGATGTCGTGGAGCACCTCGCGGCTTCCGTACCATTTATGCAGGTGTTCAATGTGTATCATGCAAAATCCTTTGTCATCAGCCAAGCGCAGGAAAAGGAGAAACAGGCAAAATAAGAGCATTCTTGATAGATTAGCTCAGAAGAGGACGTTCAACAAGTCTCATTTTGGGGAGATACTCTTCACAGCCCCTTGAGCCGGGATGAAGCCATAGAGACCGCAATCGTTGAGACGTCTGTCTTGAAGAGGGACACATGAAGGGAGGCACGGAGGCTTGAGGCCTGATGACCAGAGCTATGAGAGAGGGGAAAAATCTGGCAGGAAGGCTGGATGAGAGTATGCGTCAGCGGCTATTGAGCAAAAGCCCGACGCCAAGTCGGCTGTGCATGGTAACTCTGGGGAACGTTGGAGCCGGCAAAGAGCTTGCTAGGGCGAGAGCTCTGTGATAGAAAAAAATTAGCCCGATCCTGCTTTTTTCAATTCGACAATGTCGTATTGTTGGCACGTTAGATGCCGGTAGAGCCTTGAGCTCTCTTGCGGATTGGGCTTTTTTTGTGCCCTGCACGGTCTGTCAGCAAATTTTGTTCAAACGGCAATTGTGGCAGAGCTCTGATGGAACGGCCTTTTGCAAGTCCTTTACGACATTGCAATTGCCTAAGCTGACCTGGTATCTCCATTAGCAGCAAGGAGAAACTGTGAAGGATAGGATCACCAAATTGAAAAAACGGCGTGCTGAGAAAAAAAAGGCCGCTAAGAAAGAAAGGCGTATTGAAAGTAGATTGCTTGCTTTGCAAGATACTTTTGTCAAGCCAAACAATACTCCTGCAGAACCAATTGCTCGCAGACCTGATGATGTACTGCAGGTGAAAATCGAATGTCTTAATACACCGTACCCTGCATGGCGTAGAGTATTGCTGCCGGGCGGTATCTCCTTGGATGACTTTGTGCATGCGCTCATCGCTGCTATGGGCTGGGATGACGAGCATAAAAGCTCCATCACCATCGGCAAGACGCTGTATCTAGTTTCTGGCTTAGGTATCTTTTCTTCGGCTGATATTTTACATATTAATCCCAATGAACGTGATGCCTGGCAGTATATCGCTATCGATGAACTGAAAAAAAGTAAAAAAATTACAATGCTTTATGATTATGGAGACAGCTGGGAACACAAAATTACTATTGAAAAAATTTTACCAGAAGCAAGTGTCCAGAAGGATGCGCTTTTTACTTGTCTCGATGGAGCTGGCGCTTGTCCACCAGAAGATTGCGGTGGGAGTGATGGGATTTATAGAATCGTTTATTTAATGGAAAATTCTGATAAAAATGAAGATGCATACGACAAATTAATGGACTGGCTGGGTGAAAGGTTTGATAAAGATAAATTTAGTAAGGATGAGGTGAATAGACGATTGAGACGTTTTGCCTAATAATGTGTTTTTGTGTATAGTTATGTGTCATAATACTATATGGTGTTTCAGATTTTTTAGGCTGATAGGAAAAAAAGAAGGGACTGTCATTTTTGAGAGTCCCTTCTGCTTATAGAGAGGCGAGTGTTTGGAAGAGCTTGACTATTTACTTCGGTTGAAGTGCACAAGACTGCGTCTGGTTATTCCCTTATGGTGGGCGAGTACGGCACATTGTGTGTCCGAGCCGTTGCCGTAGCAGGCGAAGTTTCTGACGGCGAAGCGTGTGCCGTCAGGGCAAGGGGTCTGACTGCTCTCAAAGTTGAGCTGGTGAGCTTTGAGCTGGGCTTTCACCTTGCCATTGCAGGTGCCGTGGTCAAAATAGCGAATCGTTCCCTGACCTTTGTCATTGAAGCAGACAAGCACCCGCGTTAAACGGCCTTGTTTTTTGGCGTCATGCCAGATATTGAGATAGGCCGGCAAATCACGGCTTTCCCAGCAGCCCTTGAGAAAACTCAGATCTTTTGAGGCAAAGGCCTGCTTGGGGATACTGAGCTTTTGGCTCTTGGGCTTGATTGGTGTTTGAGCTTGGCGTTGTGCTTTGGGCGTTTCATTGTTCTTCTGAGCGTTAGCCTCTGTCAGGGGCAGCATTTCCCAGAGGGCAGTCTGTTTTGGCAGGTTTTCTGGCTTTTGCGGCTCCTGATGGTTGTGAGCTGCCTCTTCAGCTTGTCTTGGCCAAGCTTTGGGCTGGCCAAGCTCAAGCACAAGTCCATCAGGGGTGAGAATGGCGCCATGGGGCAGACGTCTGTAATCCCTGGGCAGTTCACCGGGTTTAAGCAATCCCTGCGGGGTTTCTATGCGCCCATCGGCGAAGAAGGTAACGCCATCGTAGATGACGAGATCGCCGCGGCTCGTGAGCCTGTAACCTTCAGGCAGATGCTCTTCTGGCTGCAGTGCATTTTGCTGATTGCGAATGATCCAGTGTCTGCCTTCTGCCGCTGACGGCGATATTGCAGTCTGACTATTGGTCAGATCGTATTCTTCAGCGCATACGGCTTCTTGTGCCAGGAAGAGAAGGCAGAAAAACGTCAAGAGAGACATAGGCAGTACCAATGTTTGAGGGTAGAGGCATTCGCCAAACCTGATCTGTCATAGCACTTTGTGGCGAAGCCTAAGACTACGCTTCTCAGGGATAAATTCAACGATCTGGGCTGGCTGCTTGGTCTTGGGGCTGTATGAGCAAAAAAAATCCTCCGCTTGACGGAGGATTTGCAGGCAATGCTTGGAAGGTCTCACTTGACGGAAACAACCGTGTAGCCGGCCTTGCTGACGCTATCGCTCAGTGTTTTCTCGTCAAGATTCGTACCTGTGACAGTGGCCTCTTTGGCCTCGAGATTGACTTTTGCAGTCTCCACGCCGGCCAAAGCGGCAAGGGCTTTTTCTACAGCAGCGGCACAGTGGACGCATTTCATGCCTTCAATGCTGATAACTTTTTGCATGCTCTTCTCCTTGGTTGATAGTCCCTCTCATAGCTGAAGACGATCATGCGTTTTCGAGAGAGACTTTGCTTGGTAGATTTGAAAAACAAAATGCCTTTCATTTTCTTTAACGTCTGAAAATGTAAGACCTGCTATGGGTCAGACAGGTGACACGTTCCAATGTTTCTGACTCTAAGCGCAATTCGTGAAAAGGGCAAGTTTTTCACAGGCAAACACGCCCACAAGATAGACCTTTCACAGTGGCACAGCACTGACCTGCGGACAAGCGATACACCAGAATATAAGAAGCCAGGTCATGAAAAACGTATATGACAGAGGGCTTAGCGTTGCCAGGAACTTTTTTCAGTCAGCGGCAACCGAGAATCAGCATACTTGAGATTACAGAGAGAGGCCCATTTTTGCCGAAATTTTATGGGCAAGCTGGCGATAATCTTTCCGAGCGTCACGCACAGCCTGCGCATTGCTGCCAATAGCGCCATCTGCCGTTGTCAGATCAAACATGGGTTTGCGGCTCTCCTGAGACATGGGGATAAGGCTGCGATAGTGCCTGGTAATTGCAAGGCAATACGGATCCTCTTCCTGACGCATATCTGGGCTTTCCTGCTCTTCCAATACATATTTTCGGTAGACGGAAGGGATGCGTTGTGACCACTTATCATGGGGCCTGATTGGGCGATACAAAATCATTCTAGGCTGTTGGCACAAATAGGAAAAATAGTGCCATTATCCTCATTGCTCCAGATATCAGCAATGGCATCTTCGTCTAACAAGGCTGCTGTGAGGTTCGCTTGAGGGTCAATATCGGCACAAAGCACGCGTTTTCCCAGTTCAACAAACATCCAAGCAAGATGATAAACTAAGGATGTTTTGCCAACCCCGCCCTTATTGGTAAAAAATGTCAAAATAGGGCATGTCATCTGCGTTTCCTCAATCTACACAGAACATTATGTGCTTCAGGTTTGAATTCTGGAGCAGGATTGCCATTTTGCTCCATGACCTTGCGCGCTGTGGCAATACCACGGCCAAATTGCTGGACAAAGCCGAGAGTCTTCATCGCAGCTGCAAGATTGGGATTTCGGTAGTCTGTTATACCTGGCTTTCCAAAATTTGAGCAGTTCACGCTGCCAAAGGGGCCACCTGGATTTGTAATTTCAATGCGATCATTAAACCAATACACTCGCACTGGGGTATTCGTACCTGCATAATTGCGGTGCACAAGTGCATTATAAACAAGTTGATCAATAGCTGCCATTGGATAAAGCGATGCTATTGTGTGGGTCTGTGAAGAAAGAATATCTACAGAAGTTCTATTGTTTGAGTTCAGCTTCTCTCGCAGTGTACGCAATTGTTCAGTAATATTGCCACGGAGGATAGCTTCATCAATTACGTCATCAGCAAGATCTATACCATTAATACGTATAAATTGTATTGCTGCACCAGGTAGATAGTCTTGAGGCGTAATACCCAACACAAGTAAACCTAAAACAGTGGGAGTCGGGTCATCAGGCGCTGCTATCATTCTGCATGAGGCCAAGCGTTCTTCATAACTGCGTTCATTAGCCTCAAGAATATCAGGTGCGAAAGCCGCTGGCAGGTACTCATTCTCAAAGAAGGTTTTAGACAGGTGAGCAAGGCTGGAAGAAGGCACTGGATAGATGTCAAAGGGGATATCTTTATGCCGACGTTTTTCGTTGAGAATGCGTTCTTCCTGTGCACTTGCGATAGCAAGGCGAGGCCCTGTGCGTATCCAGATCCGCCCCTTGTATCTGACGGGAGGCATATCGGATGGAATAATCGTTAACACCGCCATATCTGCTCCCTTGAGACGGTGTTTTCTAACCGTCAAAGTCGGCAAAGGCAAAATGTTGCCGTCACTCCTTATTGCGGCAAGATCTCGCAAGAGCTGATCTGTCACCTCAAGGTTCGAAGGTGAGCCGTCGTCATTGGCTCCCACAAAGAGGATGCCTGGTTTTCTGTGATTTGGAAGGTCGTTGGCAAAGGCGCAGATAGCTTGGCAAGTCTTTTCACGCACATTGCCGCCACTGAACGATTCCTTGCGCTCCACGCAGTCCGACTCAATATCGTCGAGTAAGTTTTCAAGATCTGTCTCTGTATAGTGTTGCATCATGCATACTCCAGCCAGAACGGAAATTGACTTCCCTAAAGACCTGAATGATTGTGCTTAGAAACACTTCCTTTGGAAAAGCCAGACTGTGACAAGCAGTGTGGCCAGTTCCGCGCAGCTCCAGGCGAGCCAGACGCCGTCGAGGCCCAGAAAAACCGGCAGAATGAGAATGGCCGCCACCCCGAAGACCAGAGTGCGCAGACTGGCAATCAGCGCTGAAGCCAGGCCGTTGTTTAAGGCTGTGAACAGGGACGAGCCGTAGATATTCAGCCAGCAAAGCAGAAAGACCGGAGAATAGAGCTTGAGCGCACGGCTTGTCAGCTCCGTAAGTTCCCTGTCAGAGCTTGTGAAAATGGCAGCAAGGGGTTCTGCGGCGCAATAACTGAGGCCTGTGAGCAAGAGTCCTGTCCAGGCATTGATGCAGAGGCTTTTGCGAAAGAGGCTTCTGAGTTCCCCGGTTCTTCCAGCTCCGAGATTATAGCTTACCAGGGGAGCGCTGCCCAGGGCATAGCCCAGAAAAAGGGCGGTAAAGACAAAGGAAACATAGAGGAGTACACCGAAGGCTGCCACGCCGTCCTCATTGGCAATGCGCAAAATCTGAGCATTATAGATGGCCATGAGCAGCGGATAGGCCACATTCATGAGCATTTCCGACATGCCGTTGGCACAGGCAGCCCAAAGCTGTGGCAGCCTGACCTTGAAGCGGCAGAGGGCCAAAAGGCTTGTATTGGGCAGGGCAAAATAGCCAAGCGGCAGAAAGCCCCCGATACACTCACTGGCCACTGTGGCCAGCGCTGCACCGGCAAGACCAAGATCAAGGACAGCCACAAGCAGAGCATCAAGCAGCATATTGCTCAGGCCCGCAGCGACTGTGACCGCAAGGCCCAGTTTGGGGCGTTCGGCTGTGACAAAAAAGGGCTGAAAGAAAAACTGCAGCATGAAGGCCGGCAGACTGAGGATGCAGATGCGTCCGTAGAGCAGACTGGAGTCCAGCATTTCCCCCCTGGCCCCCAGAAAAATGGCTACTGGCTCAAGAAAGTACTGTCCAAGGAGGGCGAGGATGAAGCCGGTAGTGGCTGTCACGGCCACAAAGAAGGAAAAGGTGCTCCTGGCCTCTTCGTTTTTTCTGGCACCGAGCATCTTGCCGACAATGGCCGCTCCGCCTGCCCCCAGCATAAAGCCCGCAGCCCCCAGCACACCGAGCAGGGGAAAAATCAGGGTGATGGCAGCCAGGCACTGCTTGCCCGTGTAATTGGCGACAAAGATGCCATCGACCACGACGTAGATCGAGGTGAAAAGCATCATCACCACAGATGGCAGGGTAAAGGCCAGAAGGCGCGAATAGCTGAAATGGTCGGAGAGATGGATGGCCATGGCTTGCGCTTGGGCAGAGAGCGTTTTGTTTACGGCTTTTTGATCAGCGTATCCTCGTGCTATGACAGGCCCAGGCTCGCAAAGAGAGTATTGCCATCAGGCAAAGCCTTTCCAGACCCTGATGCGTTCTGCAAGTTGTTCGGCGAGAAAAGGGGAGGCCGTATGCAGCACATCCAGGATATGCTCTGATTCTGCCGTGTAATCGGCAATTTTCCAGGCTGTCCAGCGGGGATTGGGGGCACCTCCGATATTGCAGAGGCGGTCGGCGAGTTTGACGATGGCGGCTTCGCTTGGCGCCTTGGCAATGCGCGCCACGGCTTCCTCTGAGGCCGCCCGGCCGCGCAGGGCGGGATTTTTGCTCAAGGCCTGGACACAAAAGGCAATATGCTGACCAAACTGTGCCTCAATGTCGGCGACAGAGACTGCACAGTCCTCCACACTGTCGTGCAGAATGCCCACAATTTCCGCAATCTGGGGATTACCCGTGCCATCTTTGGCTGCCGCCGAACGGGCATAGGACGAGACAATGCCAAGATGCGCCAGATAGGATATTTGTCCGCGATCTGCCGTATAGACCTGCAGGCCATGGGCAAGGCCCGCAAAAAGCCAGGCCTCTCTGATCAGCTCCGGGCAGAAACAATCATTCACGCCGCATATCCTTTTTTTGCCTAAGGGGGCTTACTTGGGCGCAGAGAGGGCCAGAACCACCTGCGCAGCGGCTATGGCGTGCTCGACATTGATCAGAAAGCGATCCTCGCGATCCTTGTGGTCACGCTTGTCTTCAAGTTTGGGCATTTTCAGCTGTGTGACCTTCTGCGCGTCGTCGAGCAGAAAGAGGCATTCCTCATCGGCTTCCTGATCGGTATTGCTCTTCTCGTCGTAGAGCTGCGCAAGAATGCCCAGACGTTTGATTTTCAGACCTTCTTCCAGGGCCTTCAGGCCTGGCTCCTGACTGCCGCGGGCAGTGACTGTGGCTTTTTCCTCAGCCTGTTCAGGTGTCGTAAGCGTCACGAGATAGTCATAGCTTGCCAAAAGGGCTTTGCGAGCCTCAGGGAGCTTGAGCTCCAGGGGTGAATTGCCGGCATAGATCTCCTGAAAGAGCTCGGGAAGCTCATGGCAGGCGGGCAATGCGGTGATTTCGACGTTGAAGACGCGTTGCCAGAGCTCACAGGCCAGATCCACCATGGCATCGGTCGTGCTTGCGATCAAAAGCAGACCTCTTGGCTGATCCCAGACAATATCGGTCAGTGTGGGGACAAGATCGGCCTTGGCCTTGACGCTGGCTGTGATTTCTTCTTTGAGTTCCTTTTTCCTGGCGCGCGAGATTTTGCCGGCGTGGGCGTCCTCTTCCTGCTTGATGGCCTGGGCCAGGCGCATTTTGATGGCAGCCTGTGAGGGCTTGCGTTCGTCAACGCGCAGGGAAAGGGCTACGTACTGTCCCTGCAAAGGGGCAAAGCTGAAGTCGGTATCCAGAGCATTGCCAAGACCCACGAAACCTGCGATTTTCTCATCAGGTCCAGGATTTTGGGGCTGAGCGGAAAAAGCAGCAGTCTGCAGGGCCTGATCCAGGTTTTGGGCTTCGCCTTTGATGTGAAAAATGCTCATAGCCATGGTGGAACTGAAAAAACCGGGCATAGCGTCTCCTTCTAAAAATCGTCTTGAGCTGCTCTTTATAGCCTGTGGACCGATCATTGTGAAGCCTCACATGACCAAAGTCACGTGCTTCCTAATGCCACGGATGATTGGTTAACCATCCGTGGTTGCCCTGCGGTCCGCAAGATTCAGGAAGCATGTACCGAGGGCAGCGCTTTTCGGCATAGCGTGGGCAGGAAAGAAACGGATCAGGCCTGTCCATGGGAAATTTGTCCATGGAGGAAACTCCCCACTTCCAGGCCGTAGTCAACACCTTCGTTGCGTTTTCTGTCGTTTGAAAACGAGTCTGAGAATCCTTGAAAAAAACAGAGTTAATGTGATTGTCCGACCGTAGCAGTTTTCGCTCAAAGCAACAGCTTGGCTGTTCAACACCGTTGCTTTAACGATTGTTCATCACCGTTGCTAAGTCAGTAATAACTTGAGATGTTGCTATGCGTTGTGCAACCGGCGTATAGAGGTCAACATCTTCTGCTTCCGTTTGTAGGGAGACGATCAAGCTATAACGCGCAATGCTGGTATCCCTGTGCAAAGGCTTACGTTCTCTCAACCACCCTACAACAGGATAGATCGCCATATAACGGCACGTCGCCATATCTGCGGCAGTACCCTTCCAAGAATCCGAATGAACAGAACCATTAGACCGACCTTTGACGCCAATAGTCCAGCGCTCACTGTATGACGATCTCAACTGTACGGCGGCCTCTTCATCTTCCTGTGACGTGCGGCTAATGCGTTGTCTGAAATCTTTCAAAGTCTCCTGAGGTCCGCAAACATCGAAGCGCAGCACGTGTGAGGCGTAACGAATTTTATTCTTCCAGCCTCGTTTCCCTGGGTTAGACTCTATGTAACCTGAAAGCAGGGAAATATCAACTAGTGACCGGTAGT
>JAGADH010000205.1 GCA_017613715.1 Desulfovibrio sp. | reverse complement strand
TTGCGAAGCTTCAGAGACAGCTCTCACGCAAGCAGAAGTTTTCAAAGAATTGGCAAAAGCAGAAGCTGCGTGTCCAAAAGCAATATCAAAAAATTGCCAACGTAAGAAATGACTTTCTGCACAAGAATTCGACAACCATGAGCAAGAAGCACGCGTTGCTTGTCATGGAAGAAGTGAAAGTCAGTATGTCGGCTTCCGCATCCGGGTCGCTTGAAAAGCCGGGACGCAATGTCAGGGCCAAGTCAGGTCTGAACAAAGCAATTCTTGATCAGGGCTGGTACGAGTTCCGAAGACAGATCTGCTCTAAGCTGAATGGCTTGGAGGAAGACTTGTCCTTGTTCCGCCAAGAAATACAAGCTTGACGTGCAACAACTGCGGCTGCATTGATCAAGGGAACCGCACCTCTCAGGCACAGTTCAAATGTGTCAGTTGGGTCATGTTGATAATGCCGATTTCAACGCAGCGAAAAACATTTTGCGGCAGGGCATGCCTGTCAGGATGTTACGCGGGAACGCTCAAGCGCCCTGGCTTCCGCAGGCACCCGCCTGTGGTGGTAGCAATACGGATTTCAGCAGGAATCCCCTCCCGGAAGGCGTGGGGAGGATGTCAACAGCTTTCAGGCATATCGTTTCAGCAGCGACGGCACTTGGTCGCTCTTGAGCAAAGGAGATGCTATGAGCCAGGGTCATGCCGTTCACAGAACCTGTGCTGTCAAGCCTAAGGAGCCGGTCAGGCTCCTGACGATCCGTTCCCACGCAGGACTCTCGGGTGATATGCTGCTGGCCGGTCTCTGGCGCATCTGCGCCATGAGCAACGAGAGTGTCAATGCGCTCTTGGCGAAGATCCTGCCCAATCTTGCCGGCAGCGTTCAGCTTGTACGGCGCGAGATCGCTCATGTGGGCGGCTGGCAGGTCAGGGTCAGCCTTCCCGAAGAGCATGAGCACAGAAACTGCGCCGATATTCTGGCCATCATTGCCTCAAGTGGCCTTGGCGAACAGGCTGCTGACTGGGCCAGGCAAACTTTTGAGCTTTTGGCGCGGGTGGAAGGGGAAGTGCACGGTCTTGCGCCCGACAAGGTGCATTTCCATGAAGTGGGTGCGCTCGACAGCATCCTTGACATTTGTCTGGCCTGTGAGCTTCTGGCTCGTCTGGCACCGGCCCGTCTTGTGCTCAGTCCCTTGCCTGTGGCCGACGGTTTTGTGCGCTGCGCCCATGGTCTGATGCCGGTGCCTGCGCCGGCTGTTCTGCGTCTGCTGGAAGGGCTGCGTGTCACCTCATTTGCCGGCAGCGGCGAGACGCTGACGCCGACGGCAGCGGCACTTCTGCACGTCTGGCCTGTGGAATTTGGGCCGTGGCCTGCCATGCAGGTTGAGAAGACGGCACTTGTCTATGGCAGTCGTGAGTTCAGAGATCTGCCCAACGGGGCAAGCTTTGCCCTGGGACTGGCCCTTGAGTAGGGCAGAGGAGCTGCGATGCAGTCACAGATTCTTTTTGATCACGGACGGGCGGCACGCATAGGTCTGCCTGAGGCTGTCTTTTGCGAGGGTAAATCCTTTGAGGCACTTTGTGCGCTTTTGGGGCGTTTTGGTCCTGCAGGCGATCACAGCGTGCTCTTTACCCGTCTTAGCGAAGAAGTCTTTGCCAGAGTGCCCGAAGAACTGACTGCCGGCTATGATTACGATGCTCTTTCGCGTACGGCCTTTGCCGCCAAGCTTGCGCCCAGGGCGGTACCCTCTGTGGCCATTGTCTCGGCCGGCACAGCCGACGCTTTTGTCTCGCATGAGGCGGCACGGACTCTCGACTATCTTGGGATTCCCTGTCAGCTCTTTGAAGATTGCGGTGTGGCTGGCCTGTGGCGTCTGACGGATAAGCTTGAAGCCATTAATGCCTGCGGCTGTGTCGTGGTCGTGGCGGGACTGGATGCCGCTTTAGCCAGTGTCCTTGGTGGTCTTACCCCCAAGCCAATCTTTGCCGTACCGACATCGGTGGGCTATGGCATGGCCAGGCAGGGGCAGACGGCGCTAGCCAGCATGCTTGTGAGCTGTGCGCCAGGTGTGGCTGTTTTGAATATCGACAATGGTTACGGAGCTGCCTGTGCAGCAGCCAGAGTGGTGCTGCAGCTTTCGCCGGCGTAGCTTTTTTTGAGAAGTCCGTTTTGTGGCAGATGGCGTTTTGCTACGCCCGTCTGCCTTTTTTTGTGTTTTGAGAAGACCTGCCCCAGAAGCCCTGCTTGCTGCTATTCGCATTCTAACTTCTCAAGAAAATGGGTCCAATGCAAACTGTCTCAGATTGACATAAAAATATGAAGATTTTATAGTTCGATAGGCTCGACGACTCTTGGCTAAAGTGCTGGCTAAGGGGCTTTGGCAGGATCTACAAGCTGACAGGCGCCACCGTTCACAGCCCAGAAATAGAAACTGGCCACGGTGCCAAAGGGACTGAGGCGAGCGCGGATAGTTGCGAAGCTGCTTTTATCGATGCTTTTCAGCGCGTAGACCATGCGCATGCCGCGCTGAATGCCGAGGTCCCTGAAGCTCAGAATGTCAGGTCGCTGCAGGCAGAAGATCAAAAGCATTTCCGCTGTCCAGACGCCGATACCCTGAAGCTGCGAGAGGCAGGCAATGGCTTCTTGGTCCGGAAGTTGGGCAATTCCTGGGAGATCGAGCTCGCCTGAGAGGACTTTGTGCGTGAAGGAGAGAATGGCCTGCGCTTTGCGTGCTGGGATGCCCAGGGGGCGCAGGGCATCGACCGTGGTCCTGGCAAGCCTGTTGGGGCTAACTGCGCCAAAGGTTTTGAGCAGACGCTGCCAGATGGTTGCCTGTGCCTTGCTTGAGATCTGTTGGCCAATGATCTGATGCAGCACCGAGGCAAAGAGATCGCTGTCCACTTCGCGATCAATGTGGCCGATCTGCCTGATGACTCGGCCAAGCCTGGGATCTTGCGCCGCAAGATGGCGGATTTCTTTTTCACCGTAGGGAAAATACATGGCTGCTCCTGCGTTAGCTGTCCTCAAGCCGTAGGACATCGTAGCCTGCCACGTAGTTGAGCAGACGCGGACGATCCACGGAATGCTCCAGGGAAGCGATAATGTGCTCCATGCGCGAGGTCTCGTTTTTCAGGTCTTTGAGCAGATCCGTGAGTTCCTCCATTTCATTGCTCTGCAAAAGTTCGGCAAGATTTCTGGCGGTTTTCGCTGCCTCGCTCTCAGCGGGAAGCATCTGACTGAGCTGGCTTGCGAGCTCCAGGGCCTCGGCATGATCGTCGTTGATGATGCCAATCAGCTCACGGCAGTAGTCAGCTGAATTCTGCATGATGTTCAGCACATTATTGCCGTAGTGAGCCATGGCACCTGCGGCTTTCTGCAGGGTGTCACGGGTTACGGCGACGCGTCGGCCCACGGTCAGGGAAACGATTTTGGCGTATTTGGCAAGAAAATGTTCGTCAAAGCCGTCGAAGCCGTATTCACGCCGCGTATAGAGCATGACCAGGCCAAAAGGCGGGCGGTCGTTGCGTTCGCGCAGCACAAAGGCCAGGCGTGAGCGGTAGCCTTCCTTGTAAATCATGCAGTCAAAGGATTCGCCGCCTTTTTCAATGGACTGCAGATTGTTCGAGACAATGTAGCGGCTGTGGCCGTCGAGAATGGCCCGCATCACCGGGTGCTGACGCAGACTTTCCTCAAGCATGGGGGTCACGATGGGCAGCTTGCTGCAGTCTGTGGCATCGGCAAAGCGTACCTTCCACTCGCCGTGGCTTGTGCGCATGCGGCAGACAAAGAGATCGGCATGCAGGGCACGTACCAGAATCCGGGCACTTTGCGTGAGTACCTCTTCAGGCGGTGCCATGTGATCGGCGATGGCCAGCAGATCACTTGATGTGCGCAGCAGCATTTCATGCTCAGCCTGCATGGAGGCCAGGGAAGCCAGAAAGGACAGAAGACAGCGCCAATTGCGCAGTTGAGCGTTGTGCACCAGCGGCTGATAGCCTGCGTCCAAAGCCCGCTTGGCAGCCGGCAGAAGAGCGAAGACGGCCTGTTTGATCTCAGCGGGTGCGTACTGGAGAAGTTCGGCAAATTCTTGTTTGGTACGGAGCTGTGACTCTTGCATCAGATTTTCAGTACTCCTTGCACTGCCTTTTGGGCGTGCTGGATACGGCTAAAAAGCGAAGAACCCCCGGCAGGGCCGGGGGTTGCGCTGAAAAAAACCTTGTGGGTCAGCTCTCAGCGTAAGAGCAGTTCGGCGATCTGAATGGCATTGGTGGCTGCACCCTTGCGCACCTGGTCGCCGCAGCACCAGAGATTGAGACCGCGTGGGCAGGTCAGGTCTTCGCGGATACGGCCCACAAAGATGATGTCCTGGTCTGAGGTATCCAGCGGCATGGGGTAACGGCGGTTTTTCAGGTCATCCACCAGCTTGCAGCCAGGGGCTTTGGCAATGAGCTCGCGAGCCCGCTCAACCGTGATCTTTTCCTTGGTGTGTAAAAGCACGGATACGCTGTGTGAGCGCACCACTGGCACGCACACACAGGTGCAGGAGACCAGAAGTTCAGGCAGATGCAGGATCTTGCGACCTTCATTCTGCAATTTCATCTCTTCACTGGTATAGCCCATGTACTGTTCCCCGCCGATCTGCGGGATGACATTGTAGGCGATCTGATACTGGAAGACCTTGGGTTCATAGTGTTCGCCGCGCGAGAGGGCCTCCACTTCGGCCATCAGTTCCTTGGGACCGGCGGCACCGGCACCGCTGGTGGCCTGATAGGAAGAGACGACCATAGTTTCGATGGGGCTTTCCTTGGCCAGAGCATTGATGGCCACGGTGGTGACAATGGTTGTGCAGTTGGGATTGGAGATGATGCCCTGATGCTTCTTGACATCTTCGGGATTGATTTCCGGCACAACCAGCGGAACCTTGGGGTCAAGACGGAAGGCGCTTGAATTGTCCACAAAGGTGGCCTTGGCTTTGACAATGGCCGGGGCAAAACGTTCTGCAATATTGTTTTCTGCTGCACCGAGCACGATATCAAGGCCCTCAAAGGCCGAATCCTTGGCTTCGGTGATGGTGATGTCACGTCCCTGATACTTCATGGTGCTGCCCGCGCTGCGCTGTGAAGCGAGCAGGCGCAGTTCAGCAATGGGAAAATTGCGCTCCTCGAGCACTTTGAGCATTTCCTGACCAACAGCTCCTGTGGCTCCCAGGATGCCGACATTGACCTTTTGCATTGGGTTTCCTCCCGACCTTGGTGAACGCATTGCCAGGTATCACGATGAATGCTGGCAAAATCTGGAAAAATGGAAATTTTCTTTCTACGTGAAGCGATCAAAAAAGTCAAAAGGGTGAGAGATGGTCTTTGACGATCAGTCTGGCCTTTTCGTCTGTGGCTTGGGCTCCAAGCCTTGGCTGAACGTGGCTGGGCTTGTTTCGCGTTCAGCTGCTCTCAAGCCGTTCGCGCGGCTAAGCGCAAGGCAGAGAAGCGTTTTTGTAACTCTTGAGGAAAAAGCATGGAGGCAGCGTTTCCCCCTATTCTTAGGGAATTTACGCTGAAGATAATAATGGTATCGTTGCAGAATCTGGAAGAGGCAGCACTTCAGGGAGAAGCTGAAGCGCAGTATCAGCTCGCTCTGCGCTATGCGCAAGGGCAGCGGGTGGAGCAGAATTTGGACAAGGCACGGCTTTGGTATGAAAAAGCCGCTGACCAGGACCATGCGGCAGCGCAGCTGCAGCTGGGTCTTTTGTACGTCCATGGTTTTGGCGTGAAACGCAATCTTGAAATCGGTTGTGCCTGGATGAAAAAATCTGCGGATCAGGGCAATGTCGATGCCCAGTACAATCTGGGCGTTGCCTATCTCAAGGGCCGGGGGGTGGAACAAAGCAATATCAATGCCGCCAAGATGTTCTCGAAGGCAGCTGAGCAGGGCTTTGCCATGGCCGAATACTATCTTGGCTATCTCTATCTGATCGGCAGCGGTGTCGATCAGGACTTTCAAAAGGCCATGTATTTGATCTGCGCAGCTGCTGATAAAGGTTGCCAGGAGGCCTTACAGCTTACGGAGAATCTTCAGGCCTTTCTTTTGAAGTTCTATCATTCTCAGGAAGGTTCCATGCTCTTGAAAGATCTGCCTCCCGTCAAAACCATACGAAAACCGTACAAAAAGCGCACGCCGAAGCCTCGTGGCGAATAACGTTCAGGGACTGAAAGCTGTTCTCTGCAAGCTCTCTTTGTGCAAGAACAGCTTTTATTTTTTGCTTTTTGCTTTTCACCCTAGCAGAATAGTTTTCTAGTAAATAAATACACAATAATTAATTATTAATTTCTTATACCTGAATATACTATTTATTCGTTGTTATGCTGTATCTATAAGTTTACGAGATGACGCGATGAACGCTTCTGATGTCTGAGAGTTTAAACCCAGCAAGTGGTGGGCTTTTAAAAACTACAATGAATTGATGGCCCGTCAGGACTAAGTAAAAAATCTCCAAGTGCAATCAGTGTATGGCTTTTTCCCCTTTCCTGGTTCTACGCGTACGTTGTCCAGATTCACGTAAACTGAGTTGTTTTTGCATACGACGGAACGTGGTGGAAGATCAAAAAGATTGTCGTTAGTTTCTCGAATGCGTGGCATAGCTCTCACCTCTCAAAGGAATATTATGTTTTTCTTCGAGAGATGTCAAATTTCTTTAGACTTTCCTGGGA
>JAGADH010000204.1 GCA_017613715.1 Desulfovibrio sp. | reverse complement strand
TTCAGCGTTTCTGAAAATATCTCATGCACAGACGATGCTACTGAAATATCGCTTTCAATAATGCTATAATTAGCATTCATTGCCTTAAGTTTGCTTTCTACAAGTTCTGCGTTACATGCATTTGCTTCATAATATCTGTCAAGACCATTTCTATTAGTTTTACTCTTATCAAAGTTTCGAAGCACCTTCTTGTATACTAAAATAACATTTGCACCCTCACGCGCAAAAGCATAGGCAGTCGCTGCGCCAATACCCTGCGGATTATTCGCCCCAGTAATGAGTGCAACTCGATTCTTCAAGCCATAACTAATCAGATATATTCCTAAAGCATGTGTATATTAGATTCTTCTTATATAACTTTCTGTATGGCAAAGAGCTCAGTATCTCTGTGGAAAGATTCTCCGAGATACGCTCTTGTGTTTTCCTAAGACAATATTAACGCAACAAGCTTGGTATTTAGCAAGTACTGAGTAAAATGTGCAACCTTCTATTTCATACATAATTCTTGGCAAACCCAGAACAGCAAAAACCATAGCCATTGAAAAAAAACTACGCAAAAGATATTCAAATATTAATAGTATAGTAAAATTTGCTTGTCGCCCCCTTCTGCTACGTCTTATCTCAAACAATTATGCCTGCAGTCTCTTGCTCACTCTAAGTATTATAATATTTTATGAAATACTATTTTTTAACAAACAAAAAAGCATATAAGGTGGTATACGCGCAATATTTTCTTCTTCTACGAAATTTTTGGGATGAATAATATATGAGAAGCCAATTCTTTTTTGAAAAATTTCCCTAAACTTGTCTAATGATATTTTTGAATAATTTTTTGAAGATTTAACTTCTATAGGAAAAATAGAAAAATTAGTTCTACTTTTATTTGATATGAGAAAATCAATTTCTATATCGTTTCTATGTTTTTCTTGATTAAATCTTGTATAAAAAAATAATTTATGGCCAAATGCTGTTAATATTTGAGAGATACAGTTTTCATAAAACATGCCTTTATTAATAGACAGCTTATCATACATGATTTCTTTATATAACTGATTTTTATCTATTTCATTTTCACTAAATGTCAAACTAAATAATAAGCCTGTATCTGCAAGATAACATTTAACGGCTGATGTGTTTTTATTTAATGAAAATCCTATATTTGGATCATTACATTTATAACAAGTATTTACAATCATTGAATTTTCAAGCCAAAAGATTGGTTCATCAAATTGTGAATAAACAGAACCATTGGCTAATCGACTCACAACAACACGCTTTTCATGCGTCGATAAAAAGCTTGGGATATGCTCAAAAAGCACAGAAACTCGAGAACGATAGCGCTGTGCAGCTTTTTGAATATCATCACGATAAAGATTCAAAATATCTCTTTTTTCGCGATCACTACAGGAAAAATCAAGATCATTTTCAAGATAGGCAACAACGCTTTGTGGCAGGCCACCGACAAGCATATATTCCTTGAAAATTCGCATGGCACGCTTATGCATAGCCTCTTCAAGAGGTCTATGCTGAAAATAACACTCTTGAATATAATCAAGTAAAATATGTTCACCACGAGCCCAAGCAAACTCCTCAAAATCAAGAGGATACATCATGATCTTGCGCTCTTCAGAAGGAATAACGATATTTTCAACGTTTTCCTGAATTGATATAAGCGATCCTGTCTCTAAATAATCATATCTTCGATCTGCCACAAGATGTTTTATGGCCTCTCTAGCTTTTGGACACTTCTGTATTTCATCAAATATAATAAGAGACTCTCGCTTATAAAGCTTAGTATTATATTCAAGTGAAAGATTTTGAAAGAAAATATCAAGTTGATGTAAGTTTTCAAAATTCTGTATAATGCGTTTTGGTGCTATTGAGAAATCTATAAGGATATAAGATTTATAGGCTCTTTCGGCAAAGCGTAGAGCGCTGGTTGATTTGCCAACACGTCTTGCCCCCCAGATCAGCAAAGCTTTTTTCCCTTGAGACTCAGCCTTCCAAGCCAATAACTGTTCGGTAATTTTCCTGACAAGCTCCATACAACCTCCGGGAAAATACCATAAATCAAGAGTACGCAAGATTCAATAGATGAAAAAATACCTACAGTACGCAAAGTAATCCGCTACACATCCCAGATTCTGTCAGCAAAACGCCTTTCTAGCCTCAAACCTTGATCGCATCAGGTTT
Source organism: Desulfovibrio sp. (assembly GCA_017613715.1). Lineage (GTDB taxonomy): Bacteria > Desulfobacterota > Desulfovibrionia > Desulfovibrionales > Desulfovibrionaceae > Desulfovibrio. The sequence goes on along the minus strand of JAGADH010000204.1, from coordinate 21,284 downwards.
TCCACTCAAGACAAATGTGGTCTCAGATCTTTAGCGCGTGGCACAGATGCTTTAGACGACCCAGACGACGGAAGACCGTTTTAGACCAGGAACATGCCCTACGAGATCTGCAACCAGAGCTCGAACTCTGGTCTTGGAAATCCCCGAGAAACCTGCTTAAGCGCCGATTCAGACTTTTTCTGCCATCAGACAGTTTTTTTGACAAAGCGTGAGAGTAATGTCAGTCTCAAAGTGGAAGCAATGTCCAGAACAAAGGACTTTCCTGAGAGCTTAGAACAAAGCTCATGGCTTTTGACCCGACATGGCTTGCCCCTTGGTATGTCAAACTAATCTCTATCCAAGCAGCTACTCAGCTATTTCACCCCCCCAAAAAACAAGGAGCTCCTGATGTTGCGCAATAATAACTTTGATGAACGAAATACATGCTATGATGAAAGTTACCACGACGGTGGACACATCGCAGATCGTAATGTTGCCATGCGTATGCTCCAACGGAACTATCCCCTTGATGACATCTCCGACATCACCGGTCTCACCAAAGAAAAGCTTTTCGAACTCCACGAAAGGGTGCGCATAAAAGCTCAAAATGCCTGAATTCTCAAGGATTCTTCCAGTGTACCCTTTCAGATGATTACGGGTGGTACCCTTTCACGTGAGCGACTGATATCTTTTCACTTGATCATTCATACGGTTATACCTTGTGTCACAGGCTTGAGGATTGCCAAACGGATATTTCCAGTTTCCTGCATAAACGCCGAACAGACCTCACGTGTTTGGGCCTACAGGACGAAGCCCGCATCAACTGACGCGGCTTTATTCCTTCGCATTCCCTCGTGGATCTCCTCAAGGAAAATCATGTTCATGGCTTTTCCACAGGTGCATAACCTTGTCCATGTCACCAAAGACAAAAACCAGATTTAGCACGGGAACATTGCTATCAGGACAAACTGAGACTTTAATATCCAGATTGTCCGCCTCCCCTCTGGTTTACAGATCAGATGATTATTCGTATCACTACAGGGAAAATCAAGGAGGCAGCGATTTCTCCCCATCACTTATTTCTGCACTAAGGTTTTTTTAATTTGACTAGCAAAATATATTAATTATGTTATTAATTTTTATTAAATACATAGAAATTTATATTTGTTGACACACTAAATATTACATTAATTTTATCTTAAATATTATTCAATATAATGAAAAATTATTGGAGAAAATAATGATTAGTAATTTAAATAAAATTAACCTATTAAAAAGAAAAAAAATTGCAAATGGAATTAAATTTATTGACAATTACAACAGAAAAAACCATTGTATTGATAAAGTCATGATATTTGGTAGTTCCACAAGAGATGATTGCACTGAAAATAGTGACATAGATATTTGTCTTTTTTCAAAATGCGATCTTTCTGATGTTAAATTATTTGATATTTTTGGTGAATTACCTTTTGTTGTTGGTCAAAATTGTGATATTTTATCATTTAATGACATAGGAAGTGATTTACAAAAAATTATAATGGACAATGGAATAGTTGTTTATGAATATAAATAGAATATATGCTGATTTATTTACTGCATACAATAATTTAGAGATAGCTAGCGATGAATATATAATAGATATAGCCGCATACCATACTCAGCAAGCAATAGAAAAATCGTTAAAATACTATTTACATAATCTTTATGGCGTAAACGAAGAAGACGCCAATTACAAAATCCATAATATTGCTAATTTAATAAAACAGATTTGCCGTTTTGATCCAAAATTTGCAGAAAACAATCATGATTTAATTGCTTGTGCAAACAAACTAACAATATGGGAAGCAAGCACTAGATATAGTCATGGAATTATAAGTAATGTTAAAGGTATAAAAAAATATTTAAAAATTGCTGATAGACTTTATAATAATATCAAAAAAATTGAAGAAGAACGTATTAAAAATATTATTGAACAATGCAAAAAAGATCCATTTTACATTAAAAATATTAAACATGAATTTCAAAATAAAGAGATAATTAATGCATGTCTTGATGGATGCAGAAATTGTAAAGGCGTAAATCCTTCAGATATTATAGAAAATGTAAGCGATCAATATAAAGAAATAATACTCAATTTTAAAGGTCAATGGACTCCTTCAGCACCAAACGGGGATCTCGTTTGGTCCGATTGACATTCTCCAACCTCTAAGGAAGGGAATTCCTCAAATATGGAGCTGATGATGTGGCGCGATGATCTTATCTCAGATGAACAAACCAGGGCTTATGATGAAAGTTACCACGAAGGTGGACATATCGCTCATCTTGATATTGCCATACGTATGCTCAAAGATGACTGGCCCCTTGATAAAGTCGCCCGCTACACCGATCTCACGCAAGAAAAGCTTTTCGAACTTCGCGAGCGGGTCCGCACAAGAGCTCAAAAAGCCTGAATGCTCACTTCCAGTGCATCTCCCCCGTTCTGGCTTGCTTGATCACAGGCTTTTAGGCCAAAGAGATGCTTCCCGTTCCCTGCGAGAAAACTGAGCTCATCTTTAGCCCTGCAGGCCCCGGGAAGTCGAACGAATCTGTCCAACCTCACACAGCCAATAAAGGAGCTTTTGATGTGGCGCGATGATCTTTTGTCAGAAGCACGAAGCAGGGGTCATGATGAAGGTTACCACAACGGCGGGCATATCGCAGATCTTGATATTGCCATGTGTATGCTCAAATTTGGCTGTCCCCTTGATCAAGTTGCCCGCATCATCGAACTTACCCCAGAAAAGGTTTTCGAACTGCAGGAAAGGATCCGCACAAGCGCTCTCAAAGCCTAAAATGAAAAAGCCCCCGCAACTGCAGGGGCTTTTTTATAGACTGTGACTGCTCTTAGCCGTTCAGCTCACGTGTTCTGATCATAGCCTCGGTCTGTTCCTCAAAGGTGGCAAAGCCCGAATGATGCAGGGCGTCTTCCACCGTATCGTTCCAGTTCCAGGTGGCGTAGATCACAGGCTTATGGAAAGCCGAACGGAAGGTTTCCAATTCTGTGCGATAGAAGGATTCCTTGGGTGTATCCAGGTGGTCACGCAGCTGTTCGTGGCGGCGCTGCAGCTCACCCTCGTACCACTCAAGCAGATCCTGAGGCTCGGTGTACTTCTTCAGGATGTGCCCGTAGCCTTCCTTCTCCATCAGCTTGGAGAGACGGTCGTGATGTCTCTGGGCAAGCCAGGCACCAAGCTGTGAGGTCGGGATATTCTCCGCTTCCACAGCGGCAATGTCATGCACTGTCTGAGCATAGGTATCAGGCACCACAGAGGCCGAGACAATGCCTGCAATAGCCACAAGGCCGCGCAGAATGACACTGTTACTGACACCCTGACCGCAGAAGCCCACCTTCTTGCCAAACTTCTGGGCTGTGAAGATGCTCGAAAGAATGGCCCAGACCACAGCGGGATCCTCTTCGTCATAGATATGCGAAAGTCTCGCATTGTCGCGGTCAGTGGCGAGCACCATCTGTGTCATGTCGTTGGAACCGATGGAGAAGCCGTCGAATTCCTCCACAAACTGCTTGGAGAGAATGGCGTTGGAGGGAATTTCGCTCATCAGGATGATCTTCAATCCGTCCACACCGCTCTTCAGCTTATGCACCTGCTCAAGGTAGGTGCGCATGGAGCGAGCTTCCTCAAGGGTACGCACAAAGGGCAGCATCAGGCGCAGGTTGGAACCGCCGTAGACACCGCGTGCCAGCTTGAAGGCCTCAAGCTCCCAGTCAAGCACATTTCTCGAAACACCGCGGTAGCCGAGCATGGGGTTGGCTTCAATCTGCTCAAAGAGATTGCCGCCCAGAAGGTTGCGGTATTCATTGCTCTTGAAGTCGGTGGTACGGTAGGTGATGGGCTTGCCGTAGAAGGCCATGGCAAAGAGCGAAAGGCTCTGTGCCAGGGTTTGCACATAGTGTTCCTTACCGGTGCGGTAGCCGTGCGACTTGATGATGAAACGAATCTTATCGGGCAGATTCAAGAGGGTATCGATTTCCTTCTTGATACCGTTGCGCAGACCCACTTCCTCACGCAGATGGCGAATGTCCTCAAGCACCTTGACCACGAGCGGCAGATCCTTGACCTTGGAGACCTGATCTTCCACGCTGGCTTCAATTTCAGCGGCGCGCTTGACTGCTTCGGGATCAGTGGTGGAAAGCGTACGCAATTCTTCGTCGTAGCCCATGATCAGGCGCACATGGTCAGCCAGATCATCCGAAGTCTTCAGGATTTCAATACGGCGGGAGGCGATTTCCATGAACTGATCGATCTTGTGATCGAGTTCACGCATCTTTCTATGCTGCATGAGGATTTCTTCAGCGCTCTGACTGGTATCCACATCAGCAATGGCTTCCAGCTCACGGGAAAGACCTGTGACCGCACCCACATATTCGCGCAGATTGAAATTGAAGACGAGAAGGCCTGTGGCCATCTGCTCGCGCAAAATCTTGGTCAGGCGGTCCTCAAGCTGTTTGACATGAACTTTGACGATATTCTCAAGCTCACCATTGTCAAAAGCTTCCAGAGCCTGCGGATGCACGCCGATATTGCCGAGCATGAACTCAGCACGCAAAAGGCCCACTTCAAACTGCGGGAAATTGCGCAGACGGGAGAGGAAGAGCGACTGGGCCACGTCCGCCAGAATCAGACCGACTTTCATCTTGGTCTGAGGCAGAGCCGCCACGTCAATTTCACCGCCTACATCGTGCAGGGGCAAAAGTCCGCGGTAGACACGACCACGGCTGCCATCCACGGTGACGTCCACGCCGTCAAGGCCGCGCAGCACATCAAGATGCTGGATGCCGATAACGGCCGCGATGCCAAGCTCTCTCGAAGTGATGGCCGCATGGCTTGTGTCGCCACCCACGTCGGCCATAATGGCTGAAGCCACACGCATGCCAGGCACCATGTCGGGGTCGGTGCGCTCAGCTGCGAGGATATCGCCGGGAGCAATCTTGTTCAGCTCCAGGGCACTGCGCAGGAAACGCACGGTACCGCGACCTGCGCCGTGGGATGCGCCATTGCCTTCCACCAGGACTTCAGCCTGGGCCGCAGCTTTGGGATCCACTTCACGCCGGCGCATGTAAATGGTGTTGGGATGCAGCTCAAGCTCTTCATTCCAGCGGGTCTCAGGTCGTGCCTGCACAAACCAGAGATTGTCCTTGGCATCAAAGCAGAATTCCGTATCCATGATGATGCCGTCGTAGGCACGGCTGACGGCACGCACGCCCTTGGCCACGCGCTCGGCCTGGCTCAGGGACAAAGCCCAGCGGTACGCTTCGATCTCGGGCACTTCAACTTCACGCGTTCCGCCCTTCTCATCATAGACAATCTTCATGTCCTTGCAGCCCATCTGACGGATGACCACTTCACTGCCATCGTCACGGCTGAAGACATAAAATTTATCAGGTGTGACCTTGCCGCCGACCACGGCCTCGCCAAGACCGTAGCTCGTATCAATGCTCACCAGATCCTTGCGGTCTGTACCCCGACAGCCTGTGGAGGTATCAGCGGCAAAGGCCGTACCGGAAACCCCGGGATTGACCATCTGCATCATACAGACGGATAGCGAGGTATGCTCGATGGCCCAGTCTTTCTTGGCGTTTTCGGCAATGGACTCATCACCGGTTTCCTCGGCTTTGGCCAGGGCATCCAGAATGGACTCACGGCGATAGGTCATGGAGCGGAGATTATAGGCCGAAGCGCAGTCCCAGTGATAGGCTTCAACGACTTTTTCCTCACCGACCATGTTCAGGAAGGTGTCCTGCAGACCGGCAAAAGCTTTTTTGCGGGAATCTTCACCGGCGGCAGAAGAACGCACAGCCACAGGCGTCATGTCATCGCTGTTGGCATTGCAGATGTCGCGATAGGCCCCTTTGACTGCTGCCTGGATTTCCTCGGGGATATCCACCGAAAGAATGGCGGCCTGAACCATCACAGAACGTTTACGCAGCTGGTCAATACCTTCAGGTGAGGTGGCAAAGCCTTCCACGATATTGTTGATAAAGGTCCGCAATTTCGTACGCGGCTGATCACCACCTTCAGCGCGAGCCGCATCATGGGTCTGTTTACCCAGCTGACGGACGAGTTTCTGCAAAAAGTCGGGATCTTGGTTGATTTCAGGATCATTCCAGTCGATGCGGCTGTATTCCTTGTCCACCACACTGCGCAAAACCTTGCTGTTGACCTTGGTTTCATCAAGAAGCTTATGAAAGGCCAACGAGGAAACCGCTCTGAAATGTGGAGCCTGAATACCCTCAATCTGACTGATCAGGGCGGTATTGTAGTTTTTACCACCAACGATCATCTCGGCTTCAGGACCGATGGCCACGATATCGGCACCCGTCAGAATAAGCTGCTGACGGAGCTTATCAATATCTTTGGCTTCTGTTTCAACGGCCTGGGAATGTTTCTCTTCGCGGCTTTTTGCCATGGTATTCCTCCGATCTTGCGATGGGATTGAAATGATTTGGTGAAAAATTGTATATCTCGCAGCCTTGCTTGTCTAGTCAAACTCTGCTTTTCGCGCCACTGGAGCTAAATATCAGCTGATTTTCGTTCCGCAGAACGGACAGAAGTTGATCTTGTCGTTGGGCAGAACATGACCGCAGGCCTCGCTCGGACAGAGCTTGGGCACCGGACCGAGTTCCACGATGAGTTCGCCCTCGGACACGGGAACCATTTTCTTGTTTTCCTTGAAATCCGCAGTTTTCAGCACTCGTTTGACGATACCGTCGGTTTTGGCGAGCACCGCTTTTTCCTGCTTCATGATTGAGATATTGAAGACCTCTTCGCCGGCTTTGACCAGATCGCCGGGATGCACATACATCACCCAGAGATCACCGGTACTTGGCGAGGCTATCTGATAGGGGTCAGTGGGATCGGCCATGGGAATATTGGAGACCCGCTGGCCCGTGGGCTTCTGCACCTGCACTTCGCAGCTCATGAATTCACTGTCGAGCACATAACGGCAGATGGAGACGCCGGCATCATTGGGCTGCTGAATGCGCAGCAGCACGAGATGGTGCGGTTTACCGTTGCTGTCGTTGAAAAAGAGCTCTTCGCCAACCTTGAGTCCCTCAAACCAGACGTCGAGCGGCAGATTGTTGGGATCCCCGAAATTAGCCTTGAAGCGGATGGTATTCAGGGCATCAGCCGGGTGATTCAAGTACATGACAAATTCTTCGTCATTGGGCTCACGCTTCAGGAGATCCGTGCAGGCTTTCTTTTCCACGGCCAGATTGACGTCCTTAAGGCTCAAAAGCGGCGACTGCTCCGTGCGCTCCGCCACGGCCTTTTTCCAGTCGCGGCCAAAGGCACTCTCATAGACCCAGTCGGCCGGAAAACCCAAGGGCAGACGACCGAATTTGCCGAGCAGCAGATTGCGGAAGGCATCGTTGCAGTCCTGATAGATGGAAAGCCTCGCCTTGCGCATCTCATCGGAGAGCTCGCTTTCCGGCGTGCTCGTGACCTCCTCAAGCACCTGCAGAAGATAGCTGACCTCCTCCTCACCGCCGCGCTTATAGGCACCGGTGACAGCTAAAAAGGCGGTATTCCAGGTGATCTGGGAGCCAGGCGTCACATCGTGGTAGCGCACAACCTTGCGGGTACTTGTCAGGAAACGCAGCATATAGGGCAGAAGCTGAATATAGCCCTGCTTCATTGCTCCTTCCTGCGAGGAGGAAGTCGCTCCGCCGGGCATGCCGTGGCGCGTTACATCGTAATCAATGCCCTGGAAATACGGCGAGCAGTAGCGGTCATAATACGGCATGATCTGCTTGCAGACGAAGTTGGCATCGCGGATGGCCTGTTTGTCAAGGTGACAGGTCAGTCCCAGTTCATCCTCAAGATACGCGCAGGTGGCGAGCACATCGCCCTGACCGTAGCTGCGCACACTTGAGCCAAGACCCACATCGAGAATATGCGCACCCGCCTTGGCGGCTGCTCCGCAGGCCGGGATAAAGAGGCCGTCGGTGCAATGCCGGTGATAGTGCAAAACAAGCTCAGGCCAGGTACGGCGCAATTGCCCCACAAGCTCGGTCATGAAGTGCGGCGGGCAGACACCGGCCATATCCTTGAGACCAAGGATAATATGGCGCGAAGCGGTTTTCGTATCGCTGCCCATGATATTGGCCACCATGGCCAAAATGGCCTCAGTGACCGAGAGATAGTGCGGCACATCAAAGCCCTTGGCCCAGGACAGGGAAATGGCCGGCTGGAAGATCACGTCACGGCGCGACATGACCACTTCGGCAATGGGCCGCATATTTTCAATATGATTGAGAAAATCAAAGCAGCGTACAACCTGATAATGATCGCAGATCATCTCACCGGTGATGCGCATCAGATTGGAGGGCTGTGGCGTATAGCCAAGCACATTGGTGGAACGCACCAGGAGCTGTTTCAGGGTCTTGGGCGCAAAGCTGTTCCACTCGCGTGCCTCAGTGAAGGGATAGGTCATATTGGCGAGCATGGCCACGTGGAAATGCGCCCCGCCGCCGTTTTCAATGGAAAAATAGCCGGCATTGTCGAGATAGGGTCCAATCAGGCGGTCTTCAGCCAGACGGAAACGGTTGCTGGTATTGGACTGCGTGACATCTCTGGGCGTTGTGTCACAGAAATGCACATAATTGGCATCGCGGATATAATCAAGGGTCGCAAGACGGTCACCCTGGGGATAAGGAGAGGGCTTGCGCAGCGTCTGCTGGTCTATCCGCGGCAGAACCGGGGCAAAATGACCAAGTCTCGGTGTGGTGATGGAGCGGTATTCGCCACGCTGCACAAAGGGATTGTAGCCCTTGGCCGAAATCTCGGCCACAAGCCGTGCCAGACGCTCGGCTTCAGGCGCCTCATCCGTGTACTCCATAAGTCCTGGATGCTCACTGATAAAGGCTGTGGTGAACTCGCCCTTGCGGAAATCAGGATTGCTCAAGACCTTCTTAAAGAAGGGAATGGTCGTCTTGATGCCACCAATGATGTATTCGTCAAGCGCCCTTTCCATGATGGAACGGGTTTTTTCAAAATTCTGGGCATAGGTGATCAGGAGCGCGCCGGCAGAGTCGTAATTGGCCGGAAAGTCGTAGCCTGCGCTGATATTGGAATCAAGGCGCACGCCGGGGCCGCCAGGCGAAACATAGCGTGAGATGAGACCGGCATTGGGAGAAAAGTTGTCCTGCGGATTTTCGCAGTTGATGCGCACCTGCATGGCGCAATAGGAGGGCCTGAGCTGATCTTCGCGGTAGCGCAGCTCAGAGCCAAAGGCGATGGCGATCTGCTCTTCCACGAGGTCAATGCCGTAGCGGCTTTCGGTAATGCCGTGCTCCACCTGCAGGCGGGTATTGACTTCAATGAGATAGGGATTGCCGTCGGGAGTGACCAGAAATTCCACCGTGGCCAGGGAGGAATAGCCCACAGCCTTGATCAGCCTGCGCGAATAGTCTTTGAGACGCTCGCGCAGATCGCGGCTCATGGCAGGCCAGGGACTCGGCGTAATCTCCATGAGTTTCTGATTGTTGCGCTGGACACTGCAATCGCGTTCATCAAAGGCAAAGACATTGCCGTAGATATCAGCAATGACCTGAATCTCAATGTGGCGCACGTCTTTGAGCAGCTTTTCCACAAAGAGCCTGGGATTGCCAAAGGAGGCCTGGGCCATGGAAGACGCCTTGAAGAAAGCATCCTCAAGCTCGGCTTCGTCGTTGATGGCAAAAATACCGCGACCGCCACCGCCACCTTCGGCCTTGAGCATGATGGGCAGTCCTATCTGCGCAATCATCTCACGGGCTGTAGCGACATCCACGGCACCTTCGCTGCCGGGAACCACGGGTATACCCAGTTTTCTGGCCACATTGCGGGCCTGGACCTTATTGCCGAGAAGATTCATGGCCTCGGCACTGGCACCAATAAAGGTAATGCCGGCGTCCTTACAGCGCTTGGGGAAATTGGTGTCTTCAGAGGCAAAGCCCCAGCCGGGGTGAATGCCGATAACGCCACGGCGCTTGGCCTTGGCAATGATTTCGTCAATGTGCAGATACGAACGGGCCTCATTGCCCAGAAGCAAGAGTTCCTGCGCGGCAGAAGCGGCAGGTGCGGTTTTGTCCACATCAGTGGCCGTCATTACCGAGATGGCTCCAAAGCCCTCCCGAATGGAACGGCAGATACGCCGGGCGGGGATACCGCGGTTGGCCACAAGAATGACCTTCCCCTTGAGAAATTCCTGCACTTCGGCAAATGTTTTATGCGCCATATTCCCAACACCTTAATTGTTGCGGGGAGCAGTCCCCGACCAGAACAAGGCACAGATGGCCTCGCCCGGGCAAACGTCGGTCAGTCACCTGAGAAAAAAAATGAGAAAGCGACATAGGCAGACTAGCTGCAGAGCCTGAGATTGCCGCCCATGATTTCGCGCACAGATCCGTTCTGTGAAAGCAAAAAGGCACCGCTTGCCGCCAGGCCCACCAGGACACCCTGATAGAGCGCAGCTTCAGGTCCAGGCGATTCCACCTCAACCATCTTTCCGCGCCAGAGCAAAAACGGGGTGAGGGCTTCCGGCCAGGATACGGCAAACGTACTCGTTTCTTTGTAGGCCTTAATGATTCTTCTGACAAGGGTTTGCCAAAACTTTTGCGGCAAAAGAAGTGAAAAACCGAGGGCCGCAAGGGACGTGGCAGGCAGCGCGTGCTCCTTGCGCATCTGGGCTTTATCCGGACAGGAACGGAGATTGATGCCAATGCCCGCAAGGACAATGCCGCCCCGCTCTTCGAGCAGGATACCTCCGAACTTGGCCGCTGCTCCATCCTCACTCGCCACAAGGTCATTAGGCCATTTGATCAGCGTGGGATGCGACATGGCAGCCAGAGCCTGCGCCAGAAGACAGCCCGTGGCCGCTGCGGCAAAATCGCCGGTAAAAGGCGGCACGGCTGGCAATCTGAGGGTAGCATAGACATTGCCGGGCGGCGATTGCCAGACACGACGCATCTGACCGCGGCCATGCGCCTGACTTCGGCAGAGGACACTGTCAAACGGCGCAAGCAGGCCACGCCTGGCGAGACTATAGGCCACATCAAGACATGAGCCGACATGGCCGAAATGCCAGATCTGCGAAAGATGCATAGCCACAACGCTTTCCTTGCTGCGCTGATCCTCTCAACTTCTCCTGGATGGGAGAGCCTGGGCAGAAAAACTGTGACGCGGCTGAAACGCCAGACCAGGTAGAACGGAAACAGAGCATTGAAGGTGGCGTCCGTGCAGAAAAACTGCCTTTACCGTATTGGCTTTCGGGACGAGGATACTGGCAAGCATTGACAGATCGAACTTGCCTACCCGCATGCGGGATTCACCAACCGCCTGAAGAACCGCCGCCGCCGGAACTGCCACCGCCAAATCCTCCTGAGCCTCTGCCAAAGCCTCTGCGCCAGAAACAGGCAGACTGATAGCTATCCTTGACTTTCAGACTGCCGAAGTGCCCGAAAGAGATGACATAGAGAAGCACATTGAGGATGTAGAACGCCGTGCATTTGATAAACTCAAAGACAATGATGACGACTGTGGCAACGAGTATGGCCACCGCGGCGATAAGCCAGTCCTTCAGCGTCCATTTCTTGTCAACGTCTGCCGCGACCTTCACGGATTCGGGCGCTGCCTCACCGTATTCATCGTAAATCTTGCCCGCCAGCTTCATGTAGGCCTTGAGGATGCCCGCGGAATACTCGCCGGCCTTGAACGGCTCCTTCATGCCGTCGAGCACCTCGCCCGCATAGCCGTCGGTGATGGCTCCTTCAAGGCCGTATCCGACCTCTATGCGGAACTTGCGGTCATCTTTCGCGATGAGAAGCAGGACGCCGTTGTTCTTCTTGGCGTCGCCAATGCCCCATGCGCGGAACAGCCTGTTCGCATAGCTTTCGATGTCCTCGCCGCCCAGCGTGTTCACTGTCACCACGACGAGCTGTGCTTTAAAGCGCTTATCCAAATCCTGACCGATGCCAAGAATCTCCTTCCCGTCCTCTTCCCCCACCATCTTGGCATTGTCCGCGAGATAGATGTTCGTCTTCGGCGCAGAGGGAATGTCGGACGCCCATACCGAGCACGCCAGAAGCAGGACAGCGATCAGGAAGACCGAAGAAGCTAAACGGCCGCGCATCAGAAGCTGACCTTCGGAACTTCATGCGCCGATTCCTCGGCGGTGAACTGGGCGACACTCTGGCAGCCCATTATGCCGGAGATGAGGTTTCCGGGGAACGTCGCGATGACGGTATTGTACTTTCGAACCGCCTCATTGTAATCGCGCCTTGCGACGGCGATGCGGTTTTCCGATCCGGATATCTCCCGCATGAGCTCAGTGAAGTGGGCGTCCGCCTTGAGCGTGGGATAGTTCTCCGACACCGCGATCAGCCGTCCGAGCGCCGCCGAGAGCTGTCCGTTCGCCGCTGCCAGATCCTCTGTAGAGCCAGCCTTCGTGACGCGCGTCCTCGCCTCGGTCACTTCGTTCAAGACCTTCTCTTCATGCTGCATATAGCCCTTGACCGTCGATATCAGATTCGGAATCAGGTCAGCGCGCCGCTGGATCTGATTCTCAATCTGCCCGCGCTGCGCGTCGATGGCGATCTTCGAGCTCATCACGGAATTATACGTTGTAACAATTCCCACCAGCAAAACTGCCAAAATGACAAGTACTGCAATCGTGCTTTTTTTCATCAAATCTTCAGCGTGGAAATCCCGCCATTGAGACGGTGAGGGAACGCTGCCTCCATTTTTTCCCTGTATTGATACGAATAAGCGTCTGACCTGGGAATCAGTCGACAATATTTCTTATAGTCTGAACTACTCTGTTCAAGTCCGGAATGATCGGCATTTTCTGATAGCAACGCGCCCTTTGCTATCCCTTGTTTTGGCCTTTGCTGAATGGGCAAGAACTTTGGCGGCTCTGGAAAAGTCTTGAACCAGCTTTGCCTGCAAAAGACAAGCACGAGGGAATCCGCAGGCATCGAGCCTCGTCCTGTCTATTGTCCAAAAAAAGGTTTCGTATTGCTCAAGCTGGCATGCCAAACTCGCCAAGTCTGCAAATACGCGGTGGCTTGCTCTGGTCAGCAAGCAAGGTTGCAGATGGTGCTGCTTCGCTTTCTTCGGCAGTGCATCGAAAATCAGCATCGGACGGGGTTTTACGGCGCGTTGAATAACAACCTGGCTTTTGCAAGCCACGTCATCGGAAGCGAGGTCCTGACAGTCTGAGACTTGAAGGCCCTTCTTCTGCTTTGCCAGCGGATGGCTGCACGCCTTTGCCGCTAACGTTCGGCAGTGCTTCATTCTTCCAAGGAAGCATCATAGGCCGAGAAAGCGAATGACTCAAGGACTAAAAAAACAGGATATCCGAAGTTACTCTTCACAGCCCTTTGAGCCGGGAAAAAGCCAGAGAGACCGGCAAGTTGTTGAGACGTTGCCGTCAAGGAGGACGACAAGCAGGGAGAGAGGATTATCTGTGGTGGCAGGAGTAGGACAGATCAAGAGGATCAACACCCCATCATTACGGACATGAACTGAGAGGCGCTAAGCTTGCCCTCGTATGGGCGCGACAGCTGGGATATCCGACGAGTACGCTCAGACGGCACGCTGGCTGCCTTGCTGCACATGAAGGCCGGACGCTATGCGAGGCTGCGTTCCGGCAAAAAATTCGATCTTCTGCATGCTGTCGCAGCAAGGGGCTTATTCTCATCCTTTTGGAAAGTGGTGGACGCAGACACGAGATCGCTATCAGCGAAACTGCACAGGCAGCTTGGTAGCGCGTCTTAGCCCTGTCCTGCAAAGGCATGGATCCCGAACAGGCTAGGCAGCTGGGGATAGCTGTGCTGTGTGCCAAATAACATCTACTGGGCTTCGTCATATTCGGCATATTGTCTTGTCCTCAGCTCCTGCCTGAAAAGGTTTTTGTTCAGTCAAGGAGAAGAGATGAACCAAGCCCTTCTTGTTTGCCTGTCAAAATTCCTATTGACATACGTGGCTTTCGGATTAAAAATAAACCTTAGAAGAGATCAAAAGTAACACTACACTCTATCTGCATTCTGAGGGTATAATTGTTACAAGCACTACCTTGAAAACCTGCGATTCATAGTAGAGGCCCTAGGCAAGGACGTCCGAAAATACTTTCTGAAGGACTTTTACAAAGACCACGTCCAACGCTACAAGAAACGGCCTATCTCCTGGCTTTTCAGCAGCCCCAGCAGCTTCAACGCCCTCATCTCCATGCACTGCTACCAGCCGCATACCGTCAGCCACGTCCAGAGTCATTACGTGCGAGACTACCGCGAGAAGCTGTCGGAAAAAGTGAAGCTCTTCGCCCGCAGCGCAGGCAAACGGCGAGAATATCACTGCCGCCGCCCAAAAGAATGACATGCGCTACAAAAACATCATTGCCGAATTGCAAAAATGGGAAGACGATGTCCTGTATCCGCTTTCCACATAGCGCCTGTCCATCGACTTAGACGATGGCGTGAAGGTCAACTATCCAAAATTCGGAACCGCTTTGAAAAAGATTCCCGGCTTGGCCGACAAGGACGAATAATGAAACTGCGTTATGTAGACATACAGGGCTTCATGTCGATGGACAACATTCCCGGCAAACCGCATCGCCTGCCCCTTGGCGACGTGACTGTGCTACTGGGTGCCAATGGTTCTGGCAAGAGCAATATGCTGCTTTTTTTCCGCATGCTGTCCAGCCTTTCAGAGGGCAAGCTGCAAGACTTCGTGGCACGGTACGGCACGGACTGCCTTCTCTACTACGGGCCAAAACATACGGAGTTCTTTCGTTTTTCCCTTGCCTTAAAAACGGCATCCGACGTGCGTTATGAAACAATTTTGCAAACCACTGCCAACAGGGACCTTTTCTTTGCTGAAGAAAGCATTCGACCGCATTTTTTTTCGCAAAAAGGAAAGGAAAGCGCACTGCTGTTGCTATCTCAGGAGTATATGCAGACTTGTACTCCCCCCATTCCTGATGTCCTGTCTTTCCTACGCGGCGTTCGTGCTTACCAGTTCCACGATACGTCCATGTTCTCCAACATCCGCAACAAGGCTTATGTGGATGACGCCCAACAGCTTAAAAGCGACGGCGGAAATCTAGCGGCATTCCTGAAAATGCTTCATAAGCATACAGACTGGAACCGTTATTACAAACGCATTGTTCGGCATATCCGCAGCGTCATGCCACAGTTCGGCGACTTCGATTTGACTCCGTTGCCTTCCTCTCCCGACAATGTGCGACTCAATTGGCGCGACAATTCGGGCAATGATTATCTCTTTGCCCCGTACCAGCTTTCTGACGGCTCTTTACGCTTTATGGCTCTCACCACCCTGCTTCTCCAGCCTCCGCAACTACTGCCCTCCCTCATCTTGCTGGACGAGCCGGAACTTGGGCTGCACCCTGACGCCATCTGCGAACTAGCCGGCATGATTCGCATGGCTTCACAGCATTCACAGGTGCTGTTGGCCACTCAGTCCACACGCCTTGTGGATGAATTCGATGCTGGGGACATTGTTATCGTAGAACGGGATAAATCGCGGAAAAGTACTGTGCTTCGTCAACTAGACTCCGATAGTTTGCGCGACTGGCTTTCTGATTACAGCCTCTCACAACTTTGGGAAAAGAACGTGTTGGGAGGCCAGCCGTGATTCGCCTACATGTCACCGTAGAAGGAAAAACAGAACAAAAATTCGTTCAGCAGATACTGGAGCCCCATCTTGCTTCCCTGAACATCGCCACGTATTCGCGTCGCGTACTGACAAGCAGCACTGTCAACAGAGAGTATCGTGGCGGATTGGTGCGCTATTCTGTAGTAAAACGGGACATTGCTCGGTGGATGGCAACGGATGACCACCCAGAATGCCGCTTCACCACAATGTTTGATTTCTACTCCCTGCCCCGGGACTTTCCGGAATACGACGCGGCCATGCGCCTCCCTGATCCCTACGCGAAAGTGCAAAAGCTGGAAGAAGCCCTGCAAAATGACTTGAACGACAACCGCTTTCTTCCCTACATCCAGTTGCACGAATTTGAGGCCCTCATACTCGTCGATCCTGAAAAGCTGGATTGGGAATATATGGAGCATGAGCGACCTATTGCCGAACTTGTTGACATGGTACGCGGCAAGAACCCTGAACTCATAAACGACGGTCCGAACACAGCCCCTTCAAAGCGGATTCTTTCCAGGATACCAATGTACGACAAAGTTACGGCTGGCGTTTCCGTTGCTTCACATATTGGTCTGCCCGTCCTCCGTGAAAAATGCCGCCATTTCAATGACTGGCTGACCCAATTGGAAGAACTGGGGAGATCAGCATAAACAAACTTGAGGCTCGCCGCTTCTCATTCCATAGATTTCTCATATTCGTATATATGTCAGATTTTTTTCATAGTGAATATGGGCATCTTTACTAGTCTGAGCCTTATCTCGAAGCTCAATCAAAACCTCTTTCACTGGCTGGGAGCCATTTTTATCTTCATAAAACTCAACTTCATATATCGCAACACCCTTGAGCTTACATGATTATAACAAATTTGTTATTGCTGTCAAGAGATCAAAACATCTACCACAAGATATCTATCGCAGCCTCCGACTATCTGTTTTCGCCAGCTCGGCTGACTTGGCGGCGGCCTGATGCTCAATACCCACTGACGGATAATCGTCCTTCCTGCCCTTCACATCCTCTCTAAGATACCTATGGCCGATCACGCCTTAATTTCTCAAGCCTCCGTGCTTCTCTTTCCACTACAAGACAGGCGTCTTAACGACTGCCGGTCTTTGCTTTATCCCGGCTCAAGGAGCTGTGAACAGAAATATCATTATCTTTCACAAAGACAGGGGACTTGCCAAAAGACCATAAAAAGCGTATTTGCCAAGGCCCTTGGCTTAGAGCCAGCCAGGCTTTTTGCCAGTTTTTGGGCACATTCTGACGCGCAGGGTAGATCCCGGCGCTTTTTTCTTTCGCTTTCCTGAAAAATGACCGCGCATCTTGTGACTTCACAAATTCTTTTCTTGAGGCTTTCTTAAGGATAATCATGACCATGCCGCTTTTTCTGGCAGCGCTTGCCATTTATGCCGCCTCGGGGCTCTGTGTCCTTGTTCCTGCTCTGCTCAACTACCGAAAGCAGTCCGCCCATCTGGCCAATCTGCTTGGCCTGCTCGGAACGCTGGCAGGCTCCCTCACAGGGCTCTGCGCCCTCATCCTTGCACCCGCAGGCACAGAGAGCTTTCAGGCCCCATTCGGCCTGCCCTTTGGCAGTTTCGCGCTGAGCCTTGACGGCTTAAGCCGCATTTTTCTCTTTCCGGTTTTTGGCCTTGGTCTGCTCTGCGCCGTCCAGGGCTACACAAGCCTGCGCCATGAACGGCCAAGCCAGCACAATCTCGGCGCCCACTGGCTTTTCTATCTTCTCCTGCTCCTGGGCCTTTGTCTTGTGCTCACAGCCCGCGACATTGTGCTCTTTCTCGTCTCCTGGGAGATCATGAGCCTTGCCCCCTTCTTCCTGATCGACTTCAACGACGGCGACAGCCGCGTACGCGATGCCTCGTGGGTCTATCTGGTTGCGGCCCATCTTGGGGCTGTGGCCCTTCTGGCTTTTTTTGTGCTCTTCTGGCAGCTGACAGGCCATACCGCCTGGCAGGCCGGGACAGCTCTCAGCCTTTCAGAAACAAGCAGAAATCTGCTTTTTCTGCTTGCCCTGGTTGGCTTTGGTGCCAAGGCTGGCCTGGCCCCCATGCATATCTGGCTGCCTGAAGCCCATCCTGCGGCCCCAAGCCATGTTTCGGCCCTGCTCTCAGGTGCCATGATCAATGCCGGCCTCTACGGCATCATCCGTACCGTCTCCCTGCTCGCCGACCACGCAAGGCCGCCTGAGTGGTGGGGCTGGCTGATCCTGGCCGCTGGCCTTGGCACGGCACTGATGGGGATGTTAAAGGCCCTGGCCCAGAGCAATGTCAAACGCCTGCTGGCCTATTCGAGCGTTGAAAACATGGGCATCATGACCATGGGCCTGGGCTGCGCGCTCATCGGACAGAGTCTTGGCCATGGCTGGATGGCTCTGGCCGGCCTTTGCGCCTGTCTCCTGCATATGCTCAACCACGCCTGTTTCAAGGGCCTGCTCTTTATGGCAGCAGGCGAAGTGCTGCACGCCACAGGCACCGTGAACATGGCCCAACTGGGTGGGCTCGCCAAAAAAATGCCGGTACTTGCCGTCTGCTTTGCCACAGGTGCTGCGGCCATTGCGTGTCTACCGCCCTTCAACGGCTTTGCCGGTGAACTGACGCTTGCGCTTTCCCTGCTTGACGGCTCAAGCCTGGCCACGACTGAACGACAGATGCTTTTGCTTTTGCATTTCGCCGGACTCTGTGCCATCAGCGGCCTGGCCCTTGCCCTCTACGCCAAGGCTTTCGGCATGGTCTTCCTCGGACAGGCCCGCTCAGGCTTTGCCGAAAATGTCCAGACACAGTCCTGGCACAGCCTCTGGCCCCTGATCCTCTTAGCCTTGGGCTGCCTGCTTCTGGGTCTTCTGGCAAGCCCCGTCTTCAGCCAGATCGCCACGAGCGTGACAGGACTTTTTCCCCTTGAAAACCTCACAGGCTTTGCCAGGGCCAAGGCCAGCATCGGCAGAAGTCTGATGCTCACAGGTCTCATTGCAGGCCTTGTCATACTGGCCGTGGGCGCCGTGATGCTTCTGCGCAAAAAAATGCTGCATAAACGCGGCATCCGCTTCATGCCCACCTGGGCCTGCGGCTATCAGGGCGGCAACAGCCGCATTCAGTATACCGACGCCTCCTTCACGGAACCCCTGGCGCGCCTTCTGGGTCCCCTGATGGGCCTGAAAGTCAGCCAAAGTCAGGACAAGGGCCTTTTTCCCAGATCAGCCCAGCTTCTGGTCAAAGCGCCTGAGAGATTACGCCGCGCCGTCTACGGTCCTCTCTTTGCAGGCATTGAAAGCGTCTGCAATGCCCTGAAAATTTTCCAGCACGGCAAGATTCATCTCTATATTCTCTACATTCTCGTGACCGTGATAGGACTTCTGATCTGGGGGCTGATGTCAAACTAAATCACGACATCAGCTCATGCACGTAGACGCTTCTTGAATAGCGGAGGCAGCATGGCTCCAAGCCCGAGGCCCGGGGCCACGCTGAAATTTCGATGACACAGCTTTTTCTCTATCTGCTCAACCTGCTCCTGGCTCTTCTGCTGGCACCCCTGCTTTTTGGCATCATCAACCGCACCAAGGCCATCATCGCCGGCCGCCACGGCAAGCCGCTTCTGCAGAGCTATTATGATCTTGCCAAGCTCTGCCAAAAAAGCGAAGTGATCAGCCCGACCACGGGTCTCTTTTTTCAGCTGGCTCCGGCTCTGCAGCTGATTGTGGCTCTGGCTGCGCTGACCTTGCTGCCTCTTGGCGCCAATGCCTCCCCCATAGCCTTTGCCGGCGACTTTCTCCTGGCCGCCTATCTGCTTGGCCTTGGTCGCTTTAGCCTGATTCTGGCAGCTCTGGATACGGGTTCATCCTTTGAGGGGATGGGCGCAAGCCGTGAAGCCACCTTTTCAGCCCTGGCCGAGCCCATCTTCTTTCTGGCCATCACCGTCATCACTGGCCTGCACCTTGATCTTGGCGCAACGCAGGATCAGGCTTTTTCCCTTTCCCTGCTTTTTGGCGGGCAGAGCGCCGGCGCCTGGCTTTCAGGCAATTTCGAACTTCTGCTTCTGCCTGTGGTCTTTTTTCTCTTACTGCTTGTGGAAAACTGCCGCATTCCCGTGGATGATCCCACAACACACCTTGAACTGACCATGATTCACGAGGTCATGATTCTCGACCACTCAGGTCCCAATCTTGCGCTCATTCTCTATGCCCAGTCCCTCAAGCTCTGGTTCTTCGCAAGCCTTGTGGCAGGGCTGCTCGTTCCGGATCTTGGTGCGCTCAGCTCCATACTCTGGATTGCTGTGATTTTCCTCGTGGCCTGTGCCATTGGCCTCGTTGAAGCGAGTATGGCACGCCTGCGGCTGAAGCGCGTGACCACCTTCCTGGGCGGCGCCTGTGCCATGGCCGCTCTTGTTCTGATTTTCTCCCAGATGAGGTAAGCATGTTTTTGAACATTTGTCTCTATCTGCTCGTGCTCTCCAATTTTCTGCTCCTGGGAACAGCACGCGTTGTGCAGATGACCAAATATACCGCTCTGCAGGGTTTTCTGCTGGCAGCCCTGCTCTTCCATTCAGGCCACACGGTCCTCACGCTGGCTGTACTGGTCATTAAGGGACTTGTTTTGCCGGGCCTGCTCTGGCGCACAGAGCACCGCATGCCGGCTGAGTCCCTGATCTGCCCGCACAGACTGGTGGCCCTCGATGTCATTGCCGGCATGGCAGGACTCGCTTTTGCCTTCTGGCTGGACGCACGCCTGGGCTCTGATCTGACCCACAATCTCTTTCCCAAGCTCTTTCTGCCCCTTGGGCTGACCACGCTCTTCTGCGGCCTGATCCTCATCATTGGCCGCGTCAAGGCCATCACCCAGGTCATTGGCTATCTCGCTGCAGAAAACGGCATTTTTCTCCTTGGCATGCCGCTCATGACCCAGGGCACCACCTGGTTTGAACTGGCACTTCTTCTCGACGTCTTTGTGGCGGTCTTTGTCATGGGCATTGCCATCAACCGCATCAGCGATTCCTTTGCCTCCATGGATGTGGACCGCTTCAGAAGTCTGCGCGACTAGGAGGCCCCATGCTCATTGCGCTGATTGCTTTTCCCATTGGCACGGGTCTGGTCATGCTCTTCTTTGGCCACGCCCTGCTCTGCCGCCTGCTTTTACCGCTCACAGCCATGGTGCACACCGCCCTGACCACGGCCATTGCCCTGCAGCTTAGCCGCGGCATGACCCCAAGCGCTCTTGGCGGCATGCTGGCGCCTGACGCCCTTGGCGTGCTCTTTCTGGGCATTGCCAGTGTGCTCTTTCTCGTGGTTTCCTTCTATGCCGTCTCCTATCTGCGCGAAGAGGAGCGTATTGGCATCCATACCAATATTCTCCTGGACCACGGTCAATTCACCAATCAGCCAGAACGCCGTTTTGCGGCCTTTCCCTGCTTTTTTCTGGCCTCCATGAGCCTGGTGACCATCACCCCGCATATGGGGGTACAATGGGTGAGCATTGAGGCCACCACCCTTTCCAGTGCGCCGCTCATTTATTTTCACCGCCATAAGAGCTCCTTGGAAGCCACCTGGAAATACCTGATCATCTGTTCTGTGGGTATTGCCCTGGCCCT
>JAGADH010000031.1 GCA_017613715.1 Desulfovibrio sp. | reverse complement strand
TCTTTATTTTGAGTTCCTTGGCATAGGCCTTGGCTTCAGTCAGATCAAAACCGAGCTGACTGAGAGAGAGACAAAGGACGCCTGCGCCGACGCCTTTGAGAAAACTTCGTCTCGTACTTTGCATTGGTATCTCCTTATCTGAAAATCCCTGCACCACCATTGGCACGGGGATGGCAAAACAGCGTGAGGAACAGTCCTGGCAAGAACGAATCTTTGCCGAGCACATACTGATTTTCTTTGACCATAGCCTAAAGTATCGCTTCGTGCAAGTTTGCAGTGCATTTGTCTCATGGCTTTATGCACGGCAAAGCAGGCCAAAGTTTACGCTTGTAGGCTTTTGGCGTCTGCGTTTTTTTCACAAGGACAGGAAAAGAAGGTGTGGGCTTCGACAATCATCTGCATGGAGCAGGCCAGAAGCACTGGTCCTGCGATGATGCCAAGGGGGCCGAAAACGCTCATGCCGCAGATCATAACGAGGATCAGGACAAAGATCGGTGCCTTGATGCCCTGCTGCAGAAAGATGGGGCGGCAGATATTGTCGATACCGGAAACAGCGATAGCCCCCCAGAGCATCAGGCCGATGGCGGCAAAGTGCGAGCCTTTGAACCAGAGCAGGATGGCCAGAGGGCCCCAGACCAGCATGGTGCCCACCATGGGGATGGGTGCCACAAAAGCGGCCATCAGTCCCCAGAAAGCTGACGATTCAATGCCGGCCACGGCAAAACCTATGCCGCAGAAAAGTCCCTGGATTAGGGCTACCAGGACCACGCCGAGCATGACAGCGCTCAGGGCCTTGGAGATGGCCGAGATAAAACGGCGGATGACTTCTGAGGGCAGCTGCAGGATTCGCGTGACAATGGTGCGGGCCTGGCGGGCATAGAGGGTAAAGAGAATGGTCAGGGTGAAGAAGAGAAACATGGTCCAGAGCACGGTCAGGCTGCCGCCCAGAAAGCCCACGGCGCGCTGCCAGAGGGCACTTGGCGTAAAGATGTCACCGAGAAAGGAGAAAAAATGTTCTGACACGTTGTCGGTGAGATCGTCGAGGACATTTTTCAGGGCCGGATAGTCATTGAGTGAGGGCAAATGGGTATTGATGAAGTTTTTGAGGTTTTCGGGCATCAGGACTTTGATTTTTTCCCCGAATTCCATGGTCCTGAGCTGATTGAGACCACGCGAGGCCTGCGGCGCCACAAGCAGAAGCAGAACGGCGAGGGGAATGAAGACTGCTGAGAGCAGACTTATGGTATAAAGCAGAAGCGGCATGCGCCGACAGAGGCCGCGGCGGAAACGTTGCTTGGGGGGAATCTGCCTGAACTTTTTGAGGGCCAGATACTTGAGATGGCGGTAGAGGGGAAGACCCAGGCAGGAAAAGCAGAGCGCCAGAAAGACTGTGCCTGGGGTTGGCAGGAGCAGAAGTCCGCAGGCGAGAAAGGCAAAGAGATAGAAAATGCGGCATTGGCGAAGAGACACATTGCCTCCTGAGCAGATTTTTTCTGAGGATCTTTGCGTGTTTTATCGGAAATTGTCTTCCGTCAATCTCATCGGTATACACTAGGTATTAAGATGACAATATCTTTGAGAAGCTGTTCGCAAGAGATTCATGGGACAACATAGGTCATTATATTGTAAACGTGTTATGGTTAGCTTTTATCAGCTTTCCTTTACTTTGTAGGTATTTCCTAGCCCAGGCAAGCTGTTGAAGATGACTCTTGGAGTGACGTATAATCAAGGTATAGCATTGCTATCGTTCTTTGTACAGTGAAAAGGCCTACGTGAAGGAAGTTCCAAGTGCCCTTACGCAAAAAAGGACATAGCCTTGCGACTATGTCCTATCCTTCTTCCCGATTGCCCGCCGGGGTACAAAAGCTTGCTGCTGAAGGGGAGGGCAGCAAGAGGGGAATGCCTAGACGGCAATTTTCGCCGGCGCCTGCGTCTGAGCCTGAGCCTGAGCTTGAGCCTGCTGCTTGGCCTCAAGGCTATTGGTCATGGCCTTGGATGTGGACAGCATGTAGATTTCATGAGGATCAAGAATCAGGATGACTGAGCCATCGCCCATAATGGTTGCGCCTGAAATACCCTGAAGGTCGCCAAGATACGCCCCGAGGGGCTTGATGACGATTTCCTGCCGTTCAAGCAGTTGATCCACAACCAGACCAAGACGACGTTCATTGTCGTGGATAACCACCACAGAAAGCATTTCGGGCAATTCCTTGGCCGGTGGCAGACCGAGCATTTCCGAGAGTTCCACAATGCCCAGGACATCACCACGCAGGGTGACGGCCTTGCGGCCCTTGATGTCGGTGAGGCGCACTGATTCAATCTTGGTCGTTTCTGAAACCGCATCGAGCGGGATGGCGTACATCTGTCCTGCCACATTGACCATCAGAGCATCAATGATGGCCAGGGTCAGCGGCAGAATAAGCGTGAACTTGGTGCCTTTGCCAACCTCGGAATAGGTGCTCACACTGCCCTTGAGGTTCTTGATATTGGTGCGCACGACGTCCATGCCCACGCCGCGGCCGGAGATATCAGTGATTTTTTCGGCCGAGGAGAAGCCAGGGGCAAAAATCAGCTCACGCGCTTCGCTGTCATCAAGCTGCGCTGCTTCTTCAGCAGAAATGATGCCCTTCTTGATGGCCACCTGACGCATCTTTTCGGGATCAATGCCCTTGCCGTCGTCTTCGATTTCAATGGCTACGGAATTGCCCTTGTGGAAGGCTCTGAGGGTCACCTTGCCCTTGGCGGGCTTGCCGACGGCCACGCGATCTGCTTCAGGCTCAATGCCATGGTCAACGGAATTCCGGATCAGGTGTACCAGAGGATCGCCGATGACTTCCACCACACTCTTATCAAGTTCGGTTTCCTCGCCTTCCATGACGAGATCCACTTCCTTGCCGCTTTTGCGGGAAAGGTCGCGCACAAGTCTCGGAAAGCGCGAGAAGACGGAAGATACGGGCACCATACGCACCTTCATGATGGTGTCCTGGAGATCATCGGAAATACGCGCCATGGCATAGGTGGTTTCCGAGAGATCCTGAGCGATTTCCGAAATATTGACGCTGCCGCTGGCCCCTTCGAGGGAACGGGCAATCAGCGTATAGCGGTTGCGGTTGATGATCAGCTCGCCAATGGAGTTCATCAGATGGTCAAGCCGCCATTGATCCACGCGAATGGTTGAGGCACCCTTGTGCTGAGCTGCACCGTTGGCAGCAGACGCAGAAGCTTTTTCTGCGGGCTTGGCTGCTGCAGCCGAAGCAGGCTTGGGCTCGACCTTGGGAGCGGCAGGAGCGGGCTTGGCCTCGACCTTGGGAGCAGCCGAAGCAGGCTTGGGCTCGACCTTGGGAGCGGCAGGAGCGGGCTTAGCTTCGACCTTGGGAGCGGCAGGAGTAGGCTTGGCTTCGACCTTGGGTGCAGCTTCCGCCGGCTTGGGCGCTTCTTTGGCTTGTTCTGCCGGCTTGGCTTCGGGCTTGGGAGCTTGTGTGGCTTCGGCCGTAGGGGCTGCAGGGGCTTCTGCAGGCTTGGCGCTCTCTTTTTCCGCCATGCTCACGCCGCCAC
>JAGADH010000203.1 GCA_017613715.1 Desulfovibrio sp. | reverse complement strand
ATCATACTTTGCTGACTTTACCTTATCCATATATACTGTAACATTATGGGTATTACCACCTTCATCGTAAACAGCTATAGTACTTTGTGTTGCATAAGCATCATCTGAAAGAGGTGGAACAGCAGCTCCATTCCATGTATCAAAAAGAGCAGTCAATGGATATTCATCACTACTAGTAATATCATATTGATCATCATTGATCAAATTATTCGCTACGGTCACATTTGTTGTTCTCTCTGGAGGGATATTCCACTTATCAAGAACGATATCAGTAACCGAACCACTTCTCCTAAATTCTTGCTTCTCATTAGAAATTGTAACAGTTGAACCAGCTAAAGTTACAGTATTCGACTGTGTCGTCTTCCAACCCTGCAAAATCATACCGTTGGGATTTATAAGCTGACGGTCTTCATCAAAATAGAAATCACCGGCACGCGTATAGTAGTTGGTATTGTTATCGTCGTTGCGGACCTTGAAAAAGCCGTTACCGTTGATGGCAAGATCAGTAGCCGAATTGGTATTTTCAAAACCGCCCTGGGAGAAGTCGCCGATCAGAGCACAGATACCAACACCCTTACCTACCTGATCGGCACCGCTTGTTGTACCGTAGTCGGTATAGATGAAGTCGGAAAAATCTGCGCGCTGCGCCTTGAACCCGATAGTGCTGACATTGGCAAGGTTGTTGCCAATGACATTCATCTTTTCACCGTGGGTCATCAAACCGGAAACGCTGGTCCACATATTGGCTGAAAGACTCATATTATCCTCCGACATTCCAACTTCATTGCAGGCCAAGCCCACTGCGGAAAAAGCTTCCTTGCGGCTACTGCCCTGCACAGATATTTCAAACTTCGTACCAAGAAGCAGGGCCAGGGAAAAGTCAGGTATTTCAAGGAGTTAAAACTTGTGAAGGGATCGGAAGGGAGGAAAAAAGAGGCAGATTTTACAGGGCAGGGAAATTCTTACCGTGATACTCACGTTTTTTGCAGAGCTGAAAAAAGGCGGGGAGAGCAAGGCATGTGCTCAATTCTTCTTCAGAAAAAAGCACAAAGCCGTATGCCAAAAGAGCTTCAGCCCAAAGGCCGTGGCCGGAAATGAGGGTACGGCTAAAGTGGCCATCGTAGATCTGGCCAAAACCGCAGGATGGAGAACGACTCTTGAGCAGGGCATAACGCGCACCAAGAGCCAGACTTTGCTCACAGGCTTTTTGCGCTCCAAGGCAGAAAGCCTGTGTCAAATCCTGGCCATCACGGGCAACAACGCGCTCTCCTCGTCGTTCACAGGGAAGCCTGGGAATGGCCAAGCCGCCAAGACCTTCTGGACAAAGCGGATAGGCCAGACCTGCCTGCACAAGTTTGGCTGCCAAAGGGAAAAAATTGGAACGTCCATCATAGCGGCAGGGCAAACCAAGCAGACAGGCGCTGAGTACACAGGGAACCGTTTTCTTTGTCAGCATGGCTTATGCAGCTCATCCCAGAGCGCACGGGCTTCAACAAGCGTGGGATCCTTGGCAAGGGCTTCTTCCAGCATGGCGCTTGCTTCTTCGCTTCTGTTCATCAGAACATAAAGATGAGCCCTGCGCAAAAGGGTTTTAGGATGGGCTCCAAAAACACGCAGAACATGTTTAAAAAACTCGTCGGCCATAGCGTAGTCCTTACAACGCAGACAACAGTCGATGGCCGCACTTGAGGCTTCAGCCAGCATGGGATGAATTTCAAGAATCTTCTCATAGAAGCGGCAGGCAGCCTCGAGATAGCCTGCTGCCTCCAAATGTCTGGCGCAAGCAAGCAAAAGCTCTTTCTCCTGGGGAAACTCCGTAAGCAGCCGCTGAAAAAACGCTTCGGCCAGGACAATTTGACCTTCCTCAAGATGCTGCAGGCCGGTCTGCATAAGATAGTGCTGGCGCTGCCGGTCTTCGGCCAGGATATCTTCCTTTGCGCTTAATTCCGCCTGCTCTTGCAGAATCTTTGCCATACCTTCGAGAACAACCGCCAGCCGGGCTTCAATACCCAAACGATAGGGGATGGAGGCAAAAACGTCCTCTTTCTGTTCAAGCAGGATACGCACACGCGGATGCTTTTCAAAAGCATGCAAGAATCGCTGAATAGTGGGTTGAGCTTCTTTCAGCGCAGACATTGACTGTTTAGCGAGTTCCTTAAGAGCCATGATCATGCAGTCAAGTGCTTTATCGAGCTGTTCAGACTGCAGATAGCCCAAAGCCTTGTTCAGGCCTTCACGAATTGTTCTGGGAAGAAAGGATCGGCTCATTGTCGCAACCAAAAAAACATCCCAAACGCCAATTGCGGGAAATATTCCGCTTAGGAGTGAATTCCCTTCCACGCCCAGATACTTCGAATCTCTTCTGCCTGCTCATGCAGGATATCAAGCACAGCACTTGGCACGAGGAAATCAAGCGATTTCTGCGCTAAAAAGCGTTTGCGAATGTCTGTAGAACTCACATCAAGCCAGGGAATAGCCAGATAGGAGACCTCACCACCTTCTGAGAGAAGCCAATGCCTGCCTGTTGCTGAGAGGCTTTGAGCCATGGGCCAAAGCGCAAGCGTAGCCCGCACAAAATCCTCTTCAGCAAAAGAACCTCGCGGGACCACCAGAAAATGAGCCAGCTTTGGCAATTCAAGCCCTTTGTACCAGGTTGACAAAGCAAGGTAATCATCACTGCCAACGAGAAAATAGAGCAAGGCCTGTGTTCGCTGCCTGAGGGTCCAAAGGGTCTCCCAGGTGTAGGAAAGCGTTGTGCGTTCGCCTTCCATACGGCTCACACGCAGGGCAGGCAGTTTTGCCGTGCTGGCTTCGAGCAGACGACAGCGCAGAGCAAAGGGCAGAAAGCCTTCACTGGCCTTATGGGGAGGTCGTGCGCAGGGTACAAGCAGAACTTCAACACATTGAGGGGCAAAAAATTCAGCAGCTTCAATAGCCAGCCGCAGATGGCCAATGTGCGGTGGATTGAAGGAGCCTCCAAGAACAATCAAGACGTCAGGCTCAGCCCCCACTAGACTCTCACCTGCCCCTGGCCCATGACCACAAATTTAGTACTGGTAAGCTCTTTGACGCCCATAGGCCCAAAGGCATGCAATTTAGAGGTGGAAATACCAATTTCAGCCCCAAGACCTAGCTGTCCACCGTCGTTGAAGCGGCTTGAAGCATTGACAGCAACCATAGAGGCATCCACTTCCCGCAAAAAACGTGAAGCACGGCCCAGATCACGCGTGCAGATAATTTCCGTATGCTGTGATCCGTACCTGGCAATATGGGCAAGTGCTGCATCAAAATCATCTACGACACAGACTGCAAGAATCAGGTCATGGAATTCATAACCAAGATCTTCAGGTGCCTGAGCTTTTGCCCTTGTGCCGAGATACGGCAGAGAACGCGGACATGCCCGAAATTCTACAGTAGTAAGCTTTTTGGCGAGCATCGGCAAAAACGCTTTAGCTTCCTTGGCATGCACAAGCAGACATTCCAAGGCATTACAGACGCCAGGACGCTGCACCTTACCGTTGTAGACAATCTCAAGGGCCTGATCGAGATCACAGTCTGCGTCGATATAGGCATGACAGACGCCTTTGAAATGCTTAAGCACAGGCATGGTTGCTGCCTCTGTCACTGCACGGACAAGACCTTCTCCGCCTCGAGGAATCATAACATCTATATACTGATCAAGGCGGCAGAGTTCTGTCACTGCAGCATGGTCAGTAGTGGTCACAAGCTGCACGGCATTTTCGGGAAGTCCGGCCTGAAGCAAGGCTTCACGCAAAAGAGCTGCCAGTACCTTATTGGAAGCAAGTGCTTCACTGCCGCCCCGCAAAATCACAGCATTACCAGCCTTCAGACAGAGAATAGCTGCATCCACCGTGACGTTGGGCCTGGATTCGTAAACCATGGCCACAACGCCCAGAGGAATTCGCATGCGCCCGACAAGCAGGCCATTGGGCCTCTGCCATTGTTCATCCATGGCCCCAATAGGGTCTGGCAGAGCAGCCACGTGCTGGCAGGCCAAACTCATGTCTTCCAGAACAGCCTCGGTCAGCCTCAGTCGATCAAGACGAGGAGCATCAAGACCCTGCTCTTGGGCTTTTTGGAGATCCTCACGATTGGCGGCAAAAATTTCTTGAGAACGCTTACGTAAACTTTCCGCTAGCCCCCGCAGCATGCTGCTTTTTGCTTCAGGACCTGCTCTGTTCATCAAAGCAGCTGCCTGTTTGGCCCGTATAGCCATTTCCTGCATGTCTAAGGCAATACTCATGGCTCCGCCTCCTGCCTCCTCTGGCAATTTTGACAACAATCATGAATAAATCTATATTTATGTCTTACGCTTTTTTCAGCAAAACAATGCCCTACAGACAAATGTCTTCCTGCTTAAACCGAGAAGGAAGACACAAAGACCCAGCTCAAAAGGAGGCAGCATTTCTGCCCGTTCAGGGAAAAATGCTGGTATACTGATGCAAAAAAATCAGGAAAAAAACCTAGAGGCAGGCGGACTTTTTCAGGAACTCGGCACGGAAGTTAGCCAGGAAAGTGCGCCTCTGCTTGAATTTATTACCAAAAACGGCGGGAAAATTGCCGCCTGCGTGCTGATTCTTGTGGTCATTACAGGAATAAGTGCCCTTTGGCAATGGCAGAAACAAAAGGGACACGACGCTTTCATCGAAGAGATGGCCTCTCAGGATATCAAGC
The DNA here is from genome assembly GCA_017613715.1 of Desulfovibrio sp. GTDB lineage: Bacteria > Desulfobacterota > Desulfovibrionia > Desulfovibrionales > Desulfovibrionaceae > Desulfovibrio. Next base: position 13,491 of record JAGADH010000203.1, on the reverse strand, counting down.
TCTCAGGCAACGAGAAAGTCAAAGCCTTTGCCGATCTTGCCGAGCGTGCACCCAGCGATATGCGGGCCATAGCGCAGCTCAGGCTTGCGGATATAGCCTCTGAAAACCAGGATATGGCCAGAGCCAAGGACGCCTATGCCCTGGCAGCTCAGGCCGACGCCGACGGAGTAACAGGCAGCATGGCTGCTCTGGCGCAGGCGGCAAGTCTGCTGCGACTTGAGAAGTACGATGAGGCCCTAAGCCTTCTGCAGTCTCTAGAGCAGCGTTTTTCCGGGGAAACCCCGTTTGTCTTGCGCTCGCTCACTGCTGATGCCGCAGAGCGCAGCGGCAAGAAAGAACTTGCCGCTCAAATCCTCAAGGAAATGGCCAGCTCTCTGCCGGAAGCGGAAGCCGGCTTCCTTACACGACGTGCCGAGGAGCTTTCCTCGACAAATCCCACAGCAACAACTAAGGAACAATAACAGCTTTCCCATCCTCTCAACCACGGAGGTCAGCATGGGCAAACATCCTTTGCTCAGTGAAAAACGAGGAGAAAAGCAACTTCTGCTTGGCAACGAAGCCATAGTACGAGGCGCACTTGAAGCCGGGGTGAACATGATCACCTGTTATCCGGGCACTCCGAGTTCCGAGGTCGTGGACACCTTTCGACGCATTGGTGGCGACGGCCGCTACAAAATGGAATATTCAGTCAACGAAAAAGTTGCCATGGAAGTCGCCTGCGGTGCAGCATTAGCAGGAGCCATGAGCCTTGTAACCATGAAGCACGTCGGCCTGAATGTCGCTGCAGACCCTCTTTTCACCACAGCCTATACAGGCCTTCCGGGTGGTCTCGTTGTTCTCTCGGCCGATGACCCTGGCTGCCATTCAAGTCAGAACGAACAGGATAACCGCGGCTATGCCCGCATGGCGCATCTTCCCTGTTTTGAGCCTGCCTCAGCTGAAGAAGCCAGAGCTATGACAAGAGCGGCCTTTGCTCTGGCCAGAGATTTGCAGCAGCCTGTGCTTTTACGCACAACCACGCGGGTCAGCCATATGCGAGGAGCGGTCACGTTTCATACGCTCCCCCAGGCTGCACAGACTGTTGCTTTTGAGCGTGAACCGATGCGCTACGTGCCTCTGCCTGCCGTGGCCCGCAAACGTCATGCGGCCCTCAACAACACCATGCAGAGAGCGCAAGAAATCGCCGATCAGAGCCCCTTCAATACGGAAACAAGCCACGGCAATACAAAACTCGGTATTATCGCAAGCGGAGTAGCCCGTGACTATCTGGCCGATGCCCTCGTAAGTGGCGGCTGGACCGATAAAGTTGACCTGCTCGAGCTGGGCATGACCTGGCCCCTGCCTGAGAAGAAACTCACGGCTTTTCTGACAAGTCACAGCCGCATTCTCGTCCTTGAGGAAGGTGCGAATCTTCTGGAACGCGATGTACGTGCTCTGTGCCAACGTATTGCAGCCGATGTTAGTATTGAAGGCAAGGACGAAATCCTTACAGACATGGGAGAATACTCGCGCAGCCTTGTCATGCAGCGGCTGGCCAAATGGTTTTCCTGTCCATGTCCGCTCAACCCTACGCCTACTCCAAGAACTGATCTGCCTGGCCGTCCGCCGAATCTCTGCCCGGGCTGCTCGCACAGATCGGTCTACTATGCCGCACGCCAGGTCTTTGGGGATGACGCCATCTATTCAAGTGACATTGGCTGCTATACGCTAGGCGTTGTGCCTCCCATGCGCATGGCGGACTTTCTCTTCTGCATGGGCTCTTCCATTTCGGGAGGCAGCGGTTTCTCGGAAATTTCCGATAAAACGGTTGTCAGTTTCATCGGTGACTCGACCTTCTTCCATTCAGGCATGACAGGACTGGCCAATGCGGTCTTTAACAAGCACAAGCTACTCCTTATCATTCTCGATAATGGCACAACTGCCATGACAGGTCATCAGCCCAATCCCGGCATGCTTCAGGAAGCTCTGGGAGAAGACTGTAGCCACCTGGACATTGAGCAGATTGTACGTGCCTTTGGTGTAACTCAGTGCAAGAAGGTCTCATCCTACAATGTTCGCGGCCTGATCAAGGTTATGAGCGAATTCAAGGATCTTCCAGGCATCCGCGTGCTCATCGCTCAGGAACCCTGTGTACTCTATGCTCGTAGAACCCTTGGCAAACGTCAGCCCAATGTGGCAGAAGTGATCGAACAAAATGAGGACACCAGACGTTGTCTCAAGGAGCTCGCCTGCCCTGCTTTCTATATGAACGGTGATGACGTGGCAGTGGATCAGAATCTCTGCTCTGGCTGCATGGTCTGCCTGCAGGTCGCACCCAAGAGCTTCAAGGCCGTCAAACGCGAGGGGGGTCGTGCATGAGCCAGGACAAGCGTCTGCGCATCTTTTTTACCGGTGTGGGAGGTCAGGGAACGCTCACGGCAACCAATCTCCTCGCACGCACAGCCTTAATGGCGAATTTCGAAGTGGTGGCCGGAGAGGTACATGGCATGGCCCAGCGTGGCGGCGTCGTCGAAAGCGTGCTTTTGCTTGGTGGCTGGCGTTCACCAAAACTGGATCACGGTGAAGCCGATCTGATTTTGGGCTTTGAACCGTTGGAAACGTTGCGCGCTCTGCCTTATCTACGACAGGGAGGAACAGTTTTCTCAAGTTCTGATATGCTTCCGCCGCTCAGTGTCTCGCTGGGAGTGGCAAAATACCCATCTCTCGAGGCTATCCAAAGCGAGGTACAGAAAATTGCCAGTCAGTACACCTTTTTACCCTGCCGTGAACTGGGAATCAAAGCAGGCTCTGTACAAAGCGGAAATACCGTTCTTTTGGCTGCAGCATGTGCTAGCGGAATTTTGCCCATCAGCTTGGAAATGCTCGCTCAGGGTATCAGGACTTTCCTGCCTGAAAAGCATCAGGCGAGTAATCTCGAGGCTCTCAGACTGGCTGAGGCCTATCTCAAACCTTCGGCAGCATAGCCAAGCCTAAACATAGAAAGAGGAAAGGCCCGCACTTGCTTTGGCAAGTGCGGGCCTTCCCTCTTCTTGGGCGTGACAACGCCAATGCCCGATTTGCTCGTCTATCCTCAAGAAGGACTCGAGTTCTGGAAAAAAGCGCTACAGCACAAGAATTTGCAGTTATACATCACCTACAGTGTTCTGTACACAAAAAAATTCTTCTGAAAAAACCGCTTAGAACGGCAGACCAACCAGACGTAGAGAATCCGGCTGAACGTATAAAAGGATATTCTGAGCAATCTGACTTTGGTCAGTTACAATGTTGCTTTTTGCAAGATGCTGGATGGAATCAGCCTCATGACTTGAATCATAGAGGTCAAGGTTATTGTCGTCCATCTTGGCTATGGTCGTCCAGTGCCGCACAATTGGCTTTCCATGGGGATCGGTGTAGCGTTTGAAACGAAAAATCGCCGTGCGGTTGGCATCTCCGTTCATCCAAGCATTGCAGCAGGTCCAAAAGCGTTCTTTTGCCACCGCCTCATGAGGCTGAAAGGGACGCTGAATGCGTAAAGGCATTCGAGCTGCAGAGTACTCAAGCATCTCGTCCACAAGGTCAATATAGTCTGTCGTCTGCTCAAGCACAGCGCGAAAACGTTCAGGCTGACTCACAAGCTGCATGAGAATATCGTTGAAAATTTCACGAGCTTTCAGTGTTCTTATGCTGTGGGTGAGACGCAGAGCATTGAGGACCGCATAAAACGCACAAAACGTATCTATTTTTCCCTGATATAACGGCTTCATAGTTTTCTTCACAGCACAATCACGCGTAAAAGGCCAAATATCGAATTTTTCAGTCAAGGCGAACAAAGCGTTGACAAAAAAGCATTGTTCTCCGGCAAAAGATCAGTCGACCAAAAAACGCCATTTTTTACGGCCTTGTTAGCTTTTTTTGCTGAAGGTTCGGCTGATAGCAAACCCAGCTATTTGATGCTGGCAGCGATTTCTTCTTCCTGCTCAGCCTTGTAACAGTACTCGGCACTGGGAAATTCACCACTTTTGACAGCAGCATCATAGCTGCAGAGAGCTTCTTTGAATGCAGAACCCACATCAACAAAACAACGCGCAAACTTGGGTTTTTGGGGACTCATCCCCATCATGTCGTGCCAGACAAGAACCTGACCATCACAGCCGGCTCCTGCCCCTATGCCAATGGTCGGCACAGTCAATTCTCGCGTGATACGACTGGCAAGGGCCTGCGGTATGCCTTCAAGGACTATGGAAAAAACTCCGGCATCCTGAATGGCTCTCGCATCATCCAGAAGTTTTTGCGCCGCAGCAAGACTTTTGCCCTGAACTTTGAAACCACCAAAGGCGTGGACAGATTGTGGTGTCAAACCAAGATGACCCATCACAGGAATGGAAGCACGGCTGAGACTTTTGATTTCTCGACAGAATTCCACTCCGCCTTCGAGTTTAACGGCCTCGCAGCCGCCCTCTGACAAAAGACGCCCGGCATTGCGCACACATTCTTCAACGCTGATATGGTATGACAAAAACGGCATATCACAAACCAGTAAAGGATCATGACAGGCTCTGGCCACAGCTTTACAGTGATGGAGCATATCTTCGAGTGTCACTGCCAGGGTATTTTCATAGCCAAGCATGACCATACCCAACGAATCACCAACAAGAATGGCATTCACAGGGCTTTCCTGCACCATTCTGGCTGAGCAGAAGTCATAGGCCGTAACCATGGAAAGTTTTTCTTTTCCCTTGGCCGCCATAAAGCTTGTTACGGTATTCTTCATTGTGAAATATTCGGCGTGGAAACCCCGTTATGCAAACGGGTAGGAAACGCCGCCTCGGCATTCTTCCTTCGTTTATATGCTATTGCCGTATCCGTCGCCCGACTCAAAATACGGCAGCATCCATGAGAGATTCTTAGGGTTGTACCATTCCGGGCTGGCTGGGCCTTCACGCTTCGCATTATAGCGAAGCCAAACTGCCTGAACACCTTTTCAAGGCAGAAAGCCGTACAAACCAGAGCTTCTTCAGAGATCAAGAGCCTGCTCCAGGCTGTTCACACGCTAAAATCTGACAGACACGCCAAGCTTCTGAGTTGTCAGCAGATTTTTGCAAGCCTCGTCCAAAAGGCCCGAGATGATTGACACAAACGGCACATCCCGGGTTTCAGAAAACGCTCTCTTCGGTGTTGACTATGGTCTCATCAAAAGAGTCCAGGCAAAGAGCCATGAGCAGATGCACGAGCTTTGCGGCTGTGAAATCAGCACTGTGCAGACCTGGCTTAGGAGCCAGTTCAACCACATCAAAACCCACAATTTGTCGCTGCTGTGCTAGACGAGTCAGCAAACGGCGCGCATCATGCCAAAAAAGTCCACCAGGAGACGGCGTTCCTGTCGCAGGCATCAGTGAAGCGTCGAGTCCGTCAACATCAAATGTTACGTAGACTTTCCGGGGAAAGTCCAAAGGTACAATGACTTCTGGTAGACCAAGATCAGCTAGTTCATCGGCATCGTGAGCTAAGACGCCAAAACGCCTGCGCGTCTCCGATTCTGCAGGACAGAATTCTCTGACGCCAAACTGAACAAGTCGATAGTGCAGATCGGCAACTGCGCGGTACATCACAGAGGCGTGGGAGTAGGGATTGCCCTCATAGCTTTCCCGCAAATCAGCGTGCGCATCGATCTGGACAATCCCCACGTCTTCCTGGAACAGATGGGCAAATGCGCGCAGAGCGCCAAGGCTCAATGTGTGTTCTCCGCCTAGCAGCACAGGCAAGGCATGATTTTGCACAGCAAAACTAACCTTAGCCTCAATTTCGGCAAGAATTGTCTCGATATCGCGAGCACAGTCTATGGGCTCATCCGTACAAAAACCTCGCCTACCTGCATAGCGGCCGGCTTCCCATGCCTCAAGCTGCTGGGAAGCTCTAAGTATAGCGCCTGGACCCAAGGCTGTTCCTGCACCATAGGAAACACTTTGTTCAAGGGGTACTGGCAGAATATAAAACGCAGCCTGTTGCAAGGACCTGGGTGCATATTCAGAGGCCAAAAAAGGCGGATAATCACTCTCTTGCATACTTCACCATAGGATGTGCCCAAAAAAGTGCTATCGGAAAAACTCTACTGCTCTGAAATTTTTGGAATTACCGACTCAATACGCTAAAGCTTTTTTTGGGGCAGAACCATTATGTCACGCCGCAGCGAGTTTGTGTCCTAGGCCTGTCCGGCAGGATGCTGCTGCAGAGACAATAGAATTTTTTCCTGAAGCTCTTTGCCTGGCTGAGATGTTTTCCATTCGGCAAAAAGTGAACGCCACGTGGCAAAATCCACAAAGCCCTTTTCCAGTTGATCTTCGTGCAACTGAATCCACGTATTGAAAAGCTGCAGCTGGGTCTGAAAGGCCATACTGTCCATAATCGACCCGGCCGTATCTCTAGGGATAATCTTCCCATCAATATTCTCTACCACGTATGTACAAATAACCTTCTGTGACAATTCGAACGTAACTTCCTGATTATTCATGAGTTGTGCCATCGGCAAAAGATTATTATAATCTTTTTCAATATTTTTCATCGCTTTCTCAGGAATTAATAAAAATAAGTGTTCTTCGTCTTCATTTTCCTCTTTCATCGGCGTAATAAAATAAAATCTTAACCAATTTTCAAACATTACGGATTCAATAATACGATCTACAGAATAAATAAATTGTTCTTGTTCTGTGGCCATTTTTAAAACTCCAAATTTAGTAATAAATACTCTAATATTTCATAAAAAATAATAAGATTTAATAAACAATGATCAGAAAAAGCAAAATATAGCATTCTTTATCAAAAGATATTTTTTCCTGTACTGACCAGCAAATCAAGGCTGCACAAAGAGATCAAGTTGGCCTAAGAGTATGAAATACTTTTGACATAAAGGCAAGTTTTCCTTATCAAAGAAGTGGTACTCGACTAGCACATTTTGACATCCTGTGATAGAGATTTCTCATGATTGACTATCAAAACGCTCTGAATGCAGCTCAGTACGATGCAGTAACCAGCAATGACGGTGCTGTTCTGGTAGTGGCAGGTGCGGGTAGTGGCAAAACTCGCACTATTGTCTATCGTCTCGCCTGGCTCGCTGAACACGGGGTCGACCCTTCATCCATTCTGCTCTTAACCTTCACGCGCAAGGCTGCAAAAGAAATGCTCTCGCGCGCCAACCTTCTTCTAGGCCAAAATCTTTCGGGCATTCAGGGAGGTACCTTTCATTCCTTTGCCTTTCAAACGCTGAAAATCTGGCATCCCAAATGGCTCAAGGAACGTAACTTTTCACTGATGGATGCCTCAGATGCTCTTGAGGCCATCAAACACTGCAAATCAAAGTTGAATATCGGACAGAATGACAGATCATTTCCCAAGTCGCAGACAATTCTAGGTCTGCTCAGCAAATCTCGCAACAAGGAACTGTCTCTTTCTGAAATCCTCAGTCACGATGCCTATCAGCTCATCCCGTACACTGATGAACTTGAACAGTTGCAGCGTGCTTACCACAGCTATCGACGTGAACAGGGGCTTCTGGACTATGACGACTTATTGTTTGAGCTGGAAGACCTTCTGCTCAATGATCCCAGAGCAAGCGAGGCTCTGCACAGACGTTTTCAATACCTTTTGGTCGATGAATATCAGGATACGAATCTGGTCCAGGCGAGGCTAGTTCGCCTTCTCGCCGATGCTGAAAACAATCCTGGCAATTGCCAGGTCATGGCTGTAGGCGACGAGGCACAGGCCATATACGCTTTTCGTGGTGCTAATGTCCGTAATATTCTTGATTTCCCCAAACACTTTCGTGACACACGTATTATCCGTCTTGAAGAAAATTATCGCTCAACCCAGCCTGTCTTAAACATCGCAAATACCATTCTCGCCCATGCCGAAGAATCATTTCAAAAGATTTTATTTACGCGCAAGGAAAGCGGTTTTCCCGTTTTTCTGCATAAACCGCGAGACGAAAATTTCCAGGCTGACCTGGTAGCCAAGGAAATTGCTAGACTGCTCAATACATATCCTCCCGAAGAAATCGCTGTACTCTTTCGCTCAGGCTTTCACTCCTATTTTGTTGAAGCCTGCCTCAACCGTATGGGCATTCCCTTTCGCAAATACGGGGGAATAAAGTATACCGAGGCAGCCCATATCAAAGATTGTCTAGCCTTTGCCCGCCTTTTGCTCAATCCCCTTGACCTTCCGGCCTTTACCCGTCTTGCCTCTATGCATATCGGCATTGGTCCCAAAACCGTAGAAAAGCTCTTTTTACAACTCAAGGATAATAATCAGCAAGCTCTATGCAAAGCCCTGAAACGATATCCTGAATTAGCTCAGGACCTCGACTTCATTGCGCACAAACGAGAGGAAAAGCTCCAATGCAGTCTCCTCATCAATGACATTGTCGAGTATTTTGAACCTCGCCTGAAAATTCGCTATATGGACGACTGGCCAAGCCGACGACAGGGACTTGAAGAAATCGTGCATATGGCCAGTAATTACACCAACATTGAAGACTTTCTGGCAGATCTGGTTCTCGAAAATCAAGACAACAAAGACGATACTGTTGGTAAACTTGTTCTCTCGACCATCCACTCAGCCAAAGGACTCGAATGGAATGCTGTCCTCCTCATTGGCCTTGTGGAAGATCGTTTTCCTTCACACCATGCACGAGCTCACCAGGAAGATTTCGAAGAAGAACGTCGGCTCATGTATGTTGCCTGCACCAGAGCGCGTCAGGAACTTCATCTCTATGTTCCGCAAAGTATCTATAACCGAGCAGCCCAATGCAATCTTGCTGCTGAACCAAGTCCTTTTGTCTGTGAAATAGAAGACGACGCTTCAGACAATATCTGCGCCTGCGGGAACAATGTATCCAAAAACTTCAAAATGCTTTCAGTCCCCACACAGAAGAAAGCACCAGCTCGCCAGCATACCAGAGCTCAAACGAGCTTAACTTCCGGCATGCGTTGCTATCACCCCATCTTTGGTGAAGGCAAGGTCGTCAAAAAAATGGATGCAACAGCGGTAAAAGTTCATTTTTTACGCTTCGGAGAGAAAATCATTCGCATTGAATATCTGAATTTTGGAAACTAGTTATGAAAATTTTTCATAAAAAATCCCAATTTCCAGGCTCTGAAGAGGATATTCTCTCTTGCATTTCCAAGTATTTTCCCAATAAACATGCTTCTGTCATTCTCGGACGAGGGGATGACTGCGCACTGTTTCACGTGGAACACTCCACAGCCGTTAGCAGTGATCTTTTTCTTGAGAATATCCACTTCAGAAGATCCTATTTTACGCCCTTTGAAATCGGGTACAAGGCTCTGGCTGTTAATCTCAGTGATCTTGCTGCCTGTGGTGCCCGACCCATGAGTTTCACACTCTGCCTAGGCCTTCCTGAAGACATCGACATGCCCTGGCTCGATCAATTTTTTTTGGGTATGTCTCAGCTTGCTGATAAATACGCCATCAGTCTGATGGGAGGAGATCTTTCTCGATCATCGTCCATCCATATATCTATTACGGTCCTTGGCGAAATCTCAGGAGTTTCCTGCTTTCTGCCTCGAGGTGGCAGCATGCCCGGAGACATCCTCTTTATCATAGGGCAGCTTGGACTGGCACATGTGGGATTTGAACTGCTTGAAAGCCAAGGTCGCTCAGCCATAGAAAAATGGCCATTCGCCTGCCGTGCGCATTTGCAACCACAGCCGCAGTGTACGGCAGGCCTTGTCCTTTCCCGGGCAGCTTTTCATGCAAGACCGCCTGCTCTGATGGATATTTCAGACGGCCTGATACGTGATCTGCCAAGGCTTCTGGGAAAAAGTGGGGAACTTTCCACCACCCATAATCACAACAATTCCCTAGGTGCAGATCTTTGTCTCACTGAGAGTCAGCTCCATCCCGAGGTTCTTGCCTGGTCGCACGAGCAGCATCAAAATGCCATATACACAGCCCTTTTGGGTGGTGAGGACTATGCTCTTTTGGGAACCTGCGCTCCAGATCTTTTGCCAACACTGGAAGCAGCCATCCCTGAGTTTCAACGCATCGGCATGATCACGGAAAACGGCACTATTTCCTGTAATGATCTTGAAATACAAGAAAGTGAAGGTTTTGACCATTTTTCCTGATTTCATTTCGTTCGAGGAGCAATAATGCCTTGTAACGTTCTCAAAAATAGCGCCATAAAAGAAATGATAGGTCTTGCCCACGATGCGTGGCTTTGTGGCCTTTTCTCGGCACAAAACGGCAATATCAGCCAAAAATTGCCTGCTCCGTTTGACACAATCCTTGTGATAACGGCAAGCGGAAGCTGTAAAGGTCACCTTAAAAAAGACGATTTCTGTGTTCTCGACATGACAAGTGGCCTTCTTCAGGAAGGATCATGTGTTTCCTCTGAAACCAAGGTTCATCTTGCCCTTTATGCCGCATGCCAGTGTCAGGCTGTCGTGCATTGCCACCCTCCAAAACTTCTGGCATGGGAAATTATCGCCAAAGGTCGTTCTATGCTGGACCTGCCGATCTTTGAAGCGCGTTTCTGGAAGGGCAGGATGACCAGGGTCGGGGCATATCCTCCAGGTTCAGAAGAGCTCGCCACTGCCGTTGAAAAAGCGGCTGCGGATTTCGTCGCTGAAAATCCCGAGCGGGCCTTCAACGGAGCTCTCTGGATGGCAGAACATGGCTTGTGCACCTGGGGAAGAACCTTTCAAGAAGCTTTGGCAATTTCAGAAGAAATGGAACATCTTGCCGAAATTGCCCTGCTCGCGCGAACAGCATAAAAAAAGCAAAAAGGAGCTGATCCTTGCTGACGGTCACTAGTAGACACAAAATATCCGCAGCTCATCGACTCTATGCCTATGATGGCAAATGCGAGCACCTGCACGGTCACAATTATCTTATCGAAATTACGCTTGCAGCTGAGCAAACAGATGCACTTGGCATGGTCATGGATTTCTCAACGATCAAAGAGTGTCTTTTGGCTGAACTTGATAAGCTCTGGGACCACCGCACGCTGCTCTACGATCAGGATCCCCTCTGTCGTCCCTTGCAGGACATTCTGCACGATACTTCAGTCTGTGCCGTACCGTTCAATCCAACGGCTGAAAACATGGCAACCTTCCTTGGTAGTCAGTTTTTTCCAAAGCTGTTGGCAGCCAAAGGGTTTTCGCAACGGCTCAGCATCCAACGCATTACGGTCTTTGAAACAGAAAACAATTCCGCAACGTGGCATAATCATGACCAAACTTCTCGTTAACGAAGTTTTCTGGTCTTTGCAGGGCGAAGGTTTCTTCAGCGGGCGACCCGCCGTCTTTATTCGTCTGCAGGGCTGCCATGTAGGCTGTCCCTATTGTGATACCAAGTACGCTCTGCAAAGAGATCCCAAGCATCAAGGCTTACAGAGCGAAGCACTCTTTCAAAAAGCCTCTGGCACTTCAGACTATTTTTCCGTTGAAAGTGATTGGCTGGCCAGAGAAATTAAAAAACGCACCTCTCAGAACATTCTTGCGGTGATCACAGGTGGAGAACCGTGTAGCCAGGACATCGCAGACCTGACATCTCAGCTTGGGGACTTCGGTTTTCAAGTGCAGGTAGAAACAAGTGGTACTGAAAGTATCTGCTGTGTCAAAACTACCTGGATAACCCTGTCCCCGAAGGCAAAGCCTGTTCTCGCTGAAAACTGGGAAAAAGCGAGTGAAGTGAAGTTACCAGTACGCGATGAGCAGGATATCTTACGCTACGAAGAAGAGCTCAGTCAGATTCCCAGGGAGAAGATAAGTCTTCAGCCTGTCAGCTGCGATGCCAAAGCCACAGCACTCTGCGTCAGGATCTGCCAGCAAAGAAACTGGCGTCTTTCACTTCAAATACACAAATATATCGGTATTCTCTGAATACACACCGTTGCAGACTCAGAAAGGAGCAAAAGCCGTGACCTCAGTCAAAACAGCCCTTTGCCTGCTAGGCCTCTTGCATTTTCTTGCCTTTCAGCCGGCCGCGGCTCTGAGTAAAGAACATAGGCAGCATAAAAGAAGCGCAATCCACAAAGAGTTTGCGCAAAACGTAACGCACGGCAAATGCGTCTGGTACTCGGGCCGCAAAGACGCAAAAACGCCCTATACAGCTGCTCACAGAACGTTACCTTTCGGAACTCGGGTACTTGTCACAAACCGTAAAAACAACCGCAGTGTGCTTGTGCTCATCAATGATCGTGGACCTGTTTCCCATAAATTTGTCATTGACATTTCCAGGGCAGCTGCTGCTAAAATCGGCATGATCAACGACGGCATTGCTGATGTTACGCTCAAGGTAGAGAAAGCACAAAGTCATAATCAGAGGAAGCATTAGTCAGGCACGCTAATACTGTCTTCAACTTTGTAAAGCAAAGCTTTGATCTCCTCGTAGAGTGCGCGTACCTGCGGTTTGATCTGCTTAAGTTCCTGTCGACTAAAAGAATTGTGTAATCTCTTGATTTCTTTAGTAATTTTTTGAACACGACTTTTTTTAATCTGGGCATCAAAGCTTACGCGTGTTTGCTCAAAACCCTCTGGCAACTGCGTATTTTCAATCTTAGCACGCAGTTTGGCAAATTTACTACGCTGCTCCTCGGGATCGCGAATACGTGCGATAATCCGCATATTGTGCAATGAATAGCGTTTATCAGCAATTATAATATCCTGAATATCCTGTGGTAAACGGTTCAGCGATAATATTTCTGAAATACTGTTGCGGGCAATCCCAAGTATAGAGGAAAGCTTCTTGCGTGTCAGTCTATGCTGAGTGATGTATTTTTGCATAGCAAGAGCGCGTTCCATGGGATTGAGATCTTCGCGAATCATATTTTCCATAATGGCCAGATCATCAATATTACCCTGAACAATACGTGCTGGAATAGTCTTCCAGCCAAGCTCTTGCACGGCTCTGAAGCGGCGTTCTCCTGCAGCAATAAGAAAATGGCCATCGGTGTCGCAGATAACAGCAATGGGCTGCAAAAGGCCCTCACGGGCTATGGAGAGCTTAAGCGCCTCAAGAGGTTCTTTTTCGAAGCTGCGTCTTGGTTGATTGGGATTGACCTTCACGTTTTCCAGGGGAATTTCACGGACCATGCCAAGTTCAAAGGTCTGCGCATTTTCTTGAGACATAGACTACCTCTTCGGCTTAATGGCGCTACAAAAACTTCTTAGCAACTTCCACTTGCTATTGAAACGCATAAGCATTGTTTTTTTTCACTCTCACTGCGCTGTGAAAAGGTAAGCAATTCCGCAGAAACGTTCTTGCTCTCCTCTATTCAAAGAGGCTTTTCTGCCGAAAAAACAGAGATGAAAAGCTAAGCAGTACTCAGCAGAAGCATCCACGCAAAACCGCAACAATCAGTGGCCAGCGCAAATCTGGAAACCGGAGCACTGAACGTATCGCTTTTTCTTGAAAAGCAGGCAAAAGCCTTCATTGTTGCTGCTTTACTATTGGAATAGCCCGAAAAAAAAGTCAAGACTGACGAAAAAAACAAGT
>JAGADH010000202.1 GCA_017613715.1 Desulfovibrio sp. | reverse complement strand
ACGATAAAAAAAACTCAGCTTTGGCGTTCACGTTTTTTATCTGCCCAGAACCTTGCCTCTGAACGATAAAAAAAACTCAGCTTTGGCGTTCACGGGTTTTATCTGCGCAGAACCTTGCCACAGGATGATAAAAAACTCTTTTTTATATAAACGCTTTTGCCTGAAGAAACAAGAGACTCTCCTAAGCCATTGAAACTCTTGGCTTTTTACGCAGAGTCCAGCTGCCCAAACGATACAGACCAGAGAACAGCGCTTTTTCCTGCCGTGGGTATCTCGGCCGATCGACAAGTCTCTCAGACGGAAAAAACTGTCAGACAGATCGCCACAAGCCTCTGTGTGGATAGCTCAAAAAGCTGCGCCTCGCTTCAGGACTGCTTTGTGCTGATGGATCGCAGGCTGCTTCTGCAGGCGCAACGCTGCAAGACAATTCACCCACGGTCAAAGCATTTATCTTTTATTTTTCTAGCTTTTGCTGTGGTTCTATTCACAATAGTTTCTAGACATTAACAACAAATATGCTCTGAAGAGCCTGTTTCCTCCTTCACTGGAGGCTTCTATCGCACGCACCATCAAAGAGTTTGTCCGCACAATTTTGCGTATGATTCCTGATCCGCGTCGGACAAGCCAGGTCATATTCTTCACCGGATACACGACCTGTATTGCCGTTTGGCCATCACGAGCGGCTGCAAAAGCTTCGCAAGCGTCGAAGCCTATGGCAAAGATCATCAGGAAGGCTTTCGGACTTCTCCATCTGCTCTTTCACCGATAGAGATTGAAGAAAGTGCAGCGTCAGCACTGGCGGAGAGTATGCACTGGGATCTTGATTCGTCTTCAACGAAGATGCTTGCAGAGTGAAAATGGATTGCTCGTCAAATCTGAACATTCTGCGCAAGGCTTCGCTCGGTATCCTGCAAAAGGCAAAAGACGCCGCTCACGGTATTCGTCAAGATTATCCTGCAGAAGATTGTCACGCCAATCCGGAAAATATTCTGAAGATACTGGCTTGTGAGCCTTTGTGCTAGAAGACGCAAGATCACGGCCTTTCTTTTAGGCTTCTTTCTTTGTTTTGCCGCCTAAGTCAGTCCCAAGGGAAGATTCACCCGAGCAATGGAGGCTCACGACCAAGGTCCTTTGCAGAGTTTTATCACATCTAAGCACGCCATAGAGCGTATCCATGCGGGCAAGAACCTTTGAGATGCATGGGGGGCTTGGCATGCGTGCCATTTTTTTACAACCCTTTGGGAAGCAGGGAGTGTGTGCAAGGTAAATGCTGTGACCGCAATTCACCGTTGAAAATCTTGCCAAAATGCCGATAAGCCTGTAGAATGGTTTTATCTTCAGGTTCTCTTTCGCCAAGAGGCACCCATGCTTACAGCTATCCGCACAGAACAAAACGCTCTGATCAGTCAGGAGTGTCCATCCTCCCAGATCTCAAGAGATCAGGGAAGATCTTCTGTTCGTTCCGAGGATCAGCTGTCCTTCAGCCAAAAGGCCAGACAGGAGCTTGCCGCAAAGCAGGCAGCCGTAACGGTCTCTCCCTCCGCGACAAGCAGTCAAAGTTCAGAAGATTTTGTCAGCATTGCCTCCCCGTCTAGCTCGCAGGACCAAGCCAAGACGATTTCCTGGGCACATGGCACCTATCATGCCGGACGCCTGCTCCGTGCCGCCACAGGCCCAGCAAACTTCGGGACAAGCGGCACAGCCGATCTTTCTCTGGCCCATGAGCAACAGCAGTCCTTTGCCGCTCATAGCTATAGACGCATGGCACGTCAGGGCGTCATGCCCACCTCACTTGCCCCCAATGGCACTGGCATCTCTCTGAGCGTTTAAGCGTCTGGATCACAATAAAAAGAGCCTGTCAGCAGTTCTGACAGGCTCTTTTTATTGTGATCCAAGACCTACATGCCAAGCTGTGCCAGCATGTCGTCAATAACTTTTTGCGAAATGGCGTTCTTATCGGGACCTTTGAGTTCTGAGGTGAACTGCTTACGGTTATTCTTAAAGTCCTCAATGGCCTGTTCGGCTTCCGCCTTCAGAGCATCCGCATCTTTCTCAGGGCTGTTTTCCGCCCCTTCCATGATCAGACCCGAGGTCACATAGAGATTGACCACCCTGTCTTCAATGCGGTTTAAAGCCGAAACCACCCGCTTGATACGCTGACCTGTCAAATCCTGAAAACTCAGCTGCAAGGTCAGAGAGGTCAGATCATCGCCAAGTTGCCTGTTGATCTCTTCAAGACGGCTGATGGCTGTTTCCGGAGCCCGACCACTGCGCAGACCCTCAAGCAGTGAAGCAGTTTCCTCCTGATGAGCCTCATTGCGCTCGACTATTTCGAGGATATTGTTTGTGGCTTCTTCCGTGGCCTTCAGCACTTCATCAAGCTGCGAAGTCGCTTCACGAAAAAGCGCACGAGCATCAGGTTCTGGTGTCGATTCATTCTGCTGGGAAGCAGTAGAAAGCTGCTGATAAATGTCCTTGAGACCCTCTCGCATGTCATTGCTGAGCTTTTTATAAATCGGCTCATTTGTCTCGCTCGTCATCAAATCTCCGGCATACAAATCCTGCATGGCTGCAGGGAGGAAATGCCGCCTCCAGGTTTTCCGTTTTGTGTTGGGCTAGATAGCCATCGGCTCGCGTCCGCATTTGTACGAGCACCACAATTCAAGCACTAGCTGTTGGTCTTCAAAAAGTTTTTGGCCCGTGCGGCCTCAGGGGAGCTTGGATATTTCTTGATCAGTTCGTTCATTCTGGCCTTGGCGGCATCTTTCTGCCCACTCTTGCTGAAGCAGATGCCCTGCTTAAGATAGGAACCTGCCGCATGCGACGATTTAGGATATTTCGTGATGACCTCATTATAGGCAAGGGCGGCCTCAGGGAACTGATTGCGCTGAAAATAACATTCAGCCAGATAGTACTGAGCATCAGGCACCAGATTATGTGAACTGAAATTTTTCAAAAAATCGGCAAACGAACGCTGCGCTTCACTGTAATTGCGTGCATTGTAGGCATTGAGACCGGCATCATAAAGGGCGAGAGAAAGATCTTTCTGTGGCTCAGGAGCCTGCTGTTGCTGGGGTGTTTCCTTACCCCAGGTGCTCTCTGAAGGAGGCGTGACAGGCTGAGGATTTGCCTGGGCCTGCGGCAGGGCGGAGGCTCCGTTCCAGGGCTGAACGCCGGCAGGGGTCTGGGCAACCAGGGGTTCTCCGTAAGAGCCTGGAACTGCAGCCTTAGCCTGAGGGGCCGGGTTCATGGGCGGCTGGGGTGTGGGAGCTGCCTGTGGCTGAGCCGGTGGCAAAGAAGGCGTTTTAGGGGTCAGGGGATCGCCCAAGTTGAAATTCATGGCCATACTGCTCTCGACCTGATGCAGGGCGGCATCGTGCTTATTGACCTGATTAAGCAGGGCCCTCGCTCCGCCCACATTCTTCAGATCATCAAGCTGTCCTTTGAGCTCATTGATCTCCTCGCGCATTGCCTGCAGCTGATTAAGGGTATCCGCCTGGGCGGGTTGAAGCTGCTTGAGCTGCATATCCTGCTGCTGCACCTGTTCCTCAAGTGAAGCACTGCGCTGTTCAATACAGCCATTCAATGCCAGCGATGAGGCTACAATCAGGCTCAGACCTAAAAAACGAGATTTCAGCATCTATTCTTCAGCGTACTGTCCCCGCAAAGTACGGAGTGGAAACGCTGCCCCCAAATTTTTCCAAGAAGTGTCGTAAGGCTGCCTAGCTATGACGTGCGGGCCGCTGAACTTTTCCCAGAGCCTTGCGGCGACCAAAGGCAATATAGCAGAGGCCCCCGATGACGGGGAGAAAGACAGCCACGCAAAGCCACGAGACCTTGCGCTGAAACGAATCGAACTCATGCGACCAAACATGCCAAATACTCCACAAATTGGGCAGTGGCAAGATCGCGATGACAAGATACCACCAAGAAAACTGCATAATCTCCGCCCAGGATAAACAAAGGCTAACCACCTTGGTTAGCGTTGCGCAAGAGGCCTTTTGCGGTCAAAGCAGAGGATCAGACAGACCAGAAAAGCCCCGATGCAAATGGCCGTATCAGCGATATTAAAGGCCGGCCAGTGCCAGTCGTGCCAGTAGAGATCAAGAAAATCCACCACAGCACGAAAACGCACTCTGTCCGTCAAATTGCCAAGAGCTCCGCCCAGGATACAGCCAAGACCGGTGACCAGCAGAGGTGAGCGCTCCTTAAGACCCCGCATGATATAGAAAATGCTGCCCACAGCGAGAAGCGTAGCCACAAAAAAAAGCCAAAACTGCCACTCGATGTCAGAGCGGTTGAGAAAACCAAAGGCAGCTCCGCGATTACGGATATTGACGAGGTCAAAAAAACCGGGAATCACCGTCACACTACGGTATTCCGGCAAATGCTCGATCACCAGCCATTTGCTCAGCTGATCGGCGATCCAAACAAGCACGGCCCACAGACCTAGAAGACGGTATTTTGCCTTCACTGAACGCTCTCAAGATTGGCCAAAACTGCGGCACAGCGCGGGCAGACAGGATGGTCGCCATCGATTTCGGTACTGTAGATCCAACAGCGCGGGCATTTTTCCCCGTGCGCCTTCTCTACCTCTATAGCCAGCCCTTCAACCTCGCTATCCCTGATGGCAGAGGGCCCGGCCTCGGTCAGAGGACGCAGCGTAAGCTGTGAGACGATGAAATAGGCTCGCAAATCCGTGTTCAGCCTCTCAAGACGTTTTTGCAGATCATCGGCAAGATACAGCGTCAGACGCGTATCCAGCGAATGGCCAACGCCTGCTGTACGTGAAGCACGCAAGGGTTCTATGGCGCGTGTCACGGCATTGCGCAACGTGGCCAATAGAGCCCAGTCTGCACAAAGAGCGTCGTCCAAAAGCCAGTGCTCAACCGGCACAGACTGCAGGGCAAAAACGGTGGGAACCTTGAGGGAAAGCCCCTCAGGCAGATTGTCCATGATTTCTTCAGCCGTAAAGGAAAGAATCGGAGCCATCTCGCGTATAAGCAGCTGCAGTATCTGCCACAGTGCGGTCTGGGCAGAACGCCGCTCAAGCCCTGTCCTGGCGTCGGCATAAAGCCGGTCTTTCAAGATGTCGAAATAAAGCGCCGAAAGATCACTGACACAGTAATTGTGGAGTCCATGGGCAACCTTGTGGAATTCATAGGCGGCATAGGCGCCCTCAATCATCGTATGCAGGCGCGCTGCACGGTCCAGGGCATAGCGGTCCAGGGGCAGCAAGGCATCCTGCGCTACAGCCTGGTCCTCGGTAAAATCATAAAGATTGCCCAGGAGGAAACGGCAGGTATTGCGGATGCGCCGGTAGGCATCCACGAGACGGCTGACAATCTGATCTGAAAGACGGATATCTTCACGGTAATCCACCGAAGAGGCCCAGAGGCGCACTATTTCTGCGCCGTACTTGTCGATCAGGGTCTGCGGGGCAATGACATTGCCCACAGACTTACTCATCTTGCGGCCTTCACCGTCAACCACATAACCATGGGTCAAAACCGCTCTGTAGGGAGGCTGATCTTCACTGCCCTGAGAGACGAGGAGTGAGCTGTGGAACCAGCCTCTGTGCTGATCTGAGCCTTCAAGGTAAAGGTCTGCAGGAAAGGAGAGTTCCTGACGCGCTTTGAGCACAGCGGCCCAGCTGCTGCCTGAATCAAACCAGACATCCAGGATGTCGCTTTCTCGCGTAAAGTCTTTGCCTCCGCACTTGGGGCAGACAAGATCTTTGGGCACGATTTCTGCGAGAGGCGCTTCATACCAGTAGTCACAGCCTGTGGGATGCTTGGCAAAGCGATCGCAGATCTCGTACATCCAGGCGGCATCGTTCCACGATTCCCCGCAGCTCTGACAACGCAGAGCCATAATGGGAACACCCCACTGCCGCTGCCGTGAAATACACCAGTCAGGGCGCTGTTCGATCATATTATAGATACGATCATGACCCCAGGCGGGAATCCACTGCACCTTGTCATTGATACTGGCCAAGGCCCTGGCTCGCAGGGCATTTTTCTCCATGCTGATAAACCACTGCGGTGTAGCTCTGAAAATCACGGGTTTTTTGCAACGCCAGCAATGCGGATAGGAGTGCTCAATACTATCGGCATGCAGCAGCACACCCTTTTCACGCAGAAGGTCAATGACCAGGGGATTGGCCTCAAAGACATTCTTGCCGGCAAAATAGCCCACTTCCCCAAGATAGCAGCCGCCATCGTCGAGAGGCGAATAGATATCAAGACCATAGGCCAGACCGACTTCATAGTCCTCACGACCATGGCCGGGAGCTGTGTGCACACAGCCCGTACCGGTATCAAGCGTCACATGCTGGCCGAGGGTGATGAGCGAGTCGCGCTCATAAAATGGATGCCGTGCCACAAAGGTATCCAGGGCCGCGCCCTGACAGCTGCCAAGCTCACGATAATTTTTCCAGCCAAAAATGGCAGCGCACGCTTCCAGACGTTCCCGCGCCAAAAGATACTGAAGGCCTGCCACCTCAACGAGAACATAGGTAAAATCAGGATGCAGGCAGACGGCCAGGTTGTCCGGCAAGGTCCAGGGTGTTGTGGTCCAGATGATCACCTTGCAGCGGCTGGGGTCGGCCTGCGGAAAAACCTTGGGCAGACGTGCATCCGTCAGGGGAAAGGTCACATAAAGGGAGGGGGAGGCAATATCGGCGTATTCCACTTCCGCTTCAGCCAGAGCTGTTCTGCATGAACAGCACCAGTAGACCGGCTTTTTATCGCGCACAACACTGCCCTTGGCCACAAAATGGGCCAGCTGACGGGCGATTTCCGCCTCATAGGCCGGTGTCATGCTCAGATAGGGATCTTCCCAGTTGCCGAGCACACCAAGGCGCTTGAACTCCTCACGCTGCACATCGATCCACTTGCTTGCATATTCACGGCAGAGACGGCGCACGACAGCTGTTGGCAGTTCTTTTTTCTTGCCCTTGAGCTCCTGTTCAACCTTGAGCTCAATGGGCAGCCCATGACAGTCCCAGCCGGGAACATAGCGACAGAGATAACCCTGCATATTCCGGGACTTGACAATGATGTCCTTGAGAATCTTATTCAGGGCATGGCCCATGTGCAGATGCCCGTTGGCATAGGGAGGACCGTCATGCAGAACAAACGTACCCTGGCTGCCCGAGGCAGCTTCCATGCTTTGACGAGTCTTTTGCTCTTCCCAGCGCTTGAGCATTTTAGGCTCACGCATCACTAGATTGGCCTTCATGGGAAAAGTCGTTTGCGGCAGATTGAGAGTCGTTTTGTATTCGCTCATCAACTATTTTCAGCGTGGGAATCCCGGCCAAAAGGCCTGGGAGGAAACGCTGCCTCCGTAGTGGTCAAAATTGCGGCTTCAAAAGCTTCAAGGCCTTGGCAGACTGAAGCTTCTGTCAGGCAAGACACTGAAACAAAAAAGATTTTGAGCTGATTACTATGCTTGATAATCGCTAAAAAATCAAGAATGCCACCAAAGGCAAAACAAGCCTTGCCTTGAGCCAACGGCGTTTTTGTCCAAGGCCCAGACCATGAAGGTCATGCTGCATTTGTTCCAGAAACAGCTCAAAGAGATAGCAAAAAACATGGTGCTTTGGTTTAAACAACGAAATAATCTCTAAAAAAATTTAAATTACCACCTACTTGTCAAGAAACTTGATTAAAACACAGGGATATTTTCAAATATTCACAAAACAATGAGGAAAAATTTTTTAATGCAAGTCATTTTCATGCCTTTGGCCAAACCACACTACGCACTTCAGGTGCATCGTCCTCCGTCAGTTGAACAGTTTGCAAAGATTCAAGTGTCGGCAGTGGTTCAGTCAAAACCTTCTTAGTCTGAGCAAAAAGATTGGAAATAATAGCATTGGAAACAACCATACCACTGGGGGTAAGCCGCAGCAAGCCCTGTCGGATACGGATCAGGCCATTATCGTGCAGCGCCTGAACCATACGCTTGTGATCGATAAGAAAATCATGGCCGGTCATCTCTTTGTAGCGCTTCAACGACAGTCCGCGTACGGTGCGCAAACTCAACATAATCATTTCAAGCACACGAATCAGGGGTGAGAGCAGCTCTTCATTGCCTGCCACAGAACCCTGAGCGATCTTCTCAGCCCAGGCTTTCTGATGGGCGGGATTCGTCCAGCGCTTATTGTTGATGGTTGAGGTGGCCGATGGGCCAAGGCCCAGATAATCAACCCCCTGCCAATAGCCGAGATTATGCCGGCACTGATAGCCCATGCGCGAATAATTGGAAATTTCGTACTGCAAATAGCCCTGGCCTTCAAGATAGGCTGCCCCTTCCACAAACATAATGTTCAGATCGCGCTCTGGCGGCATCTGCAAGAGCCCTTCACTGCACTGACGCTCAAGCACAGTTCCCGGTTCCAGGGTCAAACCGTAGGCCGAGATATGTTCCGGGGCAAGACGCACCACATCCTTCAGGCTCTGCAGCCAGTGACGTACGCTCTGACCTGGCAGCCCCCACATCAGATCCACGCCGATATTCACAAAACCCGCCTCGCGCGCTGCCAAAAGGCTGTTGAGACTGTCCTGGGCCTTATGCACACGCCCCAGAATGCGCAGCATGTCAGGGTCAAGACTTTGCAGGCCCAGAGACAGACGGTTGATACCGCAGGCGAGATACTGGGAAGGCAATAACGTGCCTTTGAAGGATTCAGGATTGGCTTCAAGACTGATTTCGGCATTGTCATCAATGGCAAAGATTTTGTGCAGACGCTCAAGGATAATGCCCACGATTTTCGGCGGCAGAAGACTGGGAGTGCCGCCTCCGAAAAAAACGCTCTCAACCCTGCGCCCCCCGAGACGATCCCCCCAAAGAGCCAGTTCCATAAGCAGGGTATCCACGTAATCGCGCATGGCCTGACTTGAGACGGGTTCGACATCCCTGCCAAGAGCCTGAGATTGAAAAGCGCAGTAATGACAACGCTGACGGCAAAAAGGAACATGAATATAGATGAGCATAGACAATTCCGACGCTTACGCCACAAAGTCCGGGAAGACTTGGCAAAGACTGGGGCGCAGGCTATAGTGCAGAGCCGAACAAAGCTCGACAGAAAAGCCAATGGGCCTGGGAGGTCTGCATGGAAATACAGTTTCAGGAAGGCGGCCATCAGCAGTGGAAAGCTGATATTCTGCTGGCGCCCGCGCTAGAAGGAGACAATGCGCTTGAGAAGTGCCCAGAACTTGATGCTGCCTGCCCATGGCTGGCTGTGGCTCCGGCCATGCGCGACGTGCGGCACAGGCAGGGAGAAATGGCCGTTATCTACGGTCATCCCGATCTGAACATTCCGCGCGTGCTTTTTCTCGGCCTTGGCAAAAAAGAAGAATTCAGCCTGCAGGACTTAAGGCTGGCTGTGGGCAAGGCTCTGCAACAATGCCGCGAACTCAGACTTTCGTCGGTGCTTCTGCCTTTGTCAATACTTGCCTCTCTTCCCTGCGGGCGCGACCGACTGCTGGAAGAAGTGATCTATGCCGCCCATCTGGGTCTCTATCAGGGAAATTTTTATAAGAAAATCGACGCTTCAGCCCCCAAGGACCCTGAATATTTTTATCTCGCAGCGACCACCCTGCCCTCTGCCAGTCAGAACGCCGCAAGACGCGGAGAGCATGCGGCAAAGGCAACGCTGCTCGCCCGCAGGCTGGCCAATCTGCCGGCCAATCTGCTCACGCCAGCCGATCTGGCCGACGAGGCTCAGTCCCTGGCCAAAAGCTTTGATCTCAGCTGCAGCGTTCTTGATGAAGAGGCTATGCTGAACCTCGGCATGGGCGCCCTGCTCTCGGTAGGACAGGGTTCTGTGCACCCTCCGCGTCTTGTGGTGCTTGAACATGCACCCAGGGAGCACGCCGCTGAAGCGCCTCTGGTCCTCGTGGGTAAAGGCATCTGCTTTGATTCGGGCGGTATCAGCCTCAAGCCTGCGGCCAAAATGCATCAAATGAAGAGCGACATGAGCGGAGCCGCTGCTGTACTGGCGGCCATGACGGTCATTGCTCAAGAAAAGTTACCCAAACACGTTGTGGGCATTCTGGCCTGCGCCGAAAATATGCCGGGTGGTGCCTCGGTCAAGCCAGGCGATGTGGTCTATGCCATGAACGGCGAAAGCATTGAAATCACCAATACCGATGCCGAAGGCCGCATGGTGCTCGCTGATGCGCTCTGCTTTGCCAAGAAAAACTACAGTCCGGGCATTCTTGTGGATATCGCTACCCTCACCGGCGCCTGCGCTGTAGCCCTTGGCGATGAGCTTGCGGGGCTCTTCTCTGACGAGTCCTTTCTCGTGGAACATATCAAAGCCGCAGGCCAGACAGCCGGAGAAAACTTCTGGCTCATGCCGCTCTGGAAAAACTACGAGCAAAAACTCAAAAGCGACATTGCCGACATCTGCCACACAGGTCCCAGAGAAGGCGGAGCCATCAATGCCGCCCTCTTTTTGAAACACTTTGTGGACGATATCTGCTATGCCCATCTCGATATTGCCGGTGTGGACTGGCAGGAAAAGGCCACGTCGCTCTGCCCCAAGGGCGCAACGGGCTTCGGGGCACGTACACTCATCGAACTGGCCAGAGGAGGTCTCGAGTGAAAGTCTATCTGCTTGGTGCAGGCCCGGGAGATCCCTCCCTCCTCACCCTCAAGGCCCGTGATATTCTTGCTTCGGCCGATGTCATTGTCTACGACGCCCTGGCAAGCCCAAGCCTGCTCAACCATTGCCGCAGAGATGCGGAAATTCTCTATGTGGGCAAGGTTGCCGGCAACCATGCCCTACCCCAGCCCAAGATCAATGAACTCTTAATTGCCAAGGCCAGAGAGGGCAAAACCGTAGCTCGCCTCAAGGGCGGGGATCCTTATATTTTTGGTCGCGGCGGTGAAGAGGCCCTGGCCCTGCTTGAGGCCGAAATTCCCTTTGAAGAGGTACCGGGTATCAGCAGCACCATTGCCGCTCCGGCCTATGCAGGCATTCCCCTGACGCACAGAGATCTCGTCTCTTCGGTGACCTTGATCACAGGGCACGAAAAAGCTGAAAAGGATCATTCCTCTCTTAACTGGCAGGCTCTGGCGCAAAGCGGATCAACCCTTGTCTTTGTCATGGGTATGAAAAATCTGCCCCATATTTCGAAAGAGCTGATGGCAGCGGGTCTTGCTCCCGAAACCCCCGCAGCTCTCATCTACCGCGGCACAACTGCCGCCCAGCGCAGCCTTGTGGCAACGCTCAGGGATTTGCCCGCACGCGCCGAAGAAGCCAAATTCACCAATCCCTCGGTTATTGTGGTCGGCCAGGTTGTCAGTCTCAGAGATGAACTCAACTGGTTTGAAAAGCGCCCGCTCTTTGGCAAAAGCATTGTGGTGACGCGTGCACGCGAACAGGCCAGCGACATTGTGGCAAGCTTCAGCGATCTGGGAGCTGAAGTCATTCAATGCCCGACCATCCGTATTGCCCCGCTTGCCGACTATAGTGAGCTTGATGCGGCTCTTGCTGCCATTGAACGCTATCAGTGGATTTTCTTCACCTCGGCCAATGCTGTGGACTTTTTCTGGCAACGCCTGGCAGCCCTTGGCTTCGACACCCGCAAACTCGCCCAGGCCTCCATCAGTGCCATGGGCCCAGGCACAGCCAAAGCGCTGGCTGAACACGGCATAAGCCCCGATCTCATACCGCAACGCTTTGTGGCGGAAAGCCTGGTTACGGACTTTCTTGCGCGCAGAGAAGACAAGACAAGACCCATTTTGCTGCCCAGGGCCAAAGAGGCGCGTGACATTCTGCCTGAACGGCTCAGAGCAGAAGGCTATCAGGTGGATGTCATCCCCTGCTATGAGACTCTGCCCGATGCTTCACAAAAAGCACGTGTGGAGGAGCTGCTCAACGAAGGCAGACTCTCCTGTATCACCTTTGCCTCCTCGTCAACCGTGCGCAATTTTCTCAAGCTGATTTCCGCAGACACGCTTGGCAGGCATCCCGAGCTGAAACTGGCAGCCATTGGCCCTGTCACAGCCCAAACCCTGCAGGCAGCAGGACTACCCTGCCATATTCAGCCTGAGACCTATACCATCAAGGCTCTGATTGAGGCAGTAGCCTGTGACCTTTCCCGTAGTTGAGGTTTGTCATGTCCTTTCCCATCGCCATTCTCGCCTCAGGCAACGGCACCAATGCCCAGGCCATGATCGACAAGATGCAGGCCGGAATACTTGATATTGATATTGTGCTCATTGCCTCCAATAATCCCCAAGCCAAGGTGCTTGAGCGCGCCCAGAAAGCGGGCATTGCCCATCTTGTGCTGGACCATCACACCTTTCAGAAGCGTGAGCAGTATGATCAAGCACTGCTGGCTTCCGTACTCGAGCATAAGGCCCAGGCTGTGGTGCTGGCTGGCTATATGCGCCTGCTTTCAGGCTCCTTTCTCAAAGGCTTCCCAGGCCAGGTCCTGAATCTCCACCCGGCCCTGCTGCCGAGTTTTCCCGGTCTGCACGGAGCCCGTGATGCCATGGACTACGGTGTCAAACTCACGGGCGCCACAGTGCATTTTGTCAATGAAATCATGGACAACGGGCCTGTGATCATTCAGGCGGCTGTGCCTGTCAAGGACGGTGAAGACGAGGAAGCGCTTTTGACGCGCATCCACGCCATGGAACACCGTATCTATCCGCAGGCTGTGCAATGGCTGGCCACAGGCCGCCTCAGTCTCAACGGTCGCCGCGTTGCCCTGGCCTCTGCCACAATCGCCAAAGCGCCCGCGCCAGAGGCTGCTCTGATCTGGCCACCGCTTGAAGCGGGCTTTTAACAAGCCTTGCTTGCCTGGTTTTTTTTCACGCATTCATAAGCACAAAAAAAGGCCATGATCACATGGCCTTTTTTTGTGCAGCAAGAGCAAAGCCTCTTAGAAATTGGCTTGTTCAATCATCTCAAGCATTTTATCGGAAAGCACGCGCATATCCGGCTTGGCGAACTGAGCGTCAGCACCTACGGATTCACATTTTCTGGCCAGCGGTTCATTGATCATGGACGAGAAAATAGCCACAGGCAGTTTTTTCAGGACCACATCTTCCTTAATGCGTTTACAGAGATTGAGGCCGTCCATAAAGGGCATTTCAATATCTGAAATAATGCCCTGCAGGAAATCGGTAATATCCTTGCCCTCGCTTTCGCAACGCGCCTTGAGTTCCGTAAGATAGGTCCATGCGTCCTGGCCGTTGACCCGCTGCTCCACATTAAAGTGTCCTTCCTTCTTGAAGAGATCATAGACAAGATTGCGGATGCTGTGGGAATCGTCCACATGCAGAATATTGTAGGTCTTATGCTCCTGGGGTTTGGCCATGGTGCCTTCAAAGGTAATGGCCATACTCGGCTCAAGCTCGGCGACAATGGCCTCAAGGTCGAGCAGGAAAACGACACGCTCTTCCAGCCGAACCACACCCACAACCGAGCTGCGGCTGACATTCTGCAGAAAATTGCCCGGTGCTTCCACTTCAGTCCAGCTCAGCCTGTAAATGCGGTTGACGCCTGAGACCAAAAAAGCCGTGAACACCGTATTGAATTCTGTGACTATGACCTTGGCGTCTTCATTGTCAACGCAGTCATTGCCCAGAAACTGGGCCATATCTATGAGAGGCACAATGCGGCCATTTCGATGGGAAAAAGCACCACGAATGGCTGGATGCCGCATTTCGGGCATAGCCGTCACAGGCTGACAACGGATGATCTCGACGACTTTGGCCACATTAATGCCGTAATGCGCACGGTAGCCGTCCTGATTGACATAAAACTCGACAATCTCGAGCTCATTGGTGCCAGATTCAAGAAGAATGTTTGTCTGTGACATAAAAGCTCCATCGCGTATCAACTGATTAGCACAGACCGTGCTACGGATCTTTCCCATATGCTCACACGACTGTAAGCTTTTTATCGTCGCGGCGGCAAAAAAGATTATGCTTAAAAACAGAAAAAGCTAGGCAAAAAGCGCTGTGCCGAGATAACGCTCCCCACAGCCACAGCTGAAGGTGACAATGGTTTTGCCGCGCATCGTTTCACGCCTGGCCATACGCGGAGCAGCCGCCACATTGGCGCCGCTGGAGATACCGGCCAGAATACCCTGTCCTTGATGTAAGCGCCAGGATGACGATTTTCAAGCTTGACCAGGACCCTGACCGAAAGGGTTTCGCTCATTTTCTAAGCAAGCAGAGGCGTATGTCCTATTGACGAAAGAATCGAAGCCGGCATACTTTTTTCTCTATGCCCGCCTTGCTACAAGGTGTAACCTTCAACACACAAGGAGTGGCCGCAGTCTGCCTCAAAAGGAGAAACTGGCCAAAACATTATGAAAAAACTTCTGATTATTGTCCTCTTGGCTTTTGCCGCCATGCTCTTCTTCCATTATGCCCTGAAGCCCACAAGTCTCTCGCCCCAACAGCTCAGCCAGCTGCGTTTGGCGCAAAAAGCCAGTCAGATCGTCCTGGTTGATGTCTTTGCCAACAAAACGACCATCCTTTCCTTCTTTGAAAAAGACCACGGCCAGTGGGTCAAACGCTTTTCCACCAAGGCTTATATTGGCCGCAAGGGCCTTGGCAAAACCTGGGAAGGCGATGGCAAAACACCTGTGGGGGTCTTTCATTTCACCCAGGCCTTTGGCCTGCTTGACAATCCAGGCTGCGCCATGAACTACGTCAAAGTCACTGACGATCACTTCTGGGACGGCGATGCCGCCTCCCCGACCTATAATCGGCTTGTCCTTCGCAAAGACCTGCCACCCGCTTCGCAGCAACAGAGTGAGCATCTCATCGAATATCCCGTCCAGTATGCTTATGCGCTGAATATCAGCTATAATGAAGAGGGCCATCCCAATCGCGGCTCAGCCATTTTTCTGCACTGCATGGGACCAAAACCCGAAACAGCGGGCTGCGTGGCCATCGAGGAAGCGATGATGCGCACACTTCTGCAAAAGGTGCGAACAGGTTGTAAAGTCCTGATTGCCCCGCACGCAGAACTGCAAAACTGGTAAAGTCCGACAGAAACAAAAGCCATCAGGCGGAGGCTGCAGCCTCCGTCTTTTTTTCGCTCTCCGGCTCGGGCTTATCCTGTCCGCTTTCCATGAGCTTCTGCAAAAAGACCTTGCCGTCCTCAGTCAGAAGATAATCACGCAAAGCCTGTGTCACCTTGGGATCATACTTGTAGGGCTTCATTTCAAAGATTTCGAGAGCGCTTTCAGTATTGTGGGCCGTGCGGTAGGAGCGCGGACGCATCAGCGCGCAGAAGGTATTGGCAACAGCTAAGACGCGAGCATTAAAGCAGATTTCATCGCCTTTGAGATGTTTGGGATAGCCGGATCCGTCGATGCGCTCATACATCTGGGTAATTGCCTCAAGCACCGGCAGCCCGAAATCCACACCCTTCAAGGCCTGGCGTGCATATTCAACGTGCTTTTGCATCTCAAGTCGTTCCTCGGGCGAAAGAGTGCCGGTCTTGAGCAGAAGCGAACGCGGCAGCTGAATCATGCCGATCTGGGAAAGACTGGCTGCGATGCGCAGAGTGGCCACGGCTTCGGCATCGTCCTGCTTGAGAAAACGCACCAGACTGATGGCCAGAGTCCCCGTGCTGTCCGACTGACCACAGAGATAGGGGTCAATGGCTTCAATGGCCCGCACCAGGACCGCTACCGTCTGACGTACCATGCGCTGGGCCTTGTTCTGTGCTTCAATCAGCTCGGTGATGTCGCTATAGACCGAAACCATGCCCATCAGGCAGTTTTTCTCATCCACGCAGGGCGAACAGGCCGTCAGATAATGCCTCGCACTGTCGGCTATGGAGAGAATTTCCGTAAAATTGGTCAGCTCGGGCTTTTCATGAATAGCGATAGTATGCGTCACGAGACTGCGCGCAAGCTCGTAGGGAAGTTGCGTGTACTGCATGCCGGTCATGCGCTCTGGAGCCATTCTCGCCATATCCGCATATTTCTGATTGACGTAATAGATCCTGCCTGAAAGATCATTGAGAATAATGCCCGCAGACAGGGCCGTATTCACGCCATCGAGAATCTGTTTCTGCTCATTGGCGATGATATAGAGCTTGCGCATCTGATCGGCCAGGGCGCGTTCTCTGCGGCCGACAATCCACCACCAGAGGGCTGCAATGAGGATGACTGTCAGGGCAATCAAAAGCCCTGCGCCAATATAGATATTTTTGCGGAAACGCAAAAACGACGCTTCGGCAACCGTTGTGCGTACTCCCTCAAGCACAAACCACGGCAGATCATTGACCGGCAAAGCCAGCGTATAAGCGGCTATCGGCTTTTCCAGACGGCTTGGCTCCTGGCGTACGGCAAGCCCCAGGCCCTCGCCCTGTGTTTCCCAGCCATTGCCGAGCTCTCTGCTGACATCCGGGAAAAGGGGGTCAATCAGCTCAAGTTTGCCGTGCTGATATTCGAGCACCGCTGAGGTGAAAAAGCCCTCGGCATCAATGTTATCCACAGCGGAAATGGCTTTCTGCACACTGCAGGTGCCCACAAAAAGGGCCACGACCCGGTCGCCCTTCTGGTCAATATACTGCGGCGCAAAGATGGGAAAAACAATATCTACCACAAGTTCCCGGCCATGCTTGCGGATGGGCATGACCACAGGCTTGCGCGTCTCCTGGGCCTTGCGCAGAAAGCTTTTCTGCTCCTCTGTGACCTTCTCCTGATCTTCCATGAGCAGATACGGTTCAAACTCCAAATTCAGCACACGGCCAGAAAAAAAGTTGTTCTTTTTCACAAATTCACTGAGCAGCTGCAGCAGACCCGGAATGCGGGCGCTGAACTCAGCCAGAGAATTATCTTCTTTGCCGACCAGCTCTTCCTGTTTGGCCTTACCAAAGCTCCGCAGACGTGCCGCATCCACCTTGGCAGAATCCACTTCCGAGGCAAAAAGGCGGAGCATATCCACGTCCACAAACGACTTGATCTGATTGGAAATGGCACCGTACCAGACTGTCAGAAGGGCAACCTGCTGGGTAGCCGCAGTTTTCAAATTCTGCTCAATATCGCGACGCATCTGCGTTGAGGCCGTCTGCAGAATCCAATTGGCCGCATAGACAATGAGCACAATGGCCAGCGACAGAAAAAGCACAATGAGTGTGGCGCTTTTTTTTCCTTTTGCCATATCGAAATCCTTTGCTATCAACGCTCACGCAATGCGTT
>JAGADH010000201.1 GCA_017613715.1 Desulfovibrio sp. | reverse complement strand
GTTGTGGTGGTGCTCCGATTGCAGTTCTTCGGCAGTACATCGAAAATCAGCGTACGCCAAGCTGAAAAAGGCAAAAATTCCAGTTTAGGAGCGCCTTATATCCCCGTCCTGAAGGACGGGGTTTTACGGCGCGTTGGATAAGCTCCTTTTCAGGTCAGTATGCTTATCCGGGCAATCTGGCAAGAGAACGAAGCAAGCTTACGCCTCTAAGGCCTGGCAAAATGAAGCCTGTGGCCATGCAGGAGCACAACACGGCGATAACGGGCATAGACGAACGCAATAAAGATGGCCGTGACCAGCCAGCTTAAGGGATAGGAGACCACAAGCACGGCAAAATCCGGCCAGATCTTGAAGACCGTAAAAACCCAGACCACACGGATGCCACAGATGGCAAGGAGCGTGGCAATGGCCGGCTGCAGACTGCAACCGTAGCCGCGCAGGGCGCCTGAGAGCACATCAATAAAAACAGTCACCACATTGGGCAGCACAATGAGATAGATGCGCAGCATGGCCATTTCCAGAACCCTTGGGTCATGCGAAAAAAAGCGCAGAAGACTTGGTGCTGCGAGCACAATGGCCAGCGACATGAGAAGATTCAGAGGCAGTGTCAGGGCGAGCGTCACACGTGTGACCCTGAGACAGCGTGCGAGATTTCTGGCCCCATAATTCTGGCTGACAAAGGTTGTGGCCGCCTGGGCAAAAGCGCTCATCAGGCAGTACATATTGATTTCAATGGTGAAGGCCGCCGCAGAACCGGCAATGGCAAAAGCTCCCAGGCTATTGATCGCCGACTGCACGAGGACATTGGAAAAGCAGAAAACCATGCCCTGGATGGCCGCAGGCAGGCCAATGCGCAGCATCTCGGAACATTCCCTTAGATCAAGCTTGCGCAAGAAAAGCGAAAGCCCGAAAACCTTGCGCCGCGCAAGGATCAGCAAAAGGATGAGCGCACTCACGCCATTGGCCAGACTTGTGGCACAGGCCACACCGGCCACGCCCCAATGCCAGCAGAGCGTAAAGAGCAGATTGAGCACGAGATTCAGGAGACTGGCCACAGCCAGACTGATGAAGGGACTTGTGGTGTCGCCCTGGCTGCGCAGCATGGCTGCCGCAAAATTGTAGATGGCAAGAGCTGGCAGACCAAGAAGATAGTATTGAAGATAGACCTTGGAGAGCGGCAGAAGATCCAAAGGCACGGACAAAAGTCTGAGCAGATCATCAGCCAAGGGATAGCAGAGAGCAAGGCAGGTCAAGCCGAGCAGAAGAGCCAGAAACATCGCTGTCTGCGAGGCTCTGACAATCTGCTCGGGCGACTTGCGACCAAAATGTTTGGCAATGACTACGTTGGCGCCAAGCGCAAGCCCCAGAAAAAGCGCCACAAAAAGACTGATGACGGCCGTCAGGCTGCCCACGGCCCCCATGGCCTCACTGCCAAGATAATGGCCAAGCACAGCCACATCAGCGGTATTGAAGAGCTGCTGCAGAACATTGGTTAAGGCCAGGGGCACGGAAAAAAGCACAAGCTTGTCCCAGATGGAACCGGAAAGCATGTCGATATGGGAAAGACGTGAAAAGATCGACACAACCAGACTTCCTCGGGAAAGGACTCCGTGCCCTTAGGCCTTGTCTAGACCAGGCTTTTCGATTTGCTCTTCCATGCGCTTTTCCATACGCCGCATGAGCAATGGCGAAATCAGGCCAAAGATACAGAGCCCGATCAAAAGCCAGCAGAGGGGCGTGGAGAAAAGAATGGAGGGATCGCCGTCATTGAGCAGCAGCGAACGCCGCAGACCCTTTTCGCCAATGGGCCCAAGAATCAGTCCCAGAACAATGGCTGCGGTATTTAAGCCAAACTTGTGGGCCAGCCAGCCAAGCAGACCAAAACAGAACATGATCACCACTTCTTCAAAATTGTTGTGGATGGCGTAGGAGCCAACCACACAGAGCAGAAAGATCGAAGGAATGAGAATGGCGTCGGAGAGTCTGCCGATCTGGGCAAAAGCCCGGCAGCCGGCAAGGCCCACAGCCAGCATGCAGAACTGAATGAGCACAAAACCGCCGAAAAAGGTATAGGTCATGCCGGCATAGGTTGTGAAAAGCTCAGGCCCCGGCTGCAGACCGTGGATGATCAGCCCGCCCATCAGCACGGCTGTGACCGATTCACCGGGAATACCCAGCGTCAGTGTGGGAATCAGCGAACCACCGGTCACGGCATTATTGGCGGCTTCAGAGCCTGCCACGCCTTCAATGGAGCCCTTGCCAAATTCCTCCTTATGCCGCGAAAAGCGCCTTGCCTCATTATAGCCCATAAAGCAGGCAATGGAGGCTCCGGCTCCCGGCAGAATGCCCACAATATTGCCGATGATCCACGAACGCAGAACATGCGGCGTAAGACGCCTGACCTCGCCTGCGCTTAAACCGATCTTATCCTTGAAATCCACAGGCCGTGCACGCTGCACAATGGCTTTTTCCGCCAGAATCAGCACCTGCGACATGGAAAAAAGACCAATGAGCGCACAGGTCGTATTGATGCCTGAATCGAGGATACTGAAGTCAAAAGTGAAGCGCGGCACCCCTTCCATGGGATCCATGCCGATGGTGGAGAGCAAAAGCCCAAGGACACCGCTCATCAGTCCCTTGAGCATGGATTTGGAGGAAACACCGGCAATAATCGTCAGCCCAAAGAGCGAGAGCCAGAAATATTCGGGACTTTTGAATTTCATGGCCAGCTGCGCCAAAAGCGGTGAAAAGCAGTAGAGCGAGAGACAGCTCAGGAGGCCACCGCAAAAGGAAGCGATACAGGCCACAGAAATGGCCTTGGCTGCCCGTCCCTGCAGGGTCAGCTGATAGCCATCAATGGCTGTGGCTGCTGAAGCCGGCGTACCAGGGGTATGGATGAGAATGGCACTGATGGAGCCACCAAAAATGGCTCCGCAGTAAACACCGCCCAGGACGATGAGCCCTGTTGCCGGATCCATGCCAAAGGTCACGGGCAAAAGCAGCGCCACCCCCATGGCGGCCGAGAGCCCGGGCAGACAGCCTATGACAATACCCACGACCGTAGCCAGCAGCATGGCCAGAAGATTGATGGGACTTAAGGCATGAAGGAGACCCTGCGAAACAAGAAGAAGAGTATCGGGCATGATGACACTCCTTAGGCAAAGAGCCGGCCCACGGGCAGGGGCACCTTAAGAAAGAGCGTGAAGACCGCATAGATCAAAGCGGCAAGAGCGACGATGGTCAGAAGCAGCGGCAGCTTGGGCACACGCAGAAAAGCCATGCAGATCACAAGAAAGGCAAGACTGGTCACGTAAAAGCCAAGCAGGGGCAAAAGCGCCATATAGGCCATACAGGCCAGGAGCACAAAAAAGAACTGCCCGGCCTTGAAGCCGGCAAAGACCTCTGGCAGATCATTGATCAGGCCCTGTCGCTTCAGGGCCAGAAGCTCACGCAGCAAAAAACAGCTGTTGAGAACGGCAAGACAAGAGAGAATGGTCAGAGGATAGGTTCTGGCCTCATCCGGCAGAGTCGTCACCAAAAGGTAAAAAAAGAGGCAGACGCCGTACATGAATACGACAACGCCAAGATTTGATCGCTTCATCTTTTTTTTCAGCGTGGAAGGCTCGAACGAAGGCGAGAAAGATCGAGCCGAAAAAAAACGCTGCCTCCCCTTGAAGATCAACGCTTCAGGTCAAAACAAGGAAGGGGAGGCAAACCTCCCCTTCACGCTACTGCTTTGCCTCTGAGCTACTTCTGATTATAGAGTGTCGAGACGATATCCCGTGAAAAGACCAGCTGAGAAAAGATCAATTCGCTCAGTTCCTTGCTGTTCTTGAAATCAAGGCTCATCTTGGCCTTTTCATGGGCGGCCACGCATTCAGGATCAGTCATGGTCTTTTGAAAAGCGTCTTCATAGAAATCAATGATCTCCTTGGGCGTGCCAGCGGGAGCAACCAGGGCGCGGGCGCTGCCATACCATTCCTTATAGTAGCCAAGTTCGGCCAGGGTGGGCACATCGGGGAACTGCTCAAGACGCTTGGTGTCGAAGACACCAAGGATACGCAGTTCAGGCGAACTGCCGCCCACCAGGGGAGCCACATCGGCCACCTTGGCGCAGGAGAACTGCACTTCACCCTGACGCAGGGCCAGAAGCTGATCTGCTGTGCCGCCGTAGGGGATGGCCTTGTAGGAGAACTTGGCCGACTGAGCCAGAAGCTGGGCTGCCGTGTGATTGGAGGCCTGCTTGCCATTGGTGGAACAGCGGTACTTGTCCGATTCACGGCAGGCATTGACCAGATCATTCAGGGTCTTCCAGGGGCTGTTGGCCTTGACCACCACTACGCAGGTTTCGGTGAGATGATTGGCAATGGGCACAATGCTCTGCACTGAGAAGGTGGAATTGGGCTGAGCACTCAGGGTTGTGAAGGAAGGCAGGTTAATGAAGCCGATGGTATAGCCGTCGGGCTTGGAGCGTGAAAGCTCTGTCCAGCCGATTTTGCCATCACCGCCGGGGAGATTGTTGATCACAAGCGTCTGCCCCACATATTTGCGGGCATACTGGGCAAGGAGCCGTGCGCCGGTATCCGTGCCGCTGCCGGCTTTATAGGCCACAATCACCGTCACGTCCTTGCTGGGAGACCAGGCCTGTGAGGTGGCCGGCAAAAGCAGAAAAAGCGCCAGAAGAAGGAAAACTTTTTTCATCAGCAATTTTCGGCGTGAAAACCCCGGCTTTCAGCGCGGGGAGGAAACGCCGCCTCCATGATATTCCTCTTGCTCGACATAGCCATCAGATCTGCCGATCAGACGGTACCTCTTCCACACAAAAACCAGTTGAAGTCCTTTGGGAGTTTGCAGCGTAAGTCAGTCGTCGCAGAGCAAAAGCTCTTTGATCTTTCCTGCTTATGGCCTTGAAGCCGAGCGACGACCATAGACCTGCGGAAGTATTGACTATCGTCAAGATATAGCCTGTAAAAGCCGAGGAATCAAGATGGTTGCGCTGACAGCCAGGTTTTTCACTCTGAAGTGTTTTCATTAAAGACGAATCAAGATCCCAGTGCCTTCTCTCTATCAGCCAGTGCTGACCCCTTCTTCAATCTCTCAATATCGGTGCAAGAGCATAGAGTACTGCGTTTCATTCGATATAGTGCCCTTCTCTTCGACTGTCTTGGTCACGCAGCCAAGACAGCAAGTCCCTTCCATTTTTCGTAGAGCGATATCCTCAATGGCTGTGCTTCAGGAATGGTTATCTCTTCAAGGACTTCCAGGTTGTCCCTAGTGAAAAGCGAGAGCACGAGTCGACCTTTCTGATCTTGAGATCTGCTTCCTCGCATGCCCTTCCCTTCAAGACTGATCTTGAATAGTTTTGAATCGTCCATCGACCTATTTCCGTAAATCTGAAAGATTGCGTCCTGGATATTCCTGTTCCCTGACATTCTGGCCATGCTTTTCAACAGGGAGAGATAAAAATTAAGCGTTTTTTTGCGAAGACAGCCAGGACAACGCTTTTTCTGCAAAATTTCTGACATATGCCTGAGATTTTTCCAGGGCGGCTTCAGAAATTGTTACCTCGTCGTGTTGGATGAACTCCATGCCTGCAGCAGCTTCGAGCATTTCTTTATGCCGCGGACGTAAAAAATAATGAAGCTGCTCTTCTCTTGGAAAAAAGCAGCATTGCTCTTCCGGATCAAAGGCGAGCCCGTTGTCAAAAATCGGCGCCGAACGTACCATTTTGCCGGTATTATTGTCATACAGAATACCGAAATTCAACATATGCCGATCTTTATTTCCTATGACTGAATCAAAAACCATCAAATCTTCATAAAAATCGGTTCCAAAATGTTCCTGTATTACCATATGGAAATCAATGGAAGATGAGGCGAAACGTAAAAAACTCGGATCGATTCCCCGTGCCATAAGGAATGTCAAGGCCGGTTCAAAGCCAATATCGATATTTGTGAACGCACGGCATTCACAGACAGGTGATAGGCTATCGCGATAAGCAAGATCG
This sequence comes from Desulfovibrio sp., assembly GCA_017613715.1. Lineage (GTDB taxonomy): Bacteria > Desulfobacterota > Desulfovibrionia > Desulfovibrionales > Desulfovibrionaceae > Desulfovibrio. The sequence goes on along the minus strand of JAGADH010000201.1, from coordinate 1,135 downwards.
TAGGCAACATGAGAAAGCTGCATCGCTTCAGCCGCTTGCGCGGCAAACCATTCATTCGTAGTCTGGCATACGCCTTCGCTGTCAGGCTCGTCACGTTTTCTTAAAAAGATTTCGTTTCCTCGTTTAAACCAACATTTTTGCATATTTCCACTTGAACTAAATTCAGGGGATCGTGATCCAATAACCTGTTTTATATCCACACCGAAATTGAAAGCAAGTTCAGCGATTTCAGGATTGAGCGGGTTTTCGTAGAGATTGACCTCATCCCATGTATGCAAGCCATCATGAATCCAATAAGCGTCATTCAGTGACAATCCAAGAGTCAGCCCGAGATGTCCAAGCGGCCCCTTGGAGCGTTCGTCAGGCACGATGCGTTTCAACAACCTTTTCCCGATTGGGGAAATCCGCGAGTTCATCCACGACCCGATTTTTTCCGCTTGTACGCCATTCCTTAAAAAGAAAGGGAATATATCTGAATTTTCATCGTGGACTTTATGAATTTGCAGGGAAAATTTCTCACAGGAAAACTCAATTAAGATCTTGTCCTTGGACATGATATAGAAACTTTTGGACATGGTTTTAGCATACTTCCTTCAGCTCGGAGACCCTTCATTTGCTCTCAGGGAAAAGATCTCTTTCACTTATGAGAGAGCTGGGCAATGGTTGTAGAGGCCTGTGTTGAAGCGATGCACAGCGAGCTTGCTGCTGGGAGCTCTAGAGATGCTCGGCACCAAAGCTTTACCCCTACAGAGAAAAAGATTATCTCAGTCTTACTAATCATTTTGAACGGGAAATAAGTAATCTTTACATTTAAAAAATATGGAAGACGGAAAACGTCAAAGAGTATGTGTTTCAGCTACAGCAAGAAGAATCTTTGTCTTCTTTATATAGTTATGCTACCAGGAATAGATAAATAATATGATAATAAGAATTACAAAAGCTTTAGGAGCCGAAAAGTACGACAAGAAAAATAGTTAAAAAAAGAAATACTATCTTTTCCCTTGTACTTTATAAACTATGTGTTTGGTGCCTGTTGAAGCCCATTATTTTGCAGAAAATCACCTAACGCCATTTCTCTCAGTTGGATCAGTGGGTGAAAGGCAATTGTGAGCAGAGCCTTTCACTTCACACCAAT
>JAGADH010000200.1 GCA_017613715.1 Desulfovibrio sp. | reverse complement strand
TCGGCCGTAGCTCCCACTTCGGCCAGCATGGCCAAAATATTCTGCAAACTCTGTTTGGCTTGGGCAGCCACCCCGCCTTCGGCAAGCTTGCCGGTTGCCGGATCAAGACCAAGCTGGCCTGAAAGATAAACGGTCTGACCCGCCTGAATACCCTGGGAATAGGGCCCTACTGCAGCAGGTGCCTTCTTGGTGGCGATCACTTTTTTTTCCATTGCCAAATCCTCCCATAACGATGAATAAAAACTCTGGCCAAAATGCGGACAAAAAATCCGTCTGAGATCATTGTGCTGCCAGGGCCACAAATAGCTATGAGCGTAAAGAAGCAGGCAGATAGTTCGTTGCCTATGTAGCCGCACGGTCAGGCAGAGATTCTGCGCAAAATTCCAGGCGGCTTTCTATTCCCCTCTCCCTGCTTGCGCCAAGGTAGAAAGAAAAGCTTGCGCTGTCCATATTTTTACGTGCCGAAAAGTCGTTAAGCCAAAGACCAGGGACATATAAATGCCTTAAGGCACAAGGCAAGCACCGCTTGGCTCTCTTCCTTCGCTAAGCCAGTACCTACGCAAGACACAAAAAGCTAGACGGACTCTCCGTCAAACTCGCAGCGATTTTTGATCAAGGCAAGACCTCAGGCTCTGATGTATTTCTGTTTACTGCTATTGGGTTTATCGGGGATGGTGCGTTGCAGTCTTCCGCTTTTGAGAAGCGGTACAAGGACGCTTTTGCGAAAATACTCTCTTGATCGCATCTGACAAATCTGCTGCATCTCAGAAGCTCCTCGCGCTTCTGTGCAGTAGGCAAGCAGTTTTTGGATCATTGCCGAATTGAGCTTCACAGCCACGGCTTCTTCGACTTGCTCACTGGACTTGCGCACTTGCTCACTTGCTGTAAACAAAGCTTCAGGTCCAACCTTGGTCATCGAGCCGACGGAAAGGGGAATGATTATTTTGAAAATGTCGCCTTCCCTAAATTCTGGCTCCAATCCGCTATACATCATGGTATACTTATAGCTGTTCCTCATGCCTGAACCAAGTTCATCAGCATAGCCAATCTCACGAAAAATTTTGCTTATCGAAGGATTTTTGGCAAATGGCTCAAAAGTTTTGATATTCAACAAGCCATTCCCATGAGCACGATTGCCATTTTCAAGAGTAATTTTCTCCCTTTCAATCAAAAATTTTGGTATATATCCGCTTGTATAATCTCGGTGTGCCAAAGAATTGGAGATAATTTCTCTCAGTATCTTATCTCTTGCACTAATACTCTGGATTCCATCGAGTACAAAAAGATCGTTGAGATGTTTTTGGCCAAAAGCAAACATTTGCTCGTACGAATCAATGAAGTTTGTTGTTATAATTTCCCTGTCATCATAACGATCAAGATTATAAACACGACATATACAATCGGTCTTATGTTGCGAACAGACTGACGCAATCATGTTATCAGTACCAAAGAGCAGAACTGCAGCAATGGTAATACCAGTTTTTCCAGTCTCATCCGTCAGAATCAGTCCACTTACTCTGAGCAATTCTTCATCATCAAGATCAGCCCATGGATGTTTCATTTTTGCAAAAATCTGGCCTCTGACGACCGCCATATGGCATACTTTATCTATTATATCTCGCCGTAGGTCACTAACTCGCCAATATGGACAGACCTTATTCACATAATAGACATTTTGTTTGCGAGCATAGCATAAATAAACTCTATCAGAGATATCTGTTATATCAAAATCAGCATCTCCGTTTCTATCATAAATTCTACTTTGTGACGAACAACAGCACAACTGACTGGTACATGAATATGAATAATATGATATGTTCCTGCCTGTTCGCAAAGAGTTTTACCATTTTTATCAATTCCGACGAAAGAGCCATCAGAAATATAGACATATTCATTGACAACAATATCAATAGATGGAAAAATTTCCTCTTTATTATGCGCAAGTGTAATAAAATTCGTTATAAATTTAGCTGACAATGTAGCATCAATACCGACAATCACACCCGTAGCATGAACCCCAAGAAAAATATCTCCACCATCTCTGTTGGCAAAAGCTGTGACTGTAGCAAAAAGATTCTTTGGGAGCTCTTTCCTGGCTTCTTTATACTCAATACGGTAGTCCTCGCCATGCCTGATCAACTCTAAAAGATGATCCGGAAGGGCTGGCGGTATTGTGCTCATGAGGTCTACCTATTGTAGAATTTTATAGATTTAGTACTATCTACACTATGCTAAAAATGCTGAAAAGCGTTGCAAAAGACTACAAAAGGTGAGCAAACGCTAGGCTTTGACCATGGCCATAAAAGCCCACAAAAGCCTCCCACAAGCTCCATACACGCTTTTCCCCTCTTTTTCAAACTATGAAAAGGCAGAAGCTCACGGCTTTATCCCTACAGCTCATCTCGCATAGCCGCGCCATCGGCGGAAATCCTTGCCAAAGCACGGCCAAATGGCTTAGAACGTGCACAAGTACTGTTGAGGCAGCTGCCTCATAACAGCGTTGCCCTTATGCTTTTTCTCTCACAACGAGCCCCCCATGCCAGCTATCCTAACATCTCTCCAAAGTCTTTGCCTGACATTTCTTCTGCTCTGCCTGCCAAGTCTTCTCTATGCCGGGTCATCCCCTGACGCCTGGGTTCCTGCCCCCTCTGACCAGAAACGAGCTCTGCCAAACAAGGCAGAAGCGCCGCAAAGACTTCGCCCTTTAACCCTTCTGCCGCCTCTGCCAGACAATCAGCTTGGCACGGTACGCTCAGTAGAACTAACCAAGCAGGAACCCCTGCTCGCTCTCACCTTTGATCTCTGTGAGCTTGCGACCTCGACCTCGGGCTGCGACACGGCGCTTTTGCAGTTTCTGCGTGAACAAAAGATTCCCGCGACCCTCTTCATGGGCGGCAAATGGATGCGTACGCATAAGACCCGCGTCAAGCAGATTCTCAAGGAACCGCTCTTTGAAATCGCCAATCACAACTGGAGTCACGGCAATTGCGCCCTATTGCCACCTAGGGATCTTGAGGATCAGATTCTCTGGACCCAGGCCCAGTATGAACTGATCCGCGAAGAAGTAGAAAATGAGGCACAAGCCGGGAAGACCACTCTGCCTCCCATGGCAAGCGTGCCCAAGCTCTTCCGACTGCCCTACGGCCGCTGCACTGAGGCTTCCCTGCAGAAGATTGCCCAGCTTGGTCTGACCACCATTCAGTGGAATGTGGTGGGCGAACTGGGAGCTGTCCGAAGTTCTGCACAGGCCAAACGCTATGCCCAAAGCCTGGCAAGACAGGTTACCCCAGGCTCCATTCTCCTCTTTCATGCCAATCTTGTGCCCATTGGCAGCTATGAGCTTGTGCGCGAACTCATTCCACTCCTTCTGGCCAAAGGCTACCATTTTGTCAGCGTAAGTGAGCTTCTGCAGCACGGCAAACCTGTTTTTTCCCAGGATGGCTATTTCTCCCATCCCGGGGATAATCTCGCGCTCGACAAACGTTTTGGCCGCTACGGCACAGGTGCCAGGCGCTGAACAAAACGCCAAGAGGCTTCCGGCAAGAGCCCTTTTCCCCTAAGCCAGGTTTTCTCAGCTTTTTTGCAAAAGTATCGTCTTCTAAGCAGAAACGACGGTATAGCTCAATCAAGGGAAATTCAGGAGGCGGCGTTTCCTCCCCGTCCGGCAGACGGGGTTTCCACGCTGAAAAACTGATGAAGCTCTCGACCCTGACCAAAACCACTATCTTCATCACCTGCATTCTCACGCTGGGCTTCTCTCTGCTCTCCTTTATCTATTATCGTTCTTTCTATCAGACGGCTATCAGCAATTATGAACACTCAGCCAATGAAAGTATTGCCACGCTCTATGCTGAACTCTCCCATTTCTTCATACAGCCCATCAGCATTTCCCGCACTATGGCCAAGGATGATTTCCTCATCTCCTATCTTTCTGATGCTGCCTCCTACCAGAAAAAGAACTTTACGGAAACCATCACCAACTATCTCTCAGGCTATAATAAAATATATAATTTTGATGGCGCTTTTCTCTCAACCATTAAAAACCATTCCCTCTATACGCAAGATGGCTTTATCACAACCCTACAAGATCAAAAATTGACCCATTCGTGGTATGAAAAATCAACTTCACACGCGCATGAATACGATCTTAATATCGATTTCGATAAAACACCCTCTGCCAAGCATGACGTTTCTCTTTTTATCAATCACAAAATCCTAGATAAAAACAATCAGCTCTTAGGTATTACCGGGATATGCGTGCACCTGCATACTGTTATGCAGTATCTCCTCAACTTTGAACGTGAGACACATAAAAATGTTTATATTATCAACGATCATGGTATCATTCAAATTTCTAGTGCCGAAACCGCCCTTTCTGATTGTAATATTCTTGAAATGAGTGGCAATGCCCAAATCAAAGCAGCACTTGAGCAGCTCCATAACACCTGGCAACAAGCCAAAAACAATACCATAAATTTTATAAACCAAGAGACACAAAGCTATATTTCAATAAAATATTTGCCAGATCTTTCCTGGTATTTAGTGATCGAAAATTATATGGGAGATTTCTACCATAAATTACAATACGATATCATAAAATCAGGTATTATTATTTTTTCGATTTTGGTAGTGCTCATTCTTTTTATCAGCCGTGTCATCTCAACCTTTGAAAAAAAGATCAAAAAAATCATTGGAGAACGCTTAAACTATTTTCATGATGCCACGCGCTGCATGTTCAGCAGCATCTACGAAATCGATATCACAGGCAACCGTTTTACCCCGGAAAGCCGTCTGCATCAGTTTAAACTGAGCAGCGCCAAAGACGAACGACCCTATTCCGAAAGTCTTGAGCTCCTGGCCCACACGGCCATTCATCAATCCTTTCAGAAAACCTTTCTTGCGACCTTTTCACGCGAAAATCTGCTCAAAAACTTTGCTGCAGGCTGTGACCACCTCAGCCTGGACTGTCAGGTTTTCATCGAGGATAGCTATCAGTGGCTGCGCTACGACGTGCAGATGTTTGCTGTGGACAGCGAAAAGAGCATCCACATGTTTCTCTACGCCAAAAATATCAACGAGCAGATGGAAAAGGAAAATAAGGCGCACAGAGATGATCTGACCGGCTGTCTGACGCGTGGGCACACGGAAATCTCCATCACCAGACTGATTACGGAGGAGCCCAATGCCTCCTATGCCTTCATGATCATTGACATCGACAATTTCAAAAACATCAACGATACCTTTGGTCACGCCTTTGGTGATCAGTGCATCCGCACTTTTGCCGAAACCATCCGTTCCGTCGTAAGCAAGAATGATATCATCGGACGCCTCGGCGGTGACGAATTTGTGGTCTTTCTTGCCTATACCGATATGGCCTGGCTCAGATGCAAAGCCGAAGAGCTCGTGGCGCTTCTCGCCAAAACCTGTGTTGATGACATCTATTCCATGGACATCTCAGGCAGCATCGGCATCGCGCTCTATCCTTCAGACGGCGAAAGCTTTGACAAGCTCTACCGCCACGCTGATACCGCCCTTTACAAGGCCAAGACTGCGGGCAAAAAGACCTTCCGCTTTTTCCAGCTGAATAGCGAATCTGCCTGAAATCTTCGTTCTCTCCAGGCTCTGACAGGCCTTTAAGCCAAACGCTCACATCCCAGAAGAGCCTGAGCGGAAAACTAAAGTTTTCCGCCTGCTCTGACGATAGAAGCTCATACCAAATCCGAAAATTCTCTGGCAGTGCGCTGCCTTTATGACATTCTGGCCCATGCTCAAGCCTAAGAGCAGTGGGCCATTGGGATCTCTACGCCAGGCACCTCTCTGTCCCAAGGCAGGAGAAAGCTATGAAACTTGGTTTACTCGGAAAGATGCTGCTGTTCATCCTTCTGCCCGTGCTCATCGGCACAGCCCTTTTGTCCGGCATCAGCTACAAGATGGGCGATACGATGATTCGCGAGCAGATCGACAGCGATTCCAGAATCGTTCTCGATACGGCGGGAACCGGCATGGATGCCGTCTTCACCGGTCTGCGCGAAGGCCTTTTGCCCGTGACCGAAAATCTGCGCCTTGTGCATCTGGCCGAAGCCTATGCCAATGGCGGCGAAGCGGCACTGACCGATGAGCTCAGAGAAGGCGGCGACCGCGTACTCAAAAGCTTTGTCCAGGGCAGTAACCTCGTGCACGGCAGTTATCTGCTGGCCACAGACGGTTACGTTCTGGCCGAACGCCTGGAAAATGCCTCGGGTCCCGGCTCCGACGTCGGCAAAAAGCGCAGCGATCAGCCCTATTTCCGGGAAGCCATGAGCAGCGGCCAGACGGCTGTCAGCACCATTTTCCTGGGTAACGGCGAGGTCATGACCGTTATTGCCGAACCCATCAGACATCAAGGCCGTATTCTGGGTGTGGCCACGGCCCGTCTGCGCAATAGCGACATCAGCAGAAACACGACCGACAAGGTCATCATTGGCAAGAAGGGTCGCTGCTATGCCTATTCCCTGGACGGCAGGTTCACCCTGACAGCTGACAATTCAGCCATGGGCCGCGACGACAAAGCTTTGCCCCATGTGCGCACACTCCTCCAGAACCGCACAGGCAAGCTCGAATTCACCAACGAGCGTGGCGAGAGCAAGTTCCTCTCCTATAAAGAGCTGCCCCATGAACACTGGATCCTCTGTGTGGAAGTGGACAAGGAGGAGATCTTAACGCCAACCCACAATCTCCTGCGCAATGTGGGCCTTCTGGCTCTGCTGGTGGCTCTTGTCATCGGTGGCATGATCCTCATCACAGCCCGTGGCATTGCCAGGATGACCGGCGGTCTTGCCGGCATCGCCGATTCCGTGGCTTGTGGCCGATTGGAAGCCAATGGCCAGGAAGAAGAGCTCCTTGAGACTGCGGTTCAGCGCGGCGATGAATTCAGCACGCTCTCCACGGCCATGCGCTCCATGATGGGGAGCCTGAAGAAGCTGATCGGCGAAAGCGAAGACAAGACCCGGGCTGCCGAAGAGG
>JAGADH010000199.1 GCA_017613715.1 Desulfovibrio sp. | reverse complement strand
TCAATCTGAGCCAGAATCAAACTCTCCAGTTTAAATCTTAGCTTAGATTCCTGCTCGCGCAGAAATCAGAATCTCAAAGTTCTCAAACCACTCGCTATTTACTTGTCAATGAGCAAACCGGGGCTTCGCCCCCTGCCGTGTTTTCACACGGCGCGAAAAGCGTTTATGAACCTTTTCGCTTTCCCTGTCAAGAACTTTTTTTGTTTTCCCTGAATTTTTTTCGTCAGAAATCTTCTTCAGGAAAAACAGCCGTTCTGACACTCGCCTTGCTTTCACTTGGCGCGAAACGGAGATATGCTCCTTTTTTCACTGCCCGTCAAGCATTTTTTTGCTTTGTGCCAATTTTTTTTCTCTTTGGCTCAAGCTCAGCATAGTCGCGTTCGGCAAGGTCTTTTCTGCTTCTTGACTTGACTCTGCAGAATCATTGGCGTGCCTCAGCATACACGGTCAGACGCGTTCCTTCCCTGAGCTTGCTTGCGTCAAAGTCATTCCAGCGACGCAGGTCATCGACCGAGACATGGAGACGCTTGGCAATATTCCAGAAGGTATCATCCTTTTTCACCACATAGACCTGCTTCTGACCAAGCTGGCCGCTCGCACCTGCCTTAAGGACCTGCGGGCTCTGAACCTTGCGCTGAGGGATCTTCAGGGTATAGCCCACGGGCAGACTTGAGGCATTGCTTATGCCATTAAAATGCATCAGTTCCGCTGGACTGATGCCATGACGGCGGGCCACAGCATAGAGGGTTTCATTGGCTGTCAGTCTGTGCAGACTCTGGACACCAGCCCGGCCACTTCTGCTCTGACCTGCAGGCTGATGCTGCAGAGGCGCCTGGGCTCGGATCGCCTGCGGCGGCAGATAGACAAGTTCTCCGCTCTGCAGTCTGCAGCCCGGATTGACGGCCTGCAGCTTCGCTTGTGAGACATTGTAACGCTTTTCCAGGCTCTTCCAGGAGGCGCAGCTGCTATCAAGCCTACTGGCCTGCCAGCCCGCGTATTCTCCCTGATGCGCTGAGGACAAAAGGCTGCGCGCAATTTCTGCCTTGGCCTCGGGCACATAGACATAGGTCTGACGGGTGGCTGAACTGACCGCCCCCTGATGGTGACGATTGAGATCACAGAATTTCCCCCAGTCGATGTCGAGCTTCCGCGAAAAGCTCTTCAGGTCGGTTCCTGGCGCTGCCACAACCCGCGTGACCTGAGGCGTCTGATCCAGAGCCACGGACGGGAAATTCAGACTCTTGAGATTGCGCATAATCTTCACGACGGCCAAGAACCGCGGCACATACTGCTTGGTTTCCTCGCGCAGGCGGTTCTTCTCCGAAATGACCTCATTGCGCTCGCGCACTTCAAAGAAATTGTGTCCGCCTGATTCCTGCATGGCACGACTCATCTTGCCTTCGCCGGCATTGTAAGCGGCAATGGCTGTAGGCCAGTCATGGAATTTATCATAGAGTTTGCCAAGATACGAGGCGGCTGCCTCTGTGGCTTCATAGATATCCAAACGGTCATCGGTCCAGGAATCTTTGTCAAGACCATACTTGGCACCTGTTGTCTGCATGAACTGCCAAGCACCTGCCGCCCCCACCGGTGAAAGAGCATCAGGCCTGAAACCACTCTCCACAATGGCCAGATAGGCCAGATCCGCAGGCAGACCGCGCTTGCTAAAAACTCCCCGCGCATAGGGCAGATACCTGGCACAGCGCTGAATGGAGGCTGTCATGTGCTTACGGCCGGCATGCAGATAAAAAATATACTGCTTGGTCACATCCGCCATGGCTGTTGTGGAAAGATTCCTGTCGATTTCACCCGTACTCTTCAGGGCCTGAATTTCTTCCGGCGTCAGCGGCAAGGCTTTTTCCTTGGCTTCAGGTTCAAGCACAATATCGGTTTGGATCGTCTTCTCAGACTGTTTTGTGGCACAGGCCGAAAGCAGGACTGTGGCACCCAAGAGTACACACAGCATCGTGTAGGCAGTTCTTCTTGTCATAGCTCATACGGCTGGTACTTTGGAGATATCCAAAGAGGTCTGCCGCCTCATAAGCATACGCCAAAAAACGCAGCTTCTTCCTTGGTTTACAAGCATGTCCCAGGCTTTCTCTTGCGAAAAGCTCTCAAGACACCTTCCGTCCTCTCTGCAGGACACGGCACAGGCGGAGAAAGGTCTCTCAGAACGTTTCCCTTGAGCTGCACCTTTTTCGTAAGCTTACCCTTTGATTATCGGAAAATTGTCTCTGAGCTTTAGACAAAAAACAAACTCAAGTATACTCTTCCCAACCCATTAAGCCTCTTTGAGCTATCTTCTGACTGCCACACTCCATTTTTAGTCTGATCTGCAGGTGCTGAAACTGCAGAATTCTGAGCTTTTCTAGACTATATGCATTTTAAAAGAACTCATCATACTGAGAAAAATTATTGAAAATGTTAGCAACATAATCGCTAAGACAATGAAAAAATTTTCATACAAAAAAATCTATACATAAAAAAAGACATAAGTTACTATGAAAAAAGAGAATAGTATCAAGGCGATTTTTTCTTAACAATCTCTGAAACAGCCTCTGCCCGTGACAGTTCATGGCAAGTATGGCATATCCTGCAAAGCGTCTTTTGCTCAACCAAGCAAACATCCGGATCGCCTATGGAGACACATCATCATACGGCAGACACACTCAGTCTGCAGGAAGACAGTCTGCTTCCAGGCAGTAAACCCGTACTTGAACTGCTCAGGGATGCCCCTGAAAAGGTAGATCTCGTGCTCTGCCGGCAAAAGCTCTCAGGCAAGGAGATTGGCCTGATCAGTGAACTCTGCCGCAAGCACGCCATTCGTTTTCAGCGCGTTGCCGACGATCTGCTCGACAAGATCTGCCGCAGACAGGGCAATCAGGGCTGCGTCGCGCATCAGGGCCTTGTGGCGCGCGTCAGAAACTTTGCCTTTTACAGCCTGGAGACGCTTTTGCAGGAACTTGCGAAAGCGCCTCTGCCCCTGCTCGTCGCCCTTGATCAAGTCCAGGACCCGGGCAATATCGGCACCCTGGCCCGTACTCTCTACAGCCTGGGAGGCGCAGGCCTGATTGTCCCCATGCACAATAGCGCCCGCATCGGGCCAGCTGCCCGGCGTGCCGCCGCAGGCTGCCTTGAGCGCCTGCCCATAGCTCGCGTCACCAATCTCGGTCATGCGCTGGACTGCTGTGAAGAACATGGCCTCTGCCTCTACGGAGCCTCGGGCCACAGTCAGCATGCCCACGATGCCCTGACTACGCCCATGCAGCTCCCGGCTGTGCTCGTTCTGGGCAATGAAGAACGTGGCCTGCGCCCGGAAATCGCCAAACGCTGCTCACTCCTGATGATCCCCCATGCCCGCAAATTTGATTCTTTGAACGTGGCCCAGGCTGGCGCCATTCTTATCGGCCTCTGCCTGGCCAGGCAGAGGAATGAAAAATGCTCGGAAAAGGCCGAGGAATGAACGTCTGAGCCGGACTCTGGAGACCCGTCTTTTGAGAAAAAGCAAGAGCCACGGCAGTGATACCGTGGCTCTTGGCATAGTTTGGCGATGCGCTCTCTGGCTCGAGAGCGCTCAAGCTCAGCGTATGTACAACGGAATATTGACAAAAACCTCACGCGTAAAGGTCAGCATGCGCTCCATAAGCCAGGGCAGAGCTATCAGCAGGGCAATGAACATGCTGACGACCTTGGGAATAAAGGTCAGGGTCATCTCCTGAATCTGTGTTGCAGCCTGCACAACACTGACAATCACACCGACAGCCAGACCTACGCCCAGCATGGGCAAGGCCAGCGACAGAGCAAGCTCAATAGCCTGCCGACCAAAACCGATGGCAAATTCGGGAGACATGAGCTTCTCCTTGGAACAAAGCCCGTATGGGGTCAGAGCAGAAAACTGTTGACCAGAGAACCGACCAGAAGATTCCAGCCATCGACCATGACAAAAAGCAAAAGCTTGAAGGGCATTGCCACCATCATGGGCGGCAGCATCATCATGCCCATGGCCAAAAGCACACTGGCCACAACCATGTCAAGAATCAGAAAGGGGATATAGATTAAAAAGCCTATGGTGAAGGCTGTTTTCAACTCGGAAATGACGTAGGCGGCAATCAAAAGCACCGTAGGCACTTCATCTTTATTCTTGGGCGCCGGCGTTTCGGTAATGGCGTAAAAAACCGAAAGGTCCTTTTCCCTGGTGTGTTTGAACATAAAGTTGCGCAGCGGTGCCTGAGCCCGGTCAAAGGCCTCCTTATAGCCTATCTGTTCATTGAGATAGGGCTGCAGGGCCTTGTCATTGATCTCCTTGCCCACGGGGAACATGATCACAACCGTCATAAAAATGGCAAGACTCGCCAGAATCTGGGTCGGCGGCAGCTGTTGGACACCCATGGCCTGCCTGAGAAAACTGAAAACGATAATGATGCGCGTAAAGCTCGTCATGGTCAGGACAATGGACGGGGCAACCGAAAGCACGGTCATCAGGAAAAGAATCTCAAGCAGAACAGAGACTTTTTCAGGCTCAGGCGTTCCTCCTGACAGAGTCAGCTGCATGCCAGGCAGGGAAATATCGGGTGCCGCAAAGGCAAGGACAGGGTTTGCCAAAAGCCATATAAGCCCAAGCCCCCCTGTCAGTATTCTGATAAGCCAAGAGCTATCGGCCCTCTTCCTGCGCTTCGTCCACATAGGCTTCAAAGTCTCCCTTTGGCAGACGTTCCTCTGTGACCACGGAAATATGCTGTTCGGTGACAGCCAGCAAAAAACGCTTTTGCATAAAACGCACCACCATCAGGCATTTGCGTGGACCAACAGGCATCTGAGCTTCCATAAAAAACGCATCTCTTGGCAACGAACCCTGACGTGGAATAAAATTGAAACGTCCGTAGCGGCGCAAAAGACGCACGAGAAGCCAAAGCACAGCCAGCAGTAAAAACATCAGGCCGATACCCTGCAGGTAGCCGCTCCAGGTAAAATTGGGCAGATCGGCTGCGGGCAGCGGCGGCTTCTGGGTACTGGCACTGGTCTTGGTCGTATCCTCCTGCTTTGCCAAAAAACTCTGCAGATGCTGAGAGGTCGCCTGGGCGTCCTTGTGCTGCGCCAGGTCTCCGTTCTCGACGCTCAGCTTCACGTCCTTTGCTTGCTTTTGCTCAGCCAAGTTGTTTCACCCTCTCCACAGGACTGATAATATCGGTGAGCCTGACCCCGAATTTTTCGTTGATGACCACCGCTTCTCCTCGCGCCACGAGCTTGCCGTTAACATAAAGCTCAAGAGGCTCGCCGGCCAATTTATTCAGTTCTATGACCGAACCCTGGCCAAGCTGCAAAAGCTCGTTGATCATCAGGCGCGTACGCCCGAGCTCAGCTGAGACATTGAGGGGAATATCGAGGATAAAGTCAAGTTCACGGTTGCGTTTATTATCGCGCGGCTGACGGGAGACTTCCGTCATGTCCTTGAATTCCGCATCCTTGGCCTGACTGGCGAAACCTCCGGCCCCGGGTCCACCAAAGGTTGCTGGCTCGCTTTTCTGCTCCTCATCGGCGGCCAAAGCCTCGGCCCACTGGGCAGCCAGCGCCTCATCGTCAGAGACTGTCTGAGCAGCCCCTGTTTCGGCCTCAGCGGCCGGCTGGTCAGCGGCTTCTTCTTCTCCGGCCAGCTGAGCCGCCCACTGGGCGGCCAACGCTTCCTGATCTTCCTGTGACATAGTTATTCCTTAGCGCTATTGCACCACAAAATCGGTAAAGTAGACGCGGATAATGCGTTGTTCCCCAAGAATCTGATTCAAACGATTGGCAACTTCAGCTTTGAGCATGACCTTGCCGTCAGGGGAGGCGATTTCACTGTAGGATTTCCCCGCAAGCAGCATGATCACGGCATCGCGGATTCTCGGTTCATTAGCCTTGATGGCCTGTGAGATATCCTTATTCGCCTCAACTTCCATACCAAGCTTGAGATAGCGGTGGCCGCCGTTGTCGTAGAGATTGACCGTGACCATGGGCAGGGGCAGGACCACACCGTTACTTCTGGGAAGACCTGTCGGCATTTCAAGCTTTCCCTGAGCATTGCCCGCCTCTCCCGGCGTCTTGGCCGCAGCGGCCGGCTTGCCATCCTGCGACTCTGCTGTCTGCGGGGCTTGGGGATCTTCCGTGCTCTGCGTAAAGGGTAAAACACCAGGATTGCGGATGAAAAACCACCAGTAGCCGCCTGCGCCTAAGCCAACCAGCATCAGCAACAAGACAAAAAGAACAATAATAACGCGTTTTTTACGTGATTTTTTGGGCGCAACAGCCGGTTCTTCCGTTTCCACCAAAGCCGGGGTCTTTTTCTTCTCCTTCGCCATACAGCCTCCTCACAGCGCTTTGCAGCCGAACTCATCAAAGGCCGGTTGAACCACCAAAGCCCCCAAGGCCGCTAGATCCTCGGACCAAAAATGGCCGTACCAATACGCACAATGCTTGCCCCTTCGGCAATGGCTGCAGCATAGTCTCCGCTCATCCCCATGGAGAGCTCAGGCAGAGCTAGCCCTGTCCTGACCCGCAAGGCATCATTAAGCTCGCGCAAGCGCGCAAAAAATGGCCTGGCAAGAGCTGGCTTGTCAAAGACCGGCGGCAGACACATCAGACCTTGCAGGGCAAGATGCGGACAGTGTTCCAGAAGATATTCGGCAAAAGCCTCGAGATCTTGAGCGGCAAGACCACTTTTCTGAGCTTCCTGGCCAATATTGACCTCGATAAGCACTGGCTGCCGAGTCTCCCCGCTCAGCCGTTTTTCCAGAGCATCGGCGAGCTTACGCGAATCAAGGGAATGAATCAGAGCAAAGCGGCCAGCCACCTGCGAGGCTTTTTTGCTTTGCACGTGGCCGATCAAATGCAGGCATGGCCTGGCATCAATGCCCTGTGAGCAGAAAACATCGGCTTTGGCCAAGGCCTCCTGCACATAGTTCTCGCCAAAGATGGGCTGTCCTGCCGCATAGAGGGCTAGCATATCCTCAACAGCATGTTTTTTGGAAACCGCAAGCAGACGCACTGAGTCTGGCTCACGGCCACTTGCGCGGCAGGCGGCAAAAAGATCGTCACAGACCCGTGCGTAACGCTCCAAAAGCAACTGCCTGTTCACAGTTCTTCCCCGAGCAGACCAATATCCCGCAAAAAAGCCACATCCTCTGTCCAGTGTTCGCGTACCTTGACCCAGAGCTCGAGATGCACCTTGCCTTCGAGCAGCTCGACTATCTCCTTGCGCGCTTCCGTGCCGATCTGCTTGATGGTGGCACCGTTATGGCCGATGACCATGGCCTTGTGCATGGGCTTGGCAACATAAATCACAGCATAAATCACGGTCTGGCCGGTTTCAGCGCTTTCTTCCCAGCTTTCGATGTCCACGGCCACACTGTAGGGCACTTCCTGACGCAGATGCAAAAACAACTTTTCTCGGATGATTTCCTTAACCATAAAGCGCACTGGCGCTGTCGAAATCTGATCTTCAGGAAATTCCAGTTCACCTTCGGGCAAAGCCTGACTGACCAGAGTCCTCAACTCCTCAAGACCATCGCGGGTCAATGCTGAGGCCGGAAAAAGCTCAGCCCTGGGCCACATGGCCTGCAGGCGCTCCAGCAGAGGCAGCATCAGACTTTTATCGGCAAAGAGATCCACCTTATTGATAACAACCAGCATGGGACGCTCATCATGGCTGAGCACATCAGCCACAGGCGCCAAATCTTTTTCAAGCAGTTCGCCATGGCGAACATAGAGATTGCCGTCAATGACCGGCATGATCACATCGGCCTGACGTAAGCTTTCCCAGATAGCCTGAATCATGGTTCTGCTCAAACGCCCGCGTACCTGCGTAAGCCCCGGCGTATCCATAAAGATGGCCTGCGCTCCGTCTGCCGTCAGGATGCCCACGATCTGATTACGCGTGGTCTGGGGTTTGGGAGTGACGATGGTCACTTTCTGCCCGAGCAGGGCATTCAAAAGCGTGGATTTGCCAGCATTGGGCGGTCCAAGAAGCGCAACACGACCACAACGACTCATCAACTCTTTTCAGCGTGGAAACCCTGGCTCTGCAGCCTGGGAGGAAACGCTGCCTCCGTTTCTTCCTTATGACGTTTTCTCGACGCTCACCAAGGCAAGCGCCAGAGGACCAAAAACCGCTACGCACTCAGCTCATCGCCATAGAGATCTTCAATGTGCTTTTTCAAGGCATCAAAGGTCTTGTGCGAGATGGCTTCGCGTGCCGCTCGTACCAGATCGAGATAATAGGTCAGATTATGCAGGGAATTCAGACGGTAGCTCAAAAGCTCATGGCTCACGTAGAGATGTCTGAGATAGGCGCGGGAAAACGTGCGGCATGTGTAGCAGGAACAGTTGGGATCAAGAGGACCTTCGTCCTCGGCGAATTCCCGACGTTTGATATTCACTTTGCCCACGGACGTGAACAGCGTACCATTGCGGGCATTACGCGTGGGTAAAACACAATCAAACATATCAATGCCGCAGGCTATGCCCTCCACAAGATCAAGCGGCGTACCCACGCCCATGAGATAGTGCGCTTTGTCCTGCGGCAAAAGGTCAGCTGTCCAGGCCAGGGTATCGTACATCTGCTGCTTACTTTCACCCACAGAAAGTCCGCCTATGGCCAGGCCGTCAAAATCCAGGGCTTGGGTCTCTTCCACGGCCTGCCGGCGCAGATCCTGAAAAAAGCCGCCCTGCACAATGCCGAAGAGCAGACCTGGCCCTGTTCCCCTGGGGTAGGCTAGACGAGCACGCCTGGCCCAGCGTTCGGTCAGGGCCAGAGAACGCTTGGTATAGCCATAGTCAGCGCCATAGGGGACACATTCATCGAGCACCATAAGCACGTCACTGCCAAGATGGCGCTGAATCTCAAGAACACTTTCCGGCGTAAAAAGATGCTTGGAACCGTCAAGGTGCGAACGGAACTCCACCCCTTGCTCGCTGATTTTCGCCAGGGATGACAGGCTGAAAATCTGAAAGCCTCCGCTGTCGGTGAGAATGGCTCCTTCATAGGAGGCAAAACGGTGCAGACCGCCAAGACGAGCGATGAGCTCGTCGCCAGGGCGCAAATAAAGATGATAGGTATTGCCGAGGATGATGGGTGCGCCCATGGCGGCAAGGTCATCAGGAGCGATAGCCTTGACTGATCCCACCGTACCCACGGGCATGAAGATGGGGGTTGGGATGGTGCCGTGGGCGGTATGCAGAAGACCCGTTCGGGCAGAGCCATCACAGGCCTGTAAGGTAAAGCAAGTATTGTCCATGCGGCTTAGAGTACACGCAGCTTGGGCTCTAGGCAAGTACCGGTGGACAAAAGCGAGCTGCCACGGGCAGGCGGAAAGCACTGCCAAAGGGCTCGGAACTGAGCATGAGTGCCAATGGCTCCTGACGCCGCTTGAATTCAGCCGACAGAAGCCTCTTGCCGAGACTGCGCTCAGTGGCAGTTCTGGGCGCAGTACCGCAAAGCAGGGCACAGAGTATGGGATCAAGCACCTCATAGGGAGGAAGACTGTCACTGTCTTTTTGATTGGGTGCAAGTTCAGCCGAAGGCGCTTTTTCAAGAATGCGCAATGGAATTTCCTGCTCCCTGGGGAAATGCTGCCTGTACCAGCGGGCCACGGCATAGACCTGGCTCTTGGTCAGATCGCCAATGACGGCCAGGGCGCCCACGGTATCGCCATAGAGAGTGGAATAGCCCGTGGCGGCCTCACTCTTATTGCTGGTATTGAGGATCAGTGCCTGCGCCCGGTTGGCCAGAGTCGAGAGCAAAAGGCCCCTGATGCGTGCCTGCAGATTCTCCCAGGTGACATCACCTTTTGGGGGGGGGAAGTTTGTCATGGCAGGCTCAAGATACTTCTGCAATGTCTGCATGAGCGGACTGATGGGCAGAGTGAGATGCTCTACGCCAAGATTCCTGGCCAGAGCCAGGGCATCCTCCTTGGAAGCCTCGGAGGTATAGGGCGATGGCATAAGCACGGCATAGACCTGTTCCGGGCCAAGAGCGTGGGCTGCCACGCAAAGCACCAGGGCTGAATCAAGGCCTCCCGAAAGGCCCACAAAGACCTTGGAGAGTCCGCAATGCCGCACAAAGTCTTTGGTTCCGCGCAGCAGGGCAAGCCAGATGGCTTCAAGGGGTTCGGGATCCGGGGAAAGCCGTAAAACCTTTTGGGCATCACTGACAAGCAGATCTTCTTCAAAGGCCAGACCCCGGCAGCAGAGTTTGCCCTTTTGGTCAAGGACAAGACTCTGACCTGAAAAAAGGCTGCCGTCTTCTCCGCCCACAGCAGCCACAGCAAAGATGGGGCATGCAAGGTCCTTGGCCAGGGCCGCATAGCGTGCAAAAAGCCGCTCCACAAGGCCCGGACTCCAGGCAAAGGCCTGTGAAACACAAAGCAGATCGCAGGACTTGCCGGCAAAAACCTGCCCGTCAAGATCCGCCAAAGGATCTTCCAAAGGCAGGGCAGAGCCTCCCACAAGCAGACCAAGCGTAAGCCCTTCAAGCTCAAGCCTGCCAAAGAGCAGATGCCCCTGCCGCGAACAGCTCCCAAGCGCAAGCTCTTGCCAGCTTCCCTCTCGCAAGAACGCACAGCCAAGGTTTTGGCGCTGGCCGCAAGGCGTCAACGGCACAAGCAGGCGTTTATGCGGCAGATGCCTGGCCAGATACGCAAGAGCCTGCTCTTGCGCCGTGGCAAAGGACTGCGACTTAGCAAGACTTGCCGTGGCAAATCCGGCGAGGGCATTGGGCGGCAAAAGATAAAGAACGTCATTTGACGCAGCGGCAAGACATTCTTCAAGATGGGCAAGATTGCCGGCAAAATCCCCGCACCTGGCCGCACATTGCACAAGAGCTATCTGCATACGTTCTCCCGAAGCCATCCCGACTGGCAACATTGTTGCGAACCATGAACATCAAAAGAAAAACACACGTTGGCAAACGTGGAGCCCAAGGCACAGGAGATACCCTTGCCTCTGCCTTAGGCCAGGCATAGCTTGTCGTGCCAGGCAGCGCGTCTCAAGCGTAAACCTTACGAGCCGCAGTAATAGCTAAACGACATGTTGAAAAAGAAAAAGGCATTCTTGCCGGCATTTTTTGCTGCGTAGAGAGCTGCGTCCGCATGCTGATAGAGCTTTTGCAAATCAGTGCCGTCCTTTGGTGCAAGGGCAATGCCGATACTGCCTGAAAGATGCATGGACCTGTTGTCAAACACACAGGTGTGATCAAGGGCGCGTGCCAGTTGAAAGGCTTTTTTATGCAGCCAGGGCTCAGACTCAAAGGGGATGAAGACCACAAATTCGTCTCCGCCCAGACGGCCGATAATGTCCTCTTTGCGAAAGACGTCCTTGATTTTCTGACAAAAGCTCTGGATACAGGCATCACCGAAGATGTGTCCGTAGGTGTCATTGGCGGACTTAAAATTGTCAATGTCAATGATGAAGAAAGCAAACTGTTTGTCGGGGTTGGCCAAAAGTTTTTTTGCGATCAGTTCTTCGGTCACGCCACGTGTCAGACATTGCGTGAGTGCGTCCGTCTGCGCCATGATCTCTTTTTGTCGCTCTTCGTTGATATTTTTTGCGTAGATATACATATGCACGCTTTTATCCTCGGTAACCGTGAACAAATGTACATCATAACGCGACCACTGATAGGCATTGTCGATCAAGACTTCGCAATCAAGACTGATATGATCATGACCTTCTTCATATTTTTTTAGTAGATTTTTATCTGAAAATGTCTGTAAAAATTTTTCCTGCATCGATTCTTTAATAACACGCTCAGATAAAAGTTTGACACTTTGTGAGTATGGCAGCTCTATAGCATTTGGAATATTAGAAAATTGATGCAAGCGGCTTTCCGGAGCAAATCTATCATGAGTGAGATCTATTTCATAAATATTACTATACATAAAACGCGTGGCATCATGAAAATAGCGCATGCGCTCACTGATAATCTTGGCAATTTTCTGCTCAAACCCATAAATAGTTTTACTTATAAAAATAATCATGGATAACATAATTATAAAAATAATAATAGCAGCTTTGATCAGGTCAGAGCGTAATTTTTCGTAAAATTCTCCCATATAATTTTCGACAACGATATACCAGGAAAGCGCAGGGACATATTTTACAGTAACATAATGCTCTGATTCGGTATTAATATTTGTAAGGCTGTCATTTTGGTTTTTTTGCCATTCTTGCTTGACCTGATGAACAATCTTATAAATAGCCTTATTACCTGCTACATCATATATATTGACATTAGAAAGGGCGGTGGAATGACCAGACAATTGAACAAAGCCATCTTCATTGATAATATTAATGACACAACCTGTTTTTTGTTCAAAATCGCGAATCTTTTGGATGATCTGATCAAGATGTACGCAAATGCCTGTAATCCCCAGAACCTGTTTAGCGTAACCAAAAATTTTATGATTGACAAAAAGCGAAATATTATATTTTGCAGAAGGAGTTGTATCAAAATCTATATTAATTTCAAACTCTTTATCACTTTTCAAAAGCCGATTATACCAATTATGAGCAACCTTATCTGTCTCCAAAGACGAGATAAATCCATCATATGTATAATGAGCTCTGTTTTTAAGAGTACATAAAAAGGCTCCGTCAAAATTATAAATTTTATTATATCCTTGCAGATATTTTGTGATTGTTTCGGAAAAATCCTTCTTCTTATATGACTTATCTTCACTAAGATAAGATATTAAAAAGCCATCATTAGCCATAGTCCTTGAAATACTAATTGGCTGAATAAAAAATTCAGAGAGAGCAACATAGAGCTTGGAGACACTTTCAGAGGCAGACTGTTCCAATTGGTCGAGAGAGCTCTTATAAAATGTATGATAATAGATAGAAAAGAGAAAAATAAAACCGACAGTCTGGATAACAACAATAATAATATTGGTCTTAGCCAGGGTGGAAAACTTTTTCATACGCTTCCTTGGCATTGCTGCACTCAAAGAAAGGAGCCAAAATGGCTATTACTGAAAGGGGAGAGGAAAAAAAACGTGTGACGCAAAAAAGGCTGTTTTCTAAACCCTGACTCTCTCATGGTCCGACTATCTGTCCAAAAGAACGCTCCTAACCGACATCTGGAAAAGCCCAAACAGACCTGACTTGCGGCTTTCTACAAGATTCCGTATACTTTGCATAGCCTGTAGAGCGCAAGAGCCATGCCCGGGTAAGGCCATCTGTGTCAAGCGCGACAAACTGTTGATCGCCAAGGTCAAGGAGTTGATAATGGAATTTAGCACGCTGATTGCCCAACGCTACTCTGTAAGAAAATTCACTACACAGCCAGTGGATCCCAGCGACCTGACGGCCATTCTTGAAGCCGCACGCCTTGCCCCCACAGCTGTCAATAAACAGCCGGCACGCATCCTCGTCCTGGAACAGGCGGAAAGTCTGGCCAAACTGAAAAGCTGCACGCCCTATACCTTTGATGCCCCTCTTGCTCTGATTGTCTGCTACGACGAAACCGCAGCCTGGGTGCGCTCCTTTGATGAACATAATTCAGGGGCCATTGATGCCGCCATTGTCGGCTGCCATATCATGCTCAAAGTCCACGACATGGGCCTTGGCTCAACCTGGGTCGGGCATTTTGATCCGGTCAAACTTTCTGCAGAATTCGGCCTGCCTAAGTCCATCATCCCGGTAGCCATCTTCCCCATCGGCCACCCGGCTGAGGATGCGCGTCCGGCTCCACCGCACAGCAAACGCAATCCCTTGAGCGCAAGCGTCTTCTACGAACACTTCTAAAGCAAGTGCCGGTCCCCAAAGACCGGCACTTTTTTTCGTTTTGCAAAAAGGTCTTAAAACAAACCTGCCAGTGGTCCACCTGGCGCAGCCAGTGTTTCGATGCGCCTTGTGACTTCCGCATCTTCCTCAAGCTCAGGCGCATGCCAGGCCTTTTTCCGCGCATCAATGAGCAGGGGTGACGCACACTGCCACTGCTTGGCAAGGGTGCGGGCCTTGCAGCCATAGCTATCCATGGCTGGATCAGAGCGGGTGAAGGTCACCCAGAGAAAATTGGCAAGATTCTGCGCAGTAAAGGCGCTGTCATCGACCACAACCACCAGAGGGCAATTCTCAGCCAGGGCTGAAGCCCCAAGCAGGTCGGCAAGCCTGCCAAGATCAGGGTCAGGTTCAGCCTGACCAAGCTTGTGCGCTGGCCCCTGCAGAACGAGCACGCCCTGCAAGGCCAAGGCAGGCCTGGAAAAACCTTGCGGCAGATCGGGCAGGCCGGAAAGCTCAGTGGCCAAACGCCGTCTTGGCTCGCCCGCGCAGGTCCAGATCAGCTTGGAGCCTTCGTGCAGAGCCATGCCTGTATAGTCAAGGGTATCAGCCGTGGCCGGACTCAGAAAATGCAGATCCCTCGTAAAATCGGTACGCTCGAGCAGATGCCGCAGAAAAGCGGCAACATCACGACAGGAAAGAGTCGGAGCATCTTCATGTGCTGCTATGAGAAGATATTTGGCCAGAGAGGTCTGACTGGTGCCCAGAAGGTGCAGTGCCTCTGTCAGGAGTTCCCGAGGTTTTCTGCTGGCCTCATAGGGCGTGTAGCGTTCGTGGCCCAGAGCCAGAAGCAGCGGATGTACACCGGCTGCGTCCACAGCATGCACTTCGGCAATGCCGGGAAAAACCTTGGGCAGCAGCGGCGCTGTCAATTCATGGATGAAATCGCCAAAAACGGTATCTTCCTGGGGCGGACGGCCAACACTGGTGAAGGGCCAAATGGCATTAGGCCTGTGGGTGATACGCTCTACCTGAAAGACCGGGAAAGGATGGCTTTGACTATAATAGCCTAGGTGGTCACCAAAAGGACCTTCCGGCTTGCAGACCGGCCCAATATGCCCCATCAGGCAGAAGTCGGCTTCGGCAAGAATGGGCAGTCTGGCTTGGGCCATTCTTGTCACGGCCACTCCCTGCCCCCCCAGCAGGCCAGCAAAACGCAATTCACTCATGCCTTCAGGCAGCGGCATAATAGCAGCAAGCGTCAGAGCCGGAGGGCCGCCCACATAGATGTGTACGGGCAGTTCCTGGCCTGCTGCGAGCGCCCGTGCATGGTGCACGCCAAGCCCCCGGTGAATCTGATAGTGCAGCCCCATTTCAGCCTTGGCATAGTCCCCGCCGCCCATCTGAATGCGGTACATGCCGAGATTGGCATGGGAAAGTCCGGGGGCAAGAGGATCTTCGCTGTAGACAAGGGGCAGCGTGATAAAGGGGCCGCCGTCGCCTGGCCAGGAAACAAGCTTGGGCAGGTCAGAAAGCTCACAGGATTCTTTGAGCACCGGCGCACTCTGGGGAGAAAGGCTACGCGGCAGCATATGCAGAAGCGGCCAGAAGAGCCTGCTCAAACGGCCAAGAGACTTCAGGGGCCGGGCCAGAAGCTGACCAGCCTCGGCTGCTGCGGCAAAAAGCTCCTTTACGGCAGCAAGATCGTGTCTGAAAATAAATTCAAGGCGTTCGCGGCTGCCAAAAAGATTGGCCAGCATGGGAAAACGGCAGCCGCGCACACGCGTAAAAAGCAGGGCTGGCCCCTTGGCGGCAAAAACTCTGCGCTGTACAGCAGCAATTTCAAGTGCTGGATCCAGTTCTGCGTCAATGCGTACAAGCTGCCCGGCCTCTTCCAGGTCCTTGACGCAGCGGGCCAGAGAGCTGTAGGCCATTAGATTTCCCCCCTGTAGGCAGAATCAAGAGCTGCCAGCGGACGACGGCCAGCAAGATACTCAGCAAAGTCAGCCAGTATCTTGGCATGATCAAAGACAAGCGGTGAGGGCAACTGGTCCAGAGGATAAAAGGCGGCCTGGGCCGCATCGTCGCCTGCACAGAGCGCTTTGACATCCAAGGCCTGTCCCACAAAGACAACAGAGAGCGTATGCTGTCTGGGATCACGATGGGGCTCGGAATAAACCCCAAGCAAGCCCTTTAGACGCACGGTCAGACCTGTTTCCTCGTGCATTTCGCGCACAGCAGCCGTTTCCGCCAGTTCGCCTTCCTCGATGAAGCCGCCAGGCAGAGCGTAGCCTATGGGGATATTGGCCCTGCGGATGATCACAACACCAAGTCCCGGCTCATAGATAACCACATCCGTGGTCGGGGTGGGATTGCGATAGCAGGAATAGGGTTTGCCACAATGCGGACAAAGGCATTCTTTTTTCATGAGCATTGTTCAGCGTCGTGGCTTTTTGCCAAAACGCTGCCTCCTATGATGTCTGCGTAGGCTGTCTGCCGGTCGAAAAAAAGCGCTGGTCAGCTCAGCGCAAAACCATGCTCAGCCAAGACTTGGGCTGCCAGAGCCCCCTGCCGCAAGATGACAAGCCTTTCGCCATCAGGGCGCACGATGGTTGAGGGCAAGCCACCCCGAGGTGATTGTTCTGGCTCGTGCGGGAGTATGCCCCAGGCAAGCCTCAGGCCTTCAAGACGGCTGAGGAGCTCAGGGTCCAACGTTGCAGGACTGACGGCCGGGGCTCTGCCCTGGACATTGGCGCTTGAAACCGTCAGAAGCTCGTCGCAGCAATCGGCAAGCCAGGTCGGTGTCGGATGGGCGCTGATGCGCACAGCCACCTGCCCCTGCTCGTTCACAAGACAGGGATCAAGACGGACCTTTGGCTTCAGCGGCAGCACAAGGGTCAGGGGGCCAGGCCAGAAAGCTGTCAGCTGCCTTGGCAGAACAGAAAGATCACAAAAACGTGCGATCTGCGTCACGGAAGCTGCAGCCAGGGGCAAGGGTTTACCCTGATTGCGACCCTTGAGCGTACGAATCGCCGCAAGTGCCTTGGGGAATTGAATCAGACAGCCAAGAGCGTAGAACGTTTCGGTTGGAAAAAGCAGCAGGCCTCCGGAGGCAAGACAGGCAAGAGCCTCAGCCGGAGTCAGAATGCGGGCACAAGTATCACAGGAGACGGGCATGGCGAAACGCCCCATACATCTGCTCTGCGTGGGCAAGGTCAAAGAGCCTTTTCTGCAGCAAGGCTGCAGCCATTATCTTGAGCGTCTCAAGCACTGGCGCAATCCCCTTCTGCAGGAGGTACGTGATGCAGAGGCTTGCCTGGCGACCGAAGCCCGCAAGGAACAAGAGGGCGAACGCCTGCTGAAGGCCCTGAAGCCACACGACCTGCCCCTGGTGCTTGACGAAAGAGGCACGAGCCTGACTTCGCAGGAACTGGCAGGCCTGCTCACAAAGATTGAGGAAAAGCAGCTTGGCATACCCTGCTTCATCATTGGCGGGCCTTTCGGCCTTTGCGAGTCTGTGCGCAAGATTGCCCATGAACTCATTGCTCTTTCGCCCATGACCTTTCCGCACGAACTCGCACGCCTCATCCTGCTTGAGCAGCTCTACCGTGCTGAATGCATCGTCCACAAGGTCCCGTACCATCATTAAGGAAACTAATGGTAGATGCGGCGATTGGTCATGCCAAAAAGACAGAGTACTTCATAGCTGATGGTGCCAAGCTCAGTGGCCAGTTCCTGGGCCGTGATCACACGCTGTCCTGGTTCTGGTTCACCGCCGATGACCCAGGCCAGATCCCCCACTTCCGTTGCCCCAAGACGCGAGACATCAGCCATGATCATGCCCATGCAGACGCGACCAATCTGCGGACAGCGGCGGCCATTGATCAAAAGATCCGAACAATTGGAAAGAGCCCGGTTAAAGCCTGAAGCATAACCAATACCGATGACAGCAATCGTCATATCCTGCGGCGCGGTAAAAATCCTTCCATAAGAAATGCTCTGGCCGGCTTTGAGATGCCGCACTTGCAAAACCGGGGCTGAGACACTCATCACCCATTCAAAGTCACTGGCTTTGGCCTCCCAGGCTGTGCCGGCAAAGGGATTGCCGCCATACAGGGTAATGCCAGGTCTGCAAAGTTCAAAACGGCTGTCAGGCAGATTCTGCAGTCCGGCTGAGTTGTTCAGACTGCGGGCAAGATTGGGGAAAAAAGCACGCAGAGCATTGGTCATGCTCCTGAAGCGCTCCTGCTGGGCCAGGGTATAAATGGTCTCTTCAGGCATATCGGCGCAGGCAAGATGCGAGAGCGCAAGCACGGGCTTGAGCATGGGGTGACGGCGCAGCCCTTCAATGAGATCCGGCATTTCGTGTGCGGAAAAGCCAAGCCGACCCATGCCGGTATTGCAGGCAATGGCAACGGGAAAGACTCTGTGGTCAGGACAGGCCAAAGCCGCCAGTTTGAGCGATTCCATATCCAGAATCGGCGTGGTCAGATGATAGGCAAAGGAAAGATTCCAATCTTCCTGCGTCTGCGCGCCAAGAAGCGGAACAATCTGCTGATGAAAACCGGCCTTTCTCAGAGCGCAACCTTCACTGACGCAACCTACGGCAAAATGCTGGGCACCGGCCTTGTCAAGCGTTCTGGCAACAGGCATCAGACCATGGCCATAGGCATCCGATTTAATGACCGGCAAGAGTCCAGAAGGATCCCCCATCCGAAAAAAATTGCGGGTTAGGGCCCCCAAATCAATATGACAACACGAAGGGGAAAAATAACATTCGCTCATCAACTCTTTTCAGCGTGAAGCTCCGCATAACTGACGGAGAAGAAACGCTGCCTCCGATAATTTGCTGTATTGGCCTGAGAATCCATACAGATCGAAAAACGCCACAATGAGCAGCATACGCCCGACGTTAAAAAAAGACACTCGCAGCAGTCTTGACCAAAACGCTGCCTCCGAAGCCTGATCGATTCCAAGGTGCCATCGGCCGCTTCGTCCGTCAATGGAAATTTACATGTCCTCGTGCGGGAAAAAAGGCAAGCGAACAAGGAGCACCATCAGGGAATTTCCTTGCCTTTTTGCCTGTTCTGCTTCAAACTAGCCGCGTCCGCAAAGGCCGTCTTGCAAAGCAGCGACTCTGGCTATGCGCTTCTGGCTGCGGGCGTTTTCCCTCTATCTGTCAAACCCTTGGAGGCAAGAATGGCAGAAGCTCCTGAAAGAAATCTGGCCATGGATATTGTCCGCATCACCGAAGCGGCGGCACTGGCATCGGCCCGCTGGCTTGGCCGGGGCGACAAAAATGCAGGCGACGGAGCTGCCGTGGAAGCCATGCGCAACAGCTTTTCTTCCCTGAATATCGATGGCACCGTGGTGATCGGCGAAGGTGAAAAGGACAAAGCGCCCATGCTCGCCAATGGTGAACGTGTCGGCACAGGCTCAGGACCCAAACTCGACGTGGCCGTGGATCCGGTGGAAGGCACCAATCTCCTCGCCTATGGCCGTCCCAATGCCATTTCTGTGATCGGCGTGGCACCCAAGGGCAGCATGTTCAATCCCGGTCCCAGTTTTTATATGCGCAAACTTGTGGTACCACACGAGGCACGCAACGTCATTGACATCGATGCACCCGTCAAAGTCAATCTCAACAATATTGCCAAAGCTCTCGGCAAATCAGTTCAGGATCTCGTGGTTTTTGTCCTCGACAAACCGCGGCATACGGAACTGATTGAAGCTATCCGCACAGCCGGCGCCCGCATTCAGCTGCAGACCGACGGTGATGTCGCGGGAGCACTGATGGCCACAGATCCACGCAGCGAAGTGGACGTCATGATGGGAACAGGCGGCACTCCCGAAGGCGTGATCTCTGCCTGTGCCATCAAGGGAATGGGCGGCGAAATCCTGGCCCGTCTTGACCCGCAGAGCTATGTGGAAAAAGAGGCCATTGAAGAGGCCTGTATTGATATCCGCGAAACCTTATCCTCAGATACGCTGGTCAAAAACGACGACTGTTTCTTTGCGGCCACCGGTATTTCTGGTGGCGATTTTCTGCATGGCGTGCATTACCACGCCCAGCATGCGGTGACCCATTCCCTGGTCATCCGCAGCAAAACGGGCACGCTGCGCTATGTTGAAAGCTACCACAATATGAGTAAGCTCACTAAAATCAGCGCCGTCAGGTACTAATGGCCCATGCGCAAACGCATCCTTCTCTCCCCTATCAGCTTTCTGCTGGCTCTTCTGCTGATCCTACCTGTTCTGGATGTGGCCTTCTGCGCCAGCCGCAAGGAGGCCACATCCAGGGATCTCACGGTCTATGACAATCAGACCCAGGTCACTGAAAAAGAATTAATGCGCTTCCTTGAAGTTTTGCCCGAATTCCGTTCCTGGGCCAGAGGTCAACACGAGGAGGCTCATCCTCTGCTCACAGCAGGACGTCCTGATTTCTTCTATTCCGACAATGCTGCGCTCTGGATCAAAAACAAAGGCTGGGATCCCAAACGCTTCTTCTGCATCATGGGCCGGATGGCTGCGGCTCTGGTGATTGCCGAAGAGGGCCATGACCTCAAGGGAACCCGGCCTGCTGATATGCCGGCCGTCAGTGATGCCGAAACCGAACTCGCCCACCGCCATCTCGGGCAATTGCTCAAAGCGGGCGGTGCCACAGCTCCTGCCGTGGAGGTTGGTGCACCGGTCCTCCCCTCCAAGCACTAAGGTCTTAGCCCTATGCCCAATCGCTGTCTTGCGGTCCTCTCGCTCCTGCTTGTTCTCTGCAGCACTGTCCTTGTCACGGCCTGTGAAAAGGAAAAACCGAAAATCATGCTCTTTGAGCAGTATTATTACGGTATGCCCTTCAAGGACGTTCAGACTCTCTCCAAGGCAACCTATTGCCAAGACACCTTCGACAGTCTCTGCCGACCCAATCCCGTCACCTTCTTCAGGGAAAGCTGGTATCAGCGTTTTCTCTTCAAACGGGAACGCCTTGTGGCCGTTCAACTCATCAACCGCAAGCCCGAGCAGGCGCGCAAGCTCATTGACACCTGGCTGGACACGGGTTTTCGCTTTATGCCAGTCAGTATTACCAGCGGCGGCAAGCAACTGGATCTTTTTGCCGCCATCAAGAGTACCGGCAAAGAGGGCGCACGCAAGGCCGTCTATAATTTCACACGGGCTACAGCTGCAGACCTTGAAATGGTCTATCTCTACCTCGATTTGCAGGGCAAGGAAAATGCCCTGAACAGCTTCGGCAATCTCAGCAGCATTTTTAATAAAGGCCCCAGGGACCTCGTTGGCATTGAAGAAAGGGTCAATGACAAAGAAATCGTCGTCAGTTTCATCGCCCCTATTGCCGACTGGCAGGACAGGGGATCGCCACGCTGAGAAAAAATAATCCTTGACGAATCAAAGAAAGTATTTATAATTACCAATTCCTTGCTCATACATCCCCGTATGGGCTGTCAATCCAAAAGGAGTTTCTTCCATGCGGAAATTTGAAACGCTCCTGCTCCTTTCACCGGAGCTGGCCAGCGATGCGCGAGAAAGCCTGCTCGGATCCCTCACGGGCATCATTGAGCGGGAAGGCGGAAAAATGGTCACAGCAGACCACTGGGGTATGCGGGATCTTGCCTATCCTGTGCGCAAAGTCATGCGCGGCTACTATGTCCGCCTTGAGTACACAGGTCCTGCTCAGCTTGTGGCCGAGCTTGAACGCAATATCAGAAACAGCGATGGTATTTTTAAATTCGTCACTGTCAGGCTGGCTGATGCCGCCGAGGAGGTGGCATAATGGCCTACAAGAAACGCTTCCCCCCCCGGCGTAAATACTGCCGTTTCTGTGCAGATGCCGAGCTGCCCCTGAACTATAAGCGACCTGACATTCTGCGCGACTTTATCACCGAGCGCGGCAAGATCATAGCTCGCCGCATCACCGGCACCTGTGCCCATCATCAGCGCCTCTTGACCCGTGAAATCAAACGTGCGCGACAGATGGCCCTGCTGATCTACACAGCTACGCATGATTCTCAGGTCAAGAAAAAGAGTACAATCTAGGGAGGCGCGCATATGAAACTCATTCTTCGCGCCGACGTGGAAAATCTCGGCAGCCTTGGCGATGTGGTGACGGTCAAAGCGGGCTACGGACGCAATTATCTGCTGCCCCAGGGTTTGGCTATGATAGCCAGTCCTGCCAATTTAAAAACATTTGAACTTGAGCGTAAAAAGCTGCAGGCCAAAATGGATGCTCTGCGTGCTGAGGCTCAGGATCTTAAGACTCGCCTGGAAGCCCTTGACGTGGTCATTCCCATGCATGTGGGTGATAACGACAAGCTCTACGGCTCAGTAACCACGAGCATCATCGGCGATGCCCTGGCTGCTCTTGGTACCGAAGTCGACCGTAGACGTATTCTGCTTGATGCTCCCATCCGCACTCTTGGCGAACATCCCGTACGCGTGCGCCTGCATGCCAGTGTGATCGCCATGGTCAAGGTCAAGGTCATCAGTGATCAGAAACCTGTGGAAGAAGAGCCGGCTCCTAGCGAAGCTGCTCAGCAAGAAACAGCCGACACTTCCGAAGCTGCACAGTAAGACTGCATGAGTCAAACACAAGATTATCGCTCCTCTGGAGACCAAAGCTCCGGAGGAGCCTTTCATTCTCAGAGAACGACCGGTCAAAAGGCCGAACAGGATCTCTTAAAGCGCGTCCCCCCCAATAGCCAGGAAGCGGAAATTGCGGTTCTGGCGTCCATGTTCACGGACAAGGATGGCTGCGCCACAGCCATTGAAATTATCAAGTCGGCTGACGATTTCTACGACCCCAGGCACGTTGTGATCTTCAGGGCCTGTCAGGCACTCTTCGAGGCCAATCGTCCCGTGGATCTCGTGACCTGTGCCGAACAGCTGAAGACTCTCGGGCTCTACGACAAAGCCGGAGGCTCAAGCTATCTTTCTGAACTGTCCATGGCCATTGTCAGTGCAGCCCATGTGGAGTTTTACGCCAAAATGGTGCGCGACAGAGCCACGCAACGCAAGCTGATCGATGTCTGTTCAGAAATCATCAGCAATAGCTATCAGACGACCGACGACGTGGCCGGCCTTCTGGACAAGTCCGAGCATGCTGTTTTCTCCATTACCGAGCGCATGCAAGAGCAGACCTTTGAATCGACCAAGAAGATCATAGACAATCTTTTCGAACGTCTGAGCAAGGCGGCCGGCAAACGCGATGAGCTTACGGGTGTGACCACGGGCTTTGGCAAACTCGACCATCTCACAGCCGGCCTGCAGCCTTCCGATCTGATTATTGTTGCTGCCCGCCCCTCCATGGGTAAGACGGCCTTTGCCCTTTCCCTTGCCGTCAACGCCGCCCTCTCATCCCAGGCAACGCCCGTGGCGATCTTTTCTCTTGAAATGAGCCGCGAGCAACTGGTTCAGCGCATGCTGGCCCTCACAGCCCATGTCGACATGAGCAAGCTGCGACAGGCCTACCGACTCACCGACGAAGACTGGAACTTGCTTTATGAAGCTGGTGGTAAATTAAATGGCGCCCCCATTTATATCGACGACACAGCCACGCTCTCGACCATGGAACTGCGTGCGCGCGTACGGCGGCTGAAAGCAAAGTACGATATCGGGCTTGTGGTCGTCGATTATCTTCAGCTGATGCGCAGTCCCCGTGGCAAAGACTCGCGCGAACTGGAAATTTCCGATATTAGCCGTACGCTCAAAGCTGTGGCCAAAGACCTGAATATCCCTGTAGTTGCTCTCTCCCAACTCAACCGCAAAGTTGAAGAGCGTGCCCGTGAGGATAAAAGACCACAGATGTCTGACTTACGTGAATCAGGTGCCATCGAACAGGATGCCGACATCATCATGTTCATCTATCGAGATGATGTCTATAAGCATAAAAATCCAGCCGACCGACCTGAAGTGGGCAAAGCTGAAATCATCATCGGCAAGCAGCGCAACGGCCCCACAGGCATAGCCGAACTGGTCTTCCACTCCCGCTACACATCGTTTGAAAATTTGACTGAAGACTGGCTTGGCCTGCCTTCAGAAAGTCTGGCCTCAAGCCTTGATCATCCACCTTCTGACGCATAAATTGGGCATTTGTCGTTGACAAAGAACCTAAAGCATGATTTACTCATTCTTCGTGCGTGCCAGTAAACTGTTTTTACTGGGAACTACGCAGTCGTACTGTTTTTTCGAGAGGTTATTTCATGTCTAAGTCCATTTATGTGGGAAATCTTCCCTGGTCGGCTACTGAGGAACAGGTACGCGAACTTTTCCAGGCCTATGGTGAAGTTCAGTCCGTCAAACTGATCAGTGACAGAGAGACTGGTCGTGCACGTGGTTTCGGTTTCGTCGAAATGGAAGACGAAGCCGCCAATGCCGCTATTGAAGCACTGGAAAACTACAGCTTTGGTGGACGTACCCTCAGGGTGAACGAAGCCAAACCTCGTGCTCCTCGTGCCCCCAGGTACTAATAGCACTCAAGAGAGAACAAAGCCTCACGCAAGTGGGGCTTTTTTTTTTGCCCAAACGTGAAAATGCTTGGCTGAACGAAGGG
The DNA here is from genome assembly GCA_017613715.1 of Desulfovibrio sp. Classification (GTDB taxonomy): domain Bacteria; phylum Desulfobacterota; class Desulfovibrionia; order Desulfovibrionales; family Desulfovibrionaceae; genus Desulfovibrio. The sequence goes on along the minus strand of JAGADH010000199.1, from coordinate 5,536 downwards.
AAAGAAAGGGAAGAGGCGGGGGAAAAAAGGATATAAGAGAAGACCCTTTCACATTGTGAAAGGTACGCAAGAAAAGATAAGGAGGTGGGAGACGTATGGTATCAGCTTCCGTTCTCAGCGAGACAGACCTGCTCAGCGTCCGTCGTACGCTCCAAAGACCCCGGGAACTGTGAATAAATAGAACGCAGACGGGTGAGAATATTCACCACGCTGTCCAGATCATCCACACTCATGGTCTCGCTGGCTGAAAGCAGCCGGGATGAACAAAGCAGATAAAGAGTATTCAGCTTGGCAGCCAGATCGCCTCCGCTCTTCATATCAAGAGAGCGAGAAAGCTCACCAATGATTTCAAGCGCCCGGTTGACAAGCAAACTGCGTGTAGCGAACTTCCGGGCCAACATTTGATCACGTGCCTGCTGCAGATACTGCAGCGCGCCATCATACAGACCTAACAACATCTGCCCTTGACTGACTTCCTGTCGTCTCGGACCGAAGTATGTACGAATAGCCTTACCCATAACATACCTACCTGAAGTTTCGTCCATGAAACTTGGCGAACACCCAAATGGGCTTCCTTAAGCGAAGAGATCGCCCAAGGCATCTATCGGACCGTTCAAGCCCTACCTGCTAATGCTCTACAGCTTAGCATACCTTTAACCTTAACAAAGTTGAACCCGCCTTGCAAGACGTTTTTTGCCATGTGACTTACGCCGTACCCAGAAGCTGATCAAAGCGATCTTGCTGCGAAAAAAGAAAATCCTCACAGTCCTTGGGATTGAGCGGCTTTGAGAAAAAATAGCCTTGGATCACGGCACAGCCGTTTTCGATGAGGAAATCGAGCTGAGAACGTTCTTCCACGCCTTCAGCCACTGTCTCCATGCCGAGCCCCGCAGCCAGCGCCAGAATGCCCTTGACGAGATTATTGGAGCTATTGCTGCTGGCATTGAGATCGTCAATGAACTTTTTGTCGATCTTCAGCGTCGCAATGGGAAGGGCATGCAAATAGAGCAGCGAGGAATAGCCCGTGCCAAAATCGTCAAGGGAAACCTGAATGCCCGCCTGCGTGAGTTTGTCAATGACCTTGGAGGCAATGTCAAGATGCGTCATCAGACAGGTCTCCGTGACCTCCACCTCAATCAGAGCGGGATCTGTACCCTCCTCAGCAATCATCTTTTGAACCTCTTCGGCAAAATTCTCGCTAAGAATACTTTTGGCCGACATATTCACGGAAATAGGCACTGAACAGCCTTCCCTGGCCCAGATTTTGGCCTTGCGGCAGGCGTTGCGCAAAACAAGCATGTCGATCTGCGTCACGAGATTGATTTCTTCAGCCACGGGAATAAAGGCCGAAGGCGGAATCCAGGAGCCATCGTCCAGATGCCAGCGCACCAAAGCCTCAAGCCCAACCACCTTGCGCCGGATGCTGTCCACCTTGGGCTGATAGAAGACCGTCAGAGCATTGTCTTCCACAGCCTTGTAGAGAGCGGCCTCCAAAGCGATACGCTTCGTGACATCCTTGTCCATCTGAGGATCAAAGAAGGTCAGAATATTCTTGCCGCGCTGCTTGGAGACGTACATGGCAAGCTCAGCCCGCTGTATGAGCTGATGGGCATCGCAGCCATCTTGAGGAGAACAGGCAATGCCAATGCTTGCACTCAGAAAAAAGGTCTTGTCAGAGAGTACATATTCACGGCTGAGCGTTGAGAGTATCAGATTGCCAAGATTCTCCACTTCTTCTCTGCTGACGCAGTCTGCCACAAGCAGATATTCGTCTCCGCCTGAACGTGCCAGCAGGCCAAAAAACGGCACCTTCTCCAGTCTGCGAGCTACCTGCATCAGCAGTTCATCGCCAAGACGGTGGCCGTAGCTGTCGTTGACGCTCTTAAAGCGGTCCAGATCCACAAAGAGCACGGCAATGACATGTTGACTCTTTTTGGCCATGTCTAGGAGCTTGATGAGCTGCGAAAGAAGACAGGCCTTATTCATGAGCCCTGTAAGGCTGTCGTGATTTTCCCGAAACTCAAGCTCGCGCTGCATGGCGGCACGCTCGTTGTAATGCAGAATGGACATGCCGACCACCAGAAGCACCATGCCAAGCCCGAGCATCAAAAGAAAGTTCTTGGTGGACATCTGTCTGCCCAAAAGGGCAATATTTCTGTCAATCTCAAGCTTGAGACAATAGGAAGGCTTGTGAAAAAGATCTGAGCAGCGAGACAGCACGAAAAAGACATCAGGATTCTTGGCAATCTTGACATCCTCATAGACCGAAAAAGCTGGATCGTCGTAGGCAGCAAGCGGCAGAATAGAAAAACGCTTGCGTGTGAAGCGTTCAGCCTCTTGCACAAAAGTCTTGTCCAGGGACTGCCCCATGACAAGATAGCCCTTGGGCGGTTTCTGTTGATTGCCGTCATAGACCTTGTGTGCTGCCACGATATGGACCTGACCTGCGATATTCACAAAGCCCGAGAGCAAGTCCTGCTCCTCGCTCTCCATACGAGCCAGAATGCGTGCACACGTCTCCTGGCGCGCAGCGGCAAAGGCCTCGTCGTGTTCTTCCTGCTTGGGGTCAACAACCGTAAAAGGCTGATCACTGTCCCGAAAAAAAAGCACAAAGGCGATATTCTGGTCATTGAGGAAGTCGCCGTCAAAATTGCTTTTGATGAAGTCGCTGTTCCTCTCGTCCATATAACAATAGGCTTCATCCCAGCAGGCCCAGTCCTCAGTGCGTTTCTGCACCTGATGCTCGATCGTATTGAAATAATTGTTCAACAGCACCATGCTCTCTTCGGCATGCTGCTGTTCAAGTTTTTCCACGCCGCGCACGACCACGCTCTCACTGATCCAGTAAGCCATGAGAGCAAAAATGGCGACAGCAAAAAAACTCACAAGATACAATACGGCTCGCTTCACCACGGCTCCTTAAAAGTCTTTGGCAAAAAGGCTATGTTTTGGATTATAGCCGGTCAGTTCTCATAAGAAAACAATAAAAATTGCCCTTTTTTTTCATCCAAATTTTTGATCTTTTCAAGTGCAGCGTTTGCGAGTATAGAAACTTCGCCCGCTCTAGAGGCCACAACCCAAAAAAAACGGAGGCAGCGCCAGGCGCTGAATAATCATGTCCCTGCACGATCTCTTTTCCAGGCCATATGCATCACAACCTGTCATGCCCTACATCATCGCCGAAGCAGGTGTCAATCACGAAGGCAAAATGGATCTCGCGCGCCGTCTCATCGACGAAGCCAAGGAGGGAGGAGCCGACGCCATCAAATTTCAGACGTATAAGGCGGAGACACTGGCATCCAAAGATTCTCCGGCCTATTGGGATACACGCAAGGAACCGACCCAGAGTCAGTATGCCCTTTTTAAAAAACACGACAGTTTCTGGAAAAAGGAATTTGAAGAGCTCAAGCGCTATTGCGACGAGACGGGCATCACGTTTCTCTCCACGCCTTTTGATGTGGAATCAGCTGCCTTTCTGAACGATCTGATGGATGTCTTCAAAATCTCATCCTCGGATATCACCAATAAGCCGTTTATCCGCATTCTCTGCAGCTATCAGAAACCCATTCTGCTTTCCACAGGCGCCAGTCACCTGCATGAAATCGCCGAAGCCGTCGAATGGATCGAAGAGGCAGGCAATCCTCTGGCGCTTCTGCACTGCGTTCTCAATTACCCAACAGCCGACGCCAATGCGGCCCTGGGGCAAATTCTGGCGCTCAGGCAACATTTTCCCGATCATCCCATCGGCTATTCCGATCATACCCTGCCGGCGGACATGCATATTCTCACGACGGCAACACTTCTGGGCGCCTGCATTCTTGAAAAGCACTTTACTCACGATAAAACGCTGCCTGGCAACGATCACTATCACGCCATGGACAAAGACGATCTCAAACGCTTCCGCAACAGCATGCAGGAAGTGCTGCTTGCCATCGGTGAATGCAAAATTCATGCTTTGCCCAGCGAAGAACCCGCCCGCCAACATGCCAGAAGATCTCTGGTAACAGCCCGCGCCCTGCCCAAGGGTCATCGTCTTGAAGCCTCTGACCTCACCTGGAAGCGACCTGCGCATGGCATCTCACCGCGCTTTTATGACGAGGTTCTGGGCCTTGTGACGCGTACGGCCATCGAAGACGATCACGTGCTGACCTGGGGGGATCTTGAACGCGCCTAGGCGAAGAATTCTGCAGTTGGGAGCCATTACGCCCCAATGCCAGGCCGCAACGCTGCTCTGTGCAGGACCGTGGGTTTTCGCCGGCCAGGAGGAACTTTTTCCTGACTGGGAAGAGCGCTTTTCTTTTGCGCCTGAGCCCTTGAACACGGCCGACCGTCTGCAAGAGGCTGGACAGAGGGCCATGGCCCTGACAGGCGAGTATCTGCCGCGCATAGCCAATGCGCTCAGTGCCAGGGCCTTGGATCTGCCCTGGAGCTACTGGGAGACGCTCCTTGTACCCTGGGCCGGTCGTGTGGCCGAGCAAATTGTGGAACGCTTCTTGCGCATCAGGCTGCTTCTGCAGATCTTTGCCCATGAGCCTCTGATACTGCCGCTCTTGCCCGATGAGCTTGACTTCAACTTCATCGACGAAAACGACGTCAGCCTGCGCGGCGCTCTGGGCCTCACGTTTAATCACTGGCTCTTTTCCTGGCTTTTTCGCCGAAGCGCCTTGCCAGAAGCCTGGGAGATTTGTGCAGCTAGGCCACAGCCTGAAGCTCGACCGGAAGAAAAACCGCAGACACTCAGACAAAGACTGCGTGCAAGCATCGCCAACGCGCTGCTCTATCTGCCCTTTCCGCATCTTAAAGGGGTCTCTCTCTGGCAAAGCCTGCGTTTTTCCCTGGCTTTGGCCCACCCAAGTCAGGGCCCTGACCATTCACGTTCTCTTAAGCAGCTCTGCCAAACGCTTGCTGTGAGCAATGATGATTTGCCAGATGATCTTCTGCCCATCTTTCTCAAGGCCCTGCCCGCTTCGCTGAAAAAGCTTGTGCATCCGCAGGCTTTGCCCAGGGCCAGGCAGAGCCGTGTCTTTGTGGCAAGCATCAGAGCCTATGAGGACAGCCAGTACCGTCAGCATTTAGCCTGCCTGCGCGCCCGGGGTCACAGATTGATGTTCATCCAGCACGGGGGCAATTACGGACAGATCAAAAGTCCGTGCCTGACGCGTATGTTTGAATTCCAGCAGCATGTTTTTGGCACCTGGGGCTGGTCTGAATACGAAGGGGTTGAGGGGCATTTCCTGCCACTTCCCTATCCGCAGCTGCAGCGCATAGCCAATCAGCACCAGGAAAAAAACGCCGAACTGATTGTCGTGGGCACAGAAATGCCTCTTCTGGGCTATCGCCTGGACTGCCGGCCAAATCCCATGGCAACCCTAGGCTACCGTCAGGCCAAGGAGCGATTTTTTACGGCTCTTGGCCAGGAGATCATAGCGCATACGCGCTACAGGCCCTATTTTGCCCTGCTAGCTTCTCTGGCCGATGCGGACTGGCTTTTATCCCGCTTCCCGCAGCTCAGCAGCCCGCAAGGTCCCCTCTGGCC
>JAGADH010000198.1 GCA_017613715.1 Desulfovibrio sp. | reverse complement strand
GTTCAAACTTGTCGCACGCCGAGCCATGCACGGTGCCGATGCCCACCACCTTGTCGAGCATGTCAAAGGCCGGTATGCAAATACAGCATTCCTTTGTCTTCAGAATTGTTTCGTAAGCGTCATAGGTGGGGGGATTGACACCTCTCTGAGCCACGGTACTTGCCGGTATCGTGGCTCTCATTTTTTTTGGGGGGGGAGGCAAATTTTTTTAAGGGGACCCCCCTGAGGGGATGCCCCCCCCTCAGCGCGTAACAGAGGAGGTAGCGTCTCAATGGGGGGATAGTCTCCAAGGGATTTCGGAGCGTATATTGTGGCTTAATGCGCTCTCTCCGAAAGCGCTCCCTTCGTACCAAAGGGCGTAAGCGTATAGGATTCATGGGATCTGTTTCCGACCGCATGCCTACCATGCCGCCAAAAACAAAAGGAGCCACCGACGTTACCGCCGGGGCTCCCGAGTAGTATGGCTATGGATATGGAGACTATCTTGCCAGGTCGCAGTTCCAAGGCAGAAGGACAGACATTCTGTCTCCTGGGGTAGAACGAATGTGATCAAAGACGTAGGTCAGGTAGGTCAGAGGTCTGATGTCGTTTGCCTTTGCTGTTTCGATCAGTGAATAGTAGCAGGCGAGCGCTTTGGCTCCCCGAGGGTCGCCTGCGAAAAGGTAGTTCTTACGTCCCACGGCCACGGGTCTGATGCCGTTTTCAGCGAGTTGATTGCTAGGCCCAAGACCGGGGTGCAACAGGTAGTTGCAGAGGAACTTCCACTGCCCATGAGCATAGCTCAACGCTTTCCCCAGCAAGGAGCTGCGGGGCGTTGTAGGAAGGTACTTGTCTATGTACGACTCTATGGTGCTCAGGATCGGCTGCACCATTTCTGCTCGATTCGTAAGAAAGATGTCAGCAGGCAGGTTCTGGTCGCGTAGCGTACGCTCCACGAGATAGACCTTGCGGATCTCGTTGAGTATCTGCTGAGCGATTGAGACAGATAAAGGCATAGTCTGAGCACAGGCGTTCACGGTCGCGACAAACCTTCGACGAATATGATCCAGACACCCGACATGTATTATACCAGGCTGGTTACCGACGGCGTTATATCCTGCGTACCCATCTGTTTGAAGATAGCCGTGAAACGGGCCGATCAAGTAGGTAGCGACCGCTCCACTTCGACTGATACTGTAGTAAAAATATCGACAAGGACCATCACGACCGCCGCACATGTACCAGAGATGTGAATTGGTGGTATTTGCCCGCGCTTCTTCACGCAGCACCTGCAGTCTCGTCTCATCCATATTGAGGATCTCGCCGAGCTGAATTTGATTCAGCAGGCAATCACACAACGGCATGCAGAGTTCACTGCCGTCGAGAAGCCAGCGGGACATGGAGGCCCGGCTGAGTTCCACACCAAGGTCTACAAAGATGTCATTCTGCCGATACAAGGGCAGGGAGCAGCAGTATTTGTTGTAGACGAGCTGAGCCAGAAGGTTGTTCGTCGGCAAGGCCTCGGGCAGGAGCTGGTTATTCAAAGCCGCAGGCAGGATCGGCCCGCAGTGTTCAGGGTCGCCAGAGCAGTTGGGGCAGGTATATATCGACTCGTGATACACATGCTCCTCGAAATGTGCCGGAACGAACTCTATCTTCGTGACGGTCTTTTCGCCTGTTTTCACCATGTTGGCGCCGCAGGCACATGTGTGGTCTGAGATCTCACCGATCTCAGTAGGATCCTCTGAAGGATGATCGACGAGCGTCACGAGGGAACGGTCAATGACCGGGGATGATTCTTCGTTACCTTTCTTACGACGCTTTTTCCGTGTGAAGGTTATGGTTTCAGTTTCTGCCTCAGCCTCTTCTTCCTGTTTCGTGTTCATTTCCTGCTGACATTCTGGCAGTTCATCGAAATAATCGAGCAGGCTCCCCTGAGATACATCAGGCGACTTGTTTGTGGTCTTTTCGGATTTGGGAGCAAACAGCATCTTCGTCAAATGGTTTGCATGTTCTTGAAGCATGCGAACTTTTTCTGTGAGAATTGCTACTTCAGTCTTCAAAGAAACGATCTGATGCCTATAGATGCCAACATACTCTTGGCTTTTAGCATAGTTCTTTTGTAGTTGCTGAAATGCATATAGCGAGATGCTGTTGTTCATTCAATAAGAATACACGCAGCAACAAGACGTGTCAACATATTTTTTCACTTTTTTTCAGTTCAAAAAATTGAACTGTAGTTTAGAGTTTGATGACCATGAATTGATGTTGGATCTAATCCATCAAGTATCCATCTCAACTCGTAAGGCTCCAAATTTTTCACATCTTCAACATCTTTTGGCCACCAGAATTTCTCCTTATCTAATTTTTTCTGCCATAAACAAAAACCATTTCTATCCCAGTATAAAATTTTCACTGTTTTTCTATTTCTACTACAAAAAAGAAAATAAGCACCAGAAAAAATGTTTTCCGTGGTCATAGAAGCCACCACCGTGCTCAGACGCTCAATGCCTTTTCGCATGTCTGTCACGCCAGGGATCAGAAAGACACTCGTACTGTCGGCGATACTCAGCATTGCTTGAGCACCTCCAATACGCGAGCCAGAGCCTGCGCCGAGAAATTCTCATCAAGTCCCACCTTCACATTCCCTACCTCTAATCGCACTCCTGAATCTGCCTGCCTTCCCATCGACAAGTTGATGGAGCCTACCTGAACGATCTGTACCGGCGACGTCGGTACAGGTAGTTGTTTTGACTTGCTTGCCTTCACCCACAGAAGAAAGGACCAGTACGAGAGACCTCGCAGCTGGCAGAACGCTTTTTTGCTCAAGCCGCTCTTCTGCCATTCACTCAGAAATGCGGCCTTCTGTTCAAAGCTGAATTTGGCCATAAAAAAACCTCCCTGTTTGGGGAGGGAGGTTTGCACAAAACCCCAGGTGGGGCTAGAAGGGGGGTAAGACGCTTACTTTTTTTTGCGTTCTCGCTTGAGGGATGTAAGATTCACTATGCCTGATTCCCAAAAATGACAATGTAATACTGTGGCTGGCCTTGCGACTCAAGCTGTCATTTAAGCAGCAGGATCTCGTGGAGAGGGATTTTCCATCAAGGAAAAGCAGATATCACTAGCCAAACACTTGCCTGCGATTAATATTTGTGGTATAAAATATACCAAAAGAGAATGTAGCATGTCCGTAATCGTGCAGTATACGAAAAAGGCGTGGAAGAGCCGCCAGAAGCTGAACGCATCCGTCAGGGCCATTCTTGAGGCCCTTGAGGAGGATATGCGGGCGACGAAAGGGAAGCCTCTGGGACGGGGATGGCATAATCTCGGCCCTGTGCGACAATATGCTGACAACGCCTACCATTGTCATTTGACGAGGGATATTGTCGCCTTATGGGTCATTGTTGAGAGCGAAGACGGGAACATTAAAATTACCGTCTGCACTGTTGAGTATGTCGGTACGCGCGGCAAAGCGCCATATTAAGGAGATTCGACATGGAGAGCACCGCTGCTGTGCAAGCCAGCATAACCTTGCCGCGCAACTGCCTGGAGATAGTCAGCGCGCTGATTGAAAAGCTCGGAGGTACGATTCAGCTTGAAGATGCCATCGTTGTACCGCCGATGCCGGAACATGAGCGGCCCGGAAAAATGCTGCGGGGCCTGCGGTTACGTGCGGAGCTGACCCAGGCTCAGCTTGCCAAGGCAATCGGCGTTCCGCAAAGCCATATTTCGGCCTACGAAAAGAACACCCGCCGGATTCCCGAAGAAAAGACGCGGATGCTTGCTGAAATCCTGCGTAGCGTTCCTGAAAATTTCCACTGAACTGACACCAAAAATTTTCGGTAGTTTTTTGCTTATCCTGCGGGACAAGCATTCGTTCGCATGCGGAGCGGCCGCCTTGTGAGTGAAAGACGGCTCTGAGATATACCTCTCTTGCCGCCGAGCACGTCCCTTGCCGACAAATCAGAACGGAGCGGAAACAAAAGAGAACGGGTTCTGGCCAAGGGCGGCCTCGATTATTCCAATTGCAGCTCCATGCTTCGGCAGGGGGCTTTTTTTTTGCGTTATTGCTCGATGTTCGTCGGACTGGAGATTTGCTAGGTTGAACCTTACAGTGGGTGCGGGGCATTCGTCACTCAGTGAACAGCTTTATGCCGGACAGCACCTTATGAAGTCGCTGCTCATCAAAAGGCAGATATTCAGCGATGCTAAACCCGACGACATCCGAATTGTCCGTGATTGTCTTGAGCGTCCTGGCCAGAGTTTCCATGTCCATCTTACCGCCGCCGGCACCGTCTCCAACCAGCTCTGAATTGGCAAAGTAAGTGGAATGAAATCCATGTTCATCAAGGGCGTCAATGTCGAAATGAACAAGTATGTGGTCATGGTTCCCAAGGAATGCCTTGATTTCATCCGTGGAGAGGAAAGCCTTGTCCTGAATCTTGTAATCGACGCCAATGTCTGCCAGAAACTTTTCCTGATACCCATGAAGCGGTTGCAAACCTATGTACAGGATCTCATCCGGCTTGAACTTCTCATTCTTCATTTGAGCGGACAGTTGCGCGGCTCCATGACCCATAAGGCTTCCAAGCACCATTGCATGGGTATACGGGTAGCCGTCGTCCACGGTTGAGACATCAGGATGAGCATCAATCCAGACGATTCCGCAATTTGAATACAGCCCATGCAAGTAGTCGAAGGGCGCGAGCGATACGATGCAGCTGCCACCTATTGTAATAACTCTGTCCGGCTTTTCAGTGGCAAGCTTGGACTGCGCATCCATGATTCCATGCAGTACCTCACTCTCGGCGTATATTCCGTTTGAAATAGATTTTTCCTTGCCGTCCGGAGGCAGAATGTCCACCGTGACAAGAGGCTGTCCTTCATTCCTCGGCAGAATGTGTTGAAGTAGGTTTGCACCGAAGCAATATGTTTCAAGACCCCCGCTGACGTGGTCCGGATACAGCAATCTGATTGTTTTCATGTAATGTCCCCGGGTGAAGTAATGATTATTCAGCTTTTACAGCTTGTGGAGGAAGAAAGTATCAGGGCAGATGGGCAGGACGCACTGTAAATGGTCTGAAGCCTGAAAGGTACGGCAGAACCCCGCAAGTTTTTACTTTTTTCCCCTCGTGGAGCTTGCTTCTCTGGGACCAGTCTCGCGGGCATGGAAAGCAGTTATGAGTTCTGTCCAGAGGCATTGTTACGCATGGCTTCAATGGCGATGGCGAGAAATTCGTCCAGTTCCAGCCCGATCTCGGCGCATTGACGGATGTTTTCCCTGCTGACGCTTGCGGCGAAGGCCTTGTCCTTCATTTTCTTTTTGATGCTTTTGGTGATCATGCCTTCAAGTCCGGTGGGTCGCATGAGTGCGGCCGCGGCAATGAGACCGGTGACGGTTTCGCCGCAACGCAGGGCGAAGTCCAAACGGGTGGATGGCGTAAAGCCGTTCATTTCGGAATTGTGCGCTCGGATGGCGTTCAGCGCCTCTTCCGGCAACAGGCCGGCAAGGGCGTTGGCCGCTTCCAGCCCATGGCGCTCCGGAGTCTGTGATGTGGAGGGGTAGTCAAGATCGTGCAGAAGACCGGTGAGCCCCCAGACATCCTCATCCTCGTCGAAGCGGCGGGCGAGGGCGCGCAAGACGGCCTCGGAGGCCAACGCATGCTGCGTAAGAGATGGCGGCATATCGCGCCAAGCCGGTAACGCCAAGGCGGATTCTCGTTCAATCATTGCTGTGAACTCCTGTATGCGGGAAAGGAACTTAAAGCAGTTTTCTGAGCAGGGCAATCCAATCCTGTTTTCAAAGCTGATATGCTAAGGGTCTTTTGGAAAAAAACTTTAACCTTTCAGCGTGACAAAAGCCAAGAAGCTTAGGATTTGCCCAAAAATAAGATTTAATTTTGAGAGGAGATAACGTAGTTCCAATCTCCATGCCATTCATCACGCGAAAGGCTGAACCCTCGTATCTCCTCATCTGTGACCTTAATTCCTTTCACATATTCGTTTGTATCTATTCCGGATTGCACCACGAGTCCTTCTCTGGTTGTCGTTGACGCTATGAGGCTGACTACTATAGCAAGTGTCGTCAGTGGTCTGCCGCGCCAGTTTTTACTGATGTAAGCGAACAAACGGTGCTCAATCTTATTCCACTTGGAGGTTCCAGGTGGAAAGTGTGAAACATGG
>JAGADH010000197.1 GCA_017613715.1 Desulfovibrio sp. | reverse complement strand
CAAGGGATGGCGTATGGGAGCCACCTTCCCTCCACCGCTGCTCGAGGGCAAGATCGTGCAATTGGCCTTTGTGCTCAGACTGAATATGTTCCGCGGTATTGCCACACCTGAACTTGAAATCAAGGATATCCACCTGATCAAGCGTTCAGCCTAGCCCCCAAAAAAAAGACATCCCAAAAGTGGGATGTCTTGTCATACTCGCAGCAAGCGGCTATTTGAACTCGTGCACCATTTTCAGAATACCTTCCTTGTCAAGCCCCTTGGCTCGGGCCTTGGCGTACCAGATTTCGGCCTCCTGGGCATTAGCCGTTGTGCCCACACCGTATTCATAGCAAGCCCCGACCCAGCGTTCAGCTTGGGCATACCCCTGATCGGCCGCTTTCTTGGCCCAGACAAAGCTCTGTTTGGGATCCTTCTGTTCACCGTAGAGGCCCTTGCTGGCATAGAGAGCCAGATTAAACTGCGCCTCGGCATTGCCGCCTTCGGCTGCCTGCAGCATCAGCTCGTGTGTTTTGCCCTCATCCTTAGGCACACCGAGACCATGTTCATAGCAGTAAGCAAGTAAAACCTGCGCCTGACTATTTTTCTGTTCGGCAGCCAGGGTATACCACTTGGCTGCGGTTTCCAGATCCTGGGCAAGCCCTAATCCGCTTTCATAACAGCGGCCAACGAGAATCTGAGCCACGGCATTGCCATTGAGAGCCAAAGGCTGAAGCAAAGTCAATGTTTCCTGATAATGTCCTACATTATAGGCAAGCCATGCTTTCTTGAGAATGGCCTCGTCATCTTCGGCCAGAGCAGAGCCCGCCAAGCCAAACACAAGAGAAAACAGCAAGAAAAAAAACGCTATGCGCAGCCTATGATACATACCTTTCACCTCTCAAAAGACAAAAAAAAGACTCTGCAGTCCAAGAAGCAGAGCAGTGAAGGGCTGAAACTAGCGCAAACGACAGAAATTGCAAGAACCGCCTCAGAGACGTGAAGTCTCTGAGCCAAGCCCAACGACAGTCATATGAGCCAAGAATCGCTCAATTGGTATGTGTATCTGCTCAGCTGCGCTGATCATAGTCTCTACTGCGGTATCACGACAGATCTCGCACGCAGGCTGGCCCAGCACAACGGCGAATTGCCCGGAGGCGCACGCTATACCCGAGGCCGCAGGCCCTGCCGGCTTTTAGCCTTTGCCCAGAAGCCCAGCAAAAGCCTTGCCCTCAGTCTTGAATATCAAATCAAACACAGCCCCAAAGCCCAAAAAGTCGCTCTCCTCATCCATGAGAGTACGACGGGCCTCAGCGAGAAAAGTTTATGCAGCCATTAAGTCCGTCTTTCATCATTGCCATCAACGAACTGCCCCCTGAGGGCAAAGCCTTTGTCATCGACGAGCAGTCACTGTGGCAGCAAGGCCTTGCGGAATTTGCCATGGACGTCCGCATCACAAGCCCTCTTCAGGCCAAGCTGACGCTGACACCCTTTCCCCAGGGCTGCCTGGTCAAGGGACATCTTGAGGGCGAAGTTTCCCTGCCTTGCCGGCGCTGCGCCGAAGCCATCAGCCAGCGCATCAGCTGGGACTTTGAAGATTTTGAAGAACTGCCGTTGGAAGAGGACGAAGTCGACAAGGCCCAAGCCTTGGAAAACAATTCAGCAGTGAAAGCCGTCTGTACAGAGAAAAGAACTCGCCGCTGCTTGATCTTGGGGCTTTGCTCTGGGAAGAATTCATGCTGGCTCTTCCGCCTAATCCTCTCTGCAAGCCTGATTGTCAGGGCCTCTGTCCGGTCTGCGGTTGTAACCGCAACGTGAGTACATGTTCCTGTGCAGAAGCCAAAGCCGATCCGCGTATGGCAGTTTTTCGCCATCTGACGCTCCACCAGGACAAAGCAGAACCTCAGGGAAAAAACTGAGCAGCTTTTTTGCCTGAGCGGGCACAAGCAGCTAGACAGCGCTGGGTCATTGGCTTATACTCTTTTGACTTTTTTCACTGCGACAGGTTTTCCTGAGAGGAGAACTGTTCGCGTCTTTTTTTCTTTGTGGCTGACCACAAAGATCAACGTATGCTTAATGAGGAGCACACAATGGCTGTTCAGCAGAATAAAAAATCCCGTTCCCGTAAAGGTATGCGTCGCTCTCATGATCGTGTGACGATTCCTTCGGTCATCTACTGCGCCTGCGGCGAGCCGACGCTTCCGCACAGAGTCTGCCCTGCCTGTGGCAAATACCGTAATCGCCTTGTGGTAAGCCAAAAGGTTGAAAATGCCTAATGGACAGTCCTGTCATAGCTGTTGATGCCATGGGGGGTGATTTCGGCCCCTCAGTGGTAGTACCCGGTGCCATTGACGCTTCACGTCGGTACGATCTGCACGTACGTCTCGTGGGTGATACGGCGAAGATTGAGGCTGAGCTTGCGCGCCTGAATCTTCAGGGTGCAAGCTATGACGTTGTTCACGCCAGCGATGTCGTACGCATGAACGACAAGGCTAGCGATGTTCTCAGACGCAAAAAAGATGCCTCCATCCAGGTGGCCTGCCGCCTTGTCAAAGACGGCACGGCCAACGGTGTGGTCAGTGCAGGCCATTCGGGTGCCTCGGTTGCCTGTGGCATGTTCACCATTGGACGCCTGCCCGGGGTAGAACGCCCGGCCCTTGCGGCTATGCTGCCGACCGAAAAAAATCCCGTGGTGATTATTGACGCCGGCGCCAATGTGGACTGCCGTCCCTATCATCTTTTTCAGTTCGGCTTAATGGGTGATGCCTTTGCCCGTGATCTTCTTAACTACCCGGCTCCCAGAGTCAGTCTTTTGAGCATCGGTGAAGAGGAGGGCAAGGGCAATAGCCAGGTCAAAGAAGCCTATGAGCTTCTGAAAATGGCGCAGAACATCAATTTCATCGGCAATGCCGAGGGCCGGGACATTTTCACCGGCAATATTGATGTTGTGGTCTGCGATGGCTTTGTCGGCAATGTTGTTGTCAAGATGAGCGAGGGCCTTGCGGCTTCGCTCATGCGCATGCTCAAACGTCTCTTCACGTCGGGCATTCTTCCCGCCCTTGGCGCCATGCTGGCCAAGGGCGCATTCAAAAATTTCGCCCACACCATCGATTACGCCTCTTATGGAGGTGCCCCGCTTTTGGGACTGCAAGGTCTGGTGATTGTCTGCCACGGCCGTTCCAACAGTCTCGCCATGAGCAATGCCATCAAAATGAGCGCGACCTTTGTCCGTAAAGAAACGAACGCCAGACTTGCCGAAACCATTGTGGCCAACGAGGAACTGACGCGTTTTTCACGGGCGCTCTGATTGGCAGCTCTCCCCGCATTCCGTCTGCCCTTGTCGTTTCTTGGGTCAACAAGGAACGACCATTCTTTTTTCCCTAGCCACACATTCTGTCAGCAGCCTGTTTTGCTCAAAAGGCTCTTCCTGCTGCTTTTTGACAGAAACGCAACCTGGCTCAATCTGCATAAGTCAAATCCGCAGTTTGAACAGCATAGTCAAGGCTTGCAGGTCTCGGCAGACGCGTTAGCCATTCACAAAGGCAGTCCGATGTCTCTCAGGGACATCCAGAGGTATTGATGATAGCTGAGGCAGCCCGTGCGAAGTCAAAGAAGCTTCACGGCTTTTGCAATCATTTACCGGAAAAATAACGGAGGCAGCGTTTCCTACCCGTCCAACGGGGTTTCCACGCTGAAATGCATTCATGACACAACAAGTACTCGACAAAGAACAAGCCACTGCCCTGATCACCGGTGGCAGCCGGGGTATTGGCCGGGCCATTGCCAAGATGCTGGCCCAGGACGGCTATCAGATCCTTCTGACCTATCGCAGCAAGGAGGAGGAAGCCCTGCTTGTGGTGCAGGAAATCGAAGCACTGGGCGGACGTGCGCGCCACGCAGCCCTTGATATCAGCAGGACTGAAGATGTGCGGCGTTTCTTTCAGGACGAGGTCAAGGACAAGATTCGTCTGGCCTGTCTTGTGAACAACGCGGGCATCACCAAGGACGGCCTGCTCATCAGGATGAAGGAAGACGATTTCATGGCCGTGGTGGATGTCTGTCTGCGCGGCACCTTTGCGGTCACGCAGGAGGCGGCCAAGATCATGAGCAAAAACCGTGCTGGCCGCATTATCAACATCAGCTCCGTGGTTGGTCTCATGGGCAATGCCGGTCAGGCCAACTACGCAGCCGCCAAGGCCGGCATCATCGGCTTCACCAAGAGCTGCGCCAAGGAGCTGGCTTCACGCCAGATCACCTGCAATGCCGTGGCGCCGGGCTTCATCGAAACCGATATGACGGCCCATCTGCCTGACGAGGTCAAAGCCCAGTATATCGAGGCCATTCCCCTCAAACGCATGGGCATAGCAGACGATGTGGCCAAGGCCGTGTCGTTTCTGGCCTCAGATAAAGCCGCCTACATCACAGGACAGGTGCTTTCTGTCAATGGTGGCATGTATTGTTAGTCTCGTTGACAGCACAGCCCCCCTGCCGTAAACTGTTTCCGCTCCCGGCTCTTTTCCAAAACGT
>JAGADH010000196.1 GCA_017613715.1 Desulfovibrio sp. | reverse complement strand
TCAAACGGCATCGACGTTCACTCCTCAATACGTGTATGAGAAAAATGGTATCGTATGCAAAAATAAAATTAAATTTCAATATCATTTCAAGCAATCCGTTTTTCCTGATCTCATTTTTGTTCCGCACGTATGAGCAAAAAATATGGCAATGCAAAGCCTTAGAAAACAGGTCAAGCGGCACAAAAAAAGCCTTTTCCGCCCTGTTCAAAGATGCAAGTGTTGACGCTCTATTGCTCTTCAGCTAAAAACAAAGATACGTAATCAAGTGTCGTAAAAGTCTTTCGCTTCAAGACCTTCAAGCCATTATGGCTCATTGGAAAACACGCTCCCGGCCAAGCGCACTGTCTTGGAATCACAAGTCCCAAGACAGGCCAAATCCGGCAAAAACGCGCCTCAAAGCCCCGGGCGTCGGTTCCCAACCCTAATCATGGGCATAAGTCCGTGCCGAATGGAGCAGGATGCATGGTAAGTCAAGGCTTAATCTCTGATTTTGAAAGGATGCTCGGCAAGGAGAACGTCTTTTCTTCCGAAGCCGATCTGCAGAGCTATTCGTATGATTCTGCGGTACTTGAGCCGGTTATTCCGTCTCTTGTCGTGCGTCCCACAACAACCGAGCAGCTCGGAGAATGTGTCAAAAAACTCTACGAGAACGGTATTCCCATGACCGTACGTGGTGCCGGCACCAATCTCTCGGGCGGTACCATTCCGGATCGTTCGGAAACTGTGGTTATTCTCACCAATGGTCTGAACCACATCCTTGAGATCAATTCCAACGATCTCTATGCCGTTGTTGAGCCCGGTGTGATCACAGCTCAGTTTGCTCAGGCCGTGTCTGAGAAAAAACTCTTCTACCCCCCGGATCCGGGTTCCCAGGCGGTCTCGACCATCGGCGGCAATATTGCTGAAAACGCCGGTGGCCTGCGCGGCCTGAAATACGGCGTCACCAAGGACTATGTCATGGGCGTCGAATTTTTTGACGCCACAGGCGAAATCGTGAAAACCGGCTCGCGCACCGTCAAATGCGTCACAGGCTACAATCTCGCCGGCATGCTCATCCAGTCCGAAGGCACTCTCGGCATTATTTCCAAAGCCATTCTCAAACTTATTCCCCCGCCAAAGGCCTCGCGTGCCATGATGGCCGTCTTTGACGACATGCAAAACGCTGCCGAGGCTGTGGCCGGCATCATTGCCGCCCACGTTCTGCCCTGTACGCTGGAATTCCTCGACAATAACACCATCGTGCGTGTTGACGATTTCACCCATTCAGGCCTGCCGCGTGAAGCCGGTGCCATTCTGCTCATCGAAGTGGACGGCCATCCGGCCCAGGTGGAAGACGACGCCCTGGCCGTGGAGCGCGTGCTCAAGGAAAACAAGGCCAGTGCCGTACACATTCCCAAGGACGCCGCTGAAAAATTCAAGCTCTGGGAAGCCCGCCGCATGGCTCTGCCTGTGCTCGCCCGCTGCCGGCCGACCACAGTCCTCGAAGACGCCACCGTACCCCGTTCGCAGATTCCTGCCATGATGAAGGCGGTCAATGAAATCGCCGCCAAGTACAAGGTCGAAGTGGGCACCTTCGGTCACGCCGGCGACGGCAATCTCCATCCCACCTTCCTCTGCGACAAGCGCAATAAGGAAGAATTCCACCGCGTGGAAATGGCCATTGATGAAATGTTCGACGTGGCCATCAAGCTGCAGGGAACACTTTCCGGCGAACACGGCATTGGCACAGCCAAGAGCAAGTGGATGGAAAAGGAAACCAGCCGCGGCACCATTCTCTTCTCGCAGCGTCTGCGCCGTGCACTT
This sequence comes from Desulfovibrio sp., assembly GCA_017613715.1. Classification (GTDB taxonomy): domain Bacteria; phylum Desulfobacterota; class Desulfovibrionia; order Desulfovibrionales; family Desulfovibrionaceae; genus Desulfovibrio. The sequence goes on along the minus strand of JAGADH010000196.1, from coordinate 15,542 downwards.
GATCCCAAGGGTCTGCTCAATCCGACAAAACTGGTGGGGATCTAGTCATGGAAGATTTACAAGCTCTGGCCAAGCGCCTGATGGCGCTTGATGATAAACTGACCGACTGTATGCGTTGCGGCATGTGCCAGGCGGTCTGCCCCATGTTCGGAGCCTCGGGCATGGAAGCGGACGTGGCACGCGGCAAATTGGCTCTCATCGGCAATATGGCCCATGAACTCTTTCGCGACGCCGAAGCTCTGGGTGACAAACTGGGTCGCTGCCTGCTCTGCGGTTCCTGTCAGGCTGCCTGCCCGCCCGGCGTGAAAATCATGGAAATTTTCCGCGAGGCCCGCGAAGTGGTACACGGCTATCTTGGTCTGCATCCGGCCAAAAAGCTTGTCTTCCGCCAGCTTCTGGCAAGACCCAAGCTCTTCAATGCGGCCATGCGCCTTGGCGCACCCATGCAGAAGCTCCTCTTCCGCTCTTCACAGGATCCCCAGAAAACCGTCTGCTCGCCTATGCTCAATTTCATGCTGGGCGACCGGCATATCAGGCCTCTGGCAGCCGAAAGTCTGCACGCCAAAGTCGGGGCCCTCGATGAACGCCCCAGTGTGGGCCAGCTCAAGGTTGCCTTCTATCCCGGCTGCCTTGGCGATAAAATGTATACCGACATGGGGCTCGCCTGCATCAAGGTCCTGCATCACCATCAAGTCTCGATCTATATGCCTGATTCCCTGGCCTGCTGCGGCATTCCTGCGGTTTCCTCAGGCGACGCCCAGGGCATGATCAATGAGCTCAAAGTCAATCTCAATCTTCTGGCCGACAAGAGCTACGATTACCTGGTAACCCCGTGTGGCTCGTGCACTTCGACGATCAAGGAACTTTGGCCTGAATACGCCGAACGCATTGATGCGTCCTCCAAGCGTGCCGCCGAGGCCATCGCCAAGAAGACCATGGATATCAATGCCTTCCTCATTGATGTTCTCCATGTCACGCCCAAAGAGAACAAGGAAGGCGTCAAGGTCACCTATCACGATTCCTGCCACCTGAAGAAGAGTCTGGGTGTCACAGAACAGCCACGCGCCCTGATCAAGGCGAGCGGCAAATATACCCTTGTCGAGATGAACGAAGCCGACCGCTGCTGTGGCTGCGGTGGATCGTTCAATCTCTTCCATTATGATTATTCCCGCACTATCGGGCAGCGTAAACGCAATAATGTGGTGGCCAGCGGCGCCTCAGTGGTGTCAGCAGGTTGTCCCGCGTGCATGATGCAGCTTGAGGATGTGCTTTCCCACAATAACGACAATGTTCAGGTCAAGCACCCCATTGAACTCTATGCGGAAAGCCTCTGATCACCGCGAGATGACCCTCCTGCACTGTCTATGCTTGTTAACTCTCTAAAGGAGAACATCATGCCTGAACTCAATCAGGAACTGATCGAAACCTTCAAGGCCAAAGCCGCTTTGGTCAGTGCCACTGTCGTGGAAAAGGCAAGCGTTGCTGACGCATTGCAGTACGCCTTCGAGGTCTGCAAGGCCAAGGAACCGGCGCAGCTGCTCGCGCCTGAAAATGTCGAAACAGGCCCCAAAGGACCGCTTGGCTGCCCGACCCGTGCCACGAAAATTCTTGCGGCTCCCAGTCTCTCCGATGAGGACTTCGCCGCTCTTGAAAAAATCTGCGAAGGCCAGAAGATCGCCTGCATCAAAGATAATCTGCGCAACCATCTGGCAGGTATCGATGTGGGTCTGACCTTTGCCGAACTGGGTGTGGCCGCCAGCGGCACCTGTATGGCCATCACGGATCAAGAAGACGTACGTCTTTCGGGCATGATTGCCGAGATTCACGTCCTTGTCCTTAAGAAATCCACAATCTATCCCGATCTGCCCTCCATTGCCCCGTTTCTGCGGGAGCGCATGAATGACGGCAAGGTTAGCTATACAACCCTGATCACCGGTCCCAGCCGTACGGCCGACATCGAACGGGTGAGCGCCATCGGCGTCCATGGACCACTGGAACTGCACATCATTCTTCTGGAGGGCTAACTCATGCATACTGCACCAACCAGTTCTTCCGACTACCATAACAGACTTGACGAAGCCCTGCACGACGACTTCCTGAGACGTACGCTTGACAACTTTGCCATCTCCTACCGCGAAAGTCGTACAGCAGTCTTCAAGGAAGTGGATGAACGCGGCCTGATCAAAAAAATCGCCGACGCCAAAGACTATGCCTGCCAGCATATGGACGAGCTCTTTGAGCAGTTCAAAAGCGAAGCCGAAAAACGCGGCGTGCACGTGCACATGGCCAAGGATGCGGCTGAAGCCCGCATGACCATTGCGCGTATCGCCAGGCAGAACAATGTCAAATACATTGTGAAATCCAAATCCATGACGGCTGAGGAAATCGAGCTCAACCCCGAGCTCGAACGTCAGGGTTTTGTGGTGGACGAGACAGACCTTGGAGAATGGATTATTCAGCTGCGCCATGAAGGTCCCTCGCACATGGTCATGCCCGCCATTCACCTCTCGCGTTATCAGGTGGCCGACGTTTTCCAGAAAGCCACAGGTGAGGAGCAGGACCGCGAAGACATTCAGCGTCTGGTGAAAGTGGCGCGTGTGCAACTGCGCCGCAAATTCATTGCCGCCGATATGGGCATCAGCGGTGCCAACTTTGCCATAGCCGAGAACGGTGCCATTGCCACAGTGACCAATGAAGGCAATGCGCGTATGGTCACAACGCTTCCACGCGTGCATGTGGCCATTGCCGGTATCGACAAGCTCATTCCCTCACTGGATGAAGCCCTGACAGCTCTTCTGGTTCTGCCCAGAAACGCTACGGCCCAGCGTCTGACCAGCTATGTGACCTGGATCTGCGGTGCCAATGAATGTCAGACGGGCAAAAACGGCACCAAGGAAATGCACGTGGTCTTCCTGGACAACGGCCGCCGTGAAATTTCCAAAGATCCGCTCTTCAAGCAGATTTTCCGCTGCGTACGCTGCGGCGCCTGCGCCAATGTCTGCCCGGTCTTCCGTCTCGTTGGCGGCCATAAGATGGGCTATATCTACATCGGTGCCATCGGCCTGATTCTCACCTATTTCTTCCATGGCAAGGACAAGGCCAAGTATCTCTGCCAGAACTGTATCGGTTGTGAATCCTGCGCCAATGTCTGTGCCGGCGGCATTGAACTGCCGCGCCTGATTCGTGAAATCCGCAGCCGCCTGACCGCCGAAGAGGGCAGCGTTCCCGGCGCCCTGATGAGCGCAGCCATGAAGAACCGCAAGGTTTTCCATTCTCTGCTCAAATTCGCCAGCTTCGCCCAGAAGCCATTCACCGGCGGTTCACAGTACCAGCGCCATCTGCCGGCCATCTTCCTTGGCAAGCACAATTTCAAGGCCCTGCCGGCCATTGCCGACAAAGCCTTCAGAGACCGCTTCCCGGCCATTAAGCCCAATGTCTCCCAGCCTGTGATGCGTGTGGCCATTTTTGCCGGCTGCGCCCAGGACTTCATCTATCCTGAAGAGCTGGAAGCTGCTGTCAAGATTATGGGTGCCAAGAACGTGGCTGTGGAATTTCCCATGGAGCAGACCTGCTGCGGCCTGCCGCTTGAAATGATGGGCCAGCGCGCCACGAGTCTTGATGTTGCCAAGCAGAATATCAATGCCTTCTACAACGGCAATTACGACTATATTGTCACCCTCTGCGCCAGCTGCGCTTCCCATCTCAAGCACAGCTATCCCAAGCTCCTGGCCGATGATCCCGAAATGAGCCACAAGGCCCAGTTCTTCTCCGAAAAAATCATCGATTTCAGCTCCTTTATCCATGATAAGCTCAAGCTGACTGCCGATGACTTTGTGAACACGGGTGAAAAGATCACCTATCACGCCTCCTGTCACCTCTGTCGCGGTCTGCAGGTCAAGGATGCTCCGCGCGAACTGATCAAGGATGCCGGTGAATATGTGCCCTGCGCCGAAGAAGAAGTCTGCTGCGGCTTTGGCGGCACCTATTCGGCCAAGTTCCCCGAAATCTCTGCCAGACTGCTCGACAAGAAGCTCGACAATGTGGCGGCGACAGGCGCCAAGACGCTCGTTGTGGACTGCCCCGGCTGCGTCATGCAGCTCAAGGGCGGTGCTGAAAAGCGCAAGATGGGAGTGAGCGTCAAGCACATGTCTGAAATGCTTGCCGAACACCTCAAAAAGTAAGATCAGCCGGCGCACGGAGAACTTCTCCCGTGCGCCGGTGCCCCTACTCCTGATGCTCTATGCCATCGCCTGCACGCTGAAAGCGGAGTGGCTGCAAGCGACATTACGCTACCTTCTTCCGCCAGTCCCTTCAGGGAGGATCTATGTCCATAGGCGTTCTCGCTTCGCTAGCGGTTTTGCCCATCCTCGTGGCGCTGATTTTAATGGTCGGCTTTCGTCAGCCCTCCACTCGCGCCATGCCGCTGGCCTTTTTGACTGGTGCGGCTCTTGCCGTTTTGGTTTGGAAAATGCCCCTTGCCCATGTTGGTGCCTTGTTCCTCGAAGGTACAGTCAATGCCATCGGCGTCTTGATCATCGTTTTTGGTGCCATTCTCATTTACTACACCCTGCAGTCCAGCGGCGCCATGGAGACCATTCAGGCCGGCATGACCAAAGTCAGCCCCGACCGCCGCGTTCAGGCCATCATCGTCGGCTACATGTTTGGCGCCTTCATTGAAGGTGCTGCGGGTTTTGGTACACCGGCAGCCCTGGCAGCTCCCCTGCTCCTCGGTCTGGGCTTTCCTCCCATCTGCGCAGCCGTTATCTGCCTGGTCTTCAACTCCTTCCCGGTGACCTTTGGTGCCGTGGGTACCCCTGTCATCGCCGGTTTCAAGAGCCTTGCCGTACCTGCAGGCGTAGCTGATCAGCAGGCCCTCTTTGCCCTGATCGGCCAGAACGTCACTCTGATGCACGGTGCCATGATCTTCATTCTGCCCATCTTCATGCTTGGCTTCATGACCCGTTTCTACGGCAAGAACAAGAGCTGGAGCGAAGGCTTTGCGGCTTGGAAGTACTGCATCCTGGCAGGCCTGATCTTTGCCATCCCCTACTATGCCATCGCCTGGTTGGCCGGTCCTGAAGTGCCCTCTCTGGTGGGCGGCCTGATCGGTCTGGCTGTTCTGATCTCACTGACCAAGAAGGGCGTCTGTGTCCCCGAAGGCAACTGGCAGTTTGCTCCCCACACTGAGTGGAAGCCTTCCTGGACCGGACAGATTGCCGCCAGCGACGTGACCGAGTACAAGGAACACATGAGCCAGTTCATGGCCTGGTTGCCCTATATCCTCTGCGGCGCCATCCTTGTTATCACCCGTGTGCCGGCCTTCGGTCTCAAGGCTCTGATGGCCAGCAACCCTGCAGCCACCTTCGCCCTGCCTCAGCTGGTTGAAGGCATCAAGCTCAATGCCTCCATCAACCTGCTCTGGCTGCCCGGCACGGTTCCCTTTGTCCTGGTCGCTCTCCTGACCATTGCCCTGCACGGCATGAACGGTTCCAAGGTTGCTGAAGCCTGGAGCACCACCTTTGCCAAGATGAAGGCCCCGACCATCGCCCTGATTGCGGCTGTGGCACTCGTTTCGATTTTCAAGGGCTCTGCGCAGAACCCCGTGGGTTATGACTCCATGCCTCTGGCCATGGCCAAGGTCTGTGCGGCTGCCATGGGTAGCGCCTGGCCGGCAGTGGCCTCCTACATTGGTGGTCTCGGTGCCTTTATCACAGGTTCCAACACAGTGTCCGACATGCTCTTTGCCAACTTCCAGTGGGACGTGGCTCAGCAGCTGCACTTTAATGTTCAGCAGTCCATTGCCGTGATCGCAGCTCAGGGTGCCGGCGGTGCCATGGGCAATATGATCTGCGTGCATAATATCGTGGCAGCCTGCGCTGTTACAGGCCTCATCGGTCGTGAAGGCGACATCCTGAAGCAAACCATCTGGCCCTTCCTGCTCTACAGTATTCCTGTGGGCATCGTGGCCTCCATCCTCTGCTTCAGCGTCTATGCCTAATAAGCGTCTAGGCAGCTAATCTCCGGGCGGAACTCTATGTTCCGCCCTTTTTTTTGCTCAGGCATCGTTTGGCAGCCATTCAAAGCCTTAGGGCGTGTGTTTACCGTAAACCATTGCTCATAAGGCTCCCTCAAGCTGATAAGCCCGAGCAAAACGACGAAGCTTCTGCGCACAAACTGCAGCGTAAGCCATTGAAAACTTTTGAAAAAGTTCAAGAATCAGCACTTTTTACCGGCTGAAGTGCACGAGCTCACTTTAGCGTGAGCATTCATAAGCAGCAGACTACTTGAGAAATGCGGAAAAAATGTCTATGTTTTCAGTTTCTTTTTGCTTTTCAGTCAAATACTAGGACCTGATTGCTAGAATAGTGCGTCTAATAGCCATTGTCCTCACACTGAGAATGGTTGTGGGACCTTGCCAGATTTTAACAACGTCTGCAGAGCGTAAGCGAAATCTCTAGCACATTGTAGTGGGAGCCCCAGGCATGCTTCTTCAGCGCAGTAAACGTCTTTTTCTGGGTATTACGATTCTCTTTTATATCGTATACCTGACTGTTCTCTTGAAAAATATACAGCCTTTGCGGGAATACACGGATCTCTTCGAACTTGGCGGTATCTTTCTCTCCTTCCCCATTTTCGCAGTGGCCATCGTCCATTTGCCAAAAGCTTTCCGACTTGTCTGGCTCGGTTTTGCCCTGACCGCCCTCTTTTCTTTTAGCGGTGAGGGGCTCTGGTCCTACTTCTACCATGTTCAGGGATTTGAACCTGAATCACCCTCACTTTGCGATGTCTTTTATCTTCTCTGCTATTTTCCCTGCATCTCCGCCTTGCTCTATTTTTTGAAAATTGATAAGCGCATCAATTTTACCCATGTCTCTTTAGATTTACTCATTTCATTTATCGCCTCTGCAGGCATCATATCTATTTTCTTTGTCGAACCTGTTCTCAGCAATCAAAAGGCATCATTCTTAGCCCTACTTATCCAAGTTTCTTTTCCTGTTCTTGATTTAATCCTGCTATTTGAATGCTTAATTTTGTTTTTTAATTCTACTAGTTCTGAATTTTATAAGCCATCGATATTTTTGATTATAATTGGTTTCATGATAATTTTCTTCGCCGACCAATGCAATCTACTTGAAGTTCTCTACGATCTTAATATTACAAGTTATTTAGAATTATTATGGCCAATCGCCTATATTCTACTTGCTTTTTCTGGTCTATTATTCTGTGAAGAACTAACAAAACAAAGCAGTCTTAAGGTTACAAAATTTCAGGAGCGCTTAGTAGAAGTCATACGCTTATTAACACCCTACCTCTTAACATTTTCAGTTTTAATTTTTATTTGTATTAATTATAACCTTTACAATCTAGTTTATGCCTGGGCAATGCTTTTATTAATTATCTTGTCTGTACGTCAAATTTTTGTTCTAATTAGAAACAAACAATTGAATAAAGAATTACATGCGCTGAACGTCAAAATCAGACATGATGCAGAGGTCGATTTTTTAACACAACTTTACAATAGACGCTATATTAATAGCATTGCTGAAGAGCTGGAGTCGGCAAAAAAAGACAAGGATCCCTTAGGCATTTTTATCATTGATGTTGATTTCTTCAAACAGATCAATGACGCCTATGGTCATCAGACAGGCGATCAGGTCTTGCAAAAGGTGGCGTCCATCATTCGTGGGGTGATGGGAGAAAACGCCATCTGCGGGCGCTATGGCGGTGACGAATTCATCATCTTTCTGCCCAAAGCGACACTTTCTCTAGTGCGGGATCTTGGAAAGAGACTCTTAGACGCCATTCATGCTGACAAGAAGCTCAAAGAATTCAAGGTGACGCTGAGTATCGGAGGCTCTGCCTGGGACAGCGTTACCGAAGACCTGCGCATTCACAATCTCATGAAGCTGGCCGATGCAGCTCTCTATCAGGCCAAGGAAACAGGCCGAGATACCCTGGTTGTGCTTGCCTCTGACGGAGATGTAGAGCAGCCTGCTCACGAGCTGCTCTAAGAAGTACAATGGGCTTTTTTGGCCTTTTCAAGATCCCTTCCTGCTCGCTTTCGACTAGGAATAATCTCCAGGCCTCTGACGCGCAAAATGACTTCTGACCCTGCCAAGCCCGAGTCAGAGGCCATCAGGAAGCATTTTTTCTCCGACGCGCTTGCTTGTTGGGGAGAAAAAACTATGCTATCATAGTCGCATGAACGCAGAGTCCTCCCAAGATCTCTTTTCCATGTGGAGACCTTCGAGTCTGCCCGTGCTTGAGCAGGTGTACAGCAACAGAATTCCCCTGACCCTCATACTTTCTCACGGTTTCAGCGGAAAATCGCTTGCGGTGCAGCTTAAGGGATATGTCTGCAAAATTGCCGGCAATGTGGTACGCTTCGGCATTGAATCGCAAAAGACCATTCCTACCACAGGTCCCGCCAAACTGGCGCAGGGGCTCGTGGTGGCTGATGTCTTTTTCAACATGAGTCTGCAGAAGCCCGGGGGCATTATTGAACCCATGGGCTATAACGGTGAAGCGAGCATCTTAAACACCACGACCGATGCCGACGGTAAACCCACCGAACTGCTCTTGCGCTTTGGCCATGCCTTCAATACCCGACGCATGCGCCGCGATGAACGTTACGATTGGAAAGAAGATATTCCGGCCACCCTCGGCCTTGACATGCTCAACGGCATTCCTCAGACACGCCTGGAACTCAAAGCCATTCTCGGCAACTGCGTTGCCAACAATAAGCTCTTTCAATTCACCATCCTCAATATCTCCGCCGGCGGCGTCTGCATCAAAATCCCCCCGCATGCCACCAAGAGTGCCTCAAGCGCCATCTTTTTTTTCCTCTTATCCATCAAAAGCGGCGGACAAAAGGATGTGCCCTTTTTCCTGCTGGGCAAAAAACTTGGCCTGCACTACACGCAGAAAGACAAGGAAGCCGACGGTTTTCGCATGCAGTTTACCCATGAGCTGGACTGGGTGAACAGCCAGGCCAAGCTGCAGTGGAGGGATATTGAAAAGACCGGCTCAGCCAACCTGCGCACAACCCTGGCCTGCATGATGAGTGCGGACAAATCCAAGGGTCAGCCCCCCACCAATGTCTAAGCAAGCTCAGAGCATCAAGAATTTATGCCAAAAAAAACGGCTCATATCGCATGAGCCGTTTTTTTTAGCCTTGCGGCAATCTATTTGTGCAAGAGATCGTCCATGAACTTCAGCGCATCTTTCTGCAGAGCTTCTAGCTCTGCGCTGCCCTTGAACGATTCCGTATAGAGCTTGCAGATGGCTTCGGTACCCGAAGGACGCACGGCAAACCAGCCATCCTGACTCTGCACCTTGACCCCGCCGATGGGGGCATTGTTACCCGAAGCATGGGTTTCCACTGAAGTGATGGGCGAACCGGCCAAGGTCTTCATGGTCACGGAGTCTTTGGAAAGCGACTTTAAAAGCTTCTTGGTGGCCTGGTCACAAGGCGCATCAAGACGCTGATAGCAAGGCTCTCCCAGTTCTTCGGTCAGCCTGGTATAAATCTCCGAGGGTGAACGCTGCTCTCTGGCCATCATCTCACAGGCCAAGAGACAGAGCAGGGGTCCATCCTTGTCCGTACTCCAGGGCGAGCCGTCAAAGCAGAGGAAACTTGCGCCGGCGCTTTCCTCACAGCCCATGCCACAACGCTTTTCACACAGATAGGGTACAAACCATTTGAAGCCCACCGGCACTTCGATGACAGGACGTTTGAGCATAGCCCCAACCCGGTCAATGAGAGCCGTCGTCACCAGAGTCTTGCCAATGCCGCAGTCCGCAGGCCAGTCCGTACGCGTGCGGAAAAGATACCAGGCCACGGCCGAAAGGTAATGATTGGGATTCATCAGCCCGCTTTTGGTGACAATGCCATGACGGTCACTATCGGGATCACAGGCAAAGGCCAGATCAAAAGAATCCTTCATGGTCAAAAGGCCGTTCATGGCATACGGCGAAGAACAGTCCATGCGGATTTTGCCGTCCTTGTCGCAGGGCACAAAACGGAAAGTGGGATCCACCTCGCGGTTGACAATGGTCAGATCAAGGCCAAAGCGCTCGGCAATGTCCTCAAAAAAGGCAAGGCTTGCCCCACCCAGCGGGTCAACGCCCAAATGCAGGCCAGAGCTCTTGATGAGCTCCATGTCAATGACCTTGGGAAGATCTCCGCAGTACTGGCCAATAAAATCGTGCTCAGCAAGGCAGGAGGACTTTCTGGCGGCGGAGAGATTGCTGATCTTGACCTTGCGATTGCCATCTTTGAGATAGCTGTTGGCACGCTCTTCAATCCAGGCCGTTACTTCGGTATCAGCAGGTCCGCCATGGGGAGGATTATACTTAAAGCCACCGTCCTGGGGCGGATTATGCGAAGGCGTGATGACAATGCCATCGGCTAGCCCTTGACTGCGGCCGGCATTCCAGGAAAGGATGGCGTGCGAAATGGCAGGGGTTGTGGTGAAAGCATTGTCCTTGGCCACTCGCACCTGCACGGCATTGGCCACCAGGACCTCAAGCGCCGAGCGGAAAGCCGCTTCAGAAAGCCCGTGCGTATCTCCGCCCATATAGAGCGGGCCATCGATGCCATGTTTCTGACGATAGTCGCAGACAGCCTGGGTGATGGCATAAACATGCTCTTCATTGAACGTATGCAGGAAGGAACTGCCACGATGACCCGAGGTGCCAAAAGCGACGAGCTGCTCGCGATTTTCCGTATCGGGAAATTCCGTGTAATAGGCACTGATCAGCTTAGGAATTGAGACAAGCGTCTCCGGGGCCGGAAGATGGCCGGCATTGCTGTGAACAACCGCCATAGATAAACCTCCCTAGGGAAAGCAAAGCGGGCGTAATTCCACAAACGGCCGGAAAGCGACATGCTTTCCGGCCTTCATGACTTATTTCTTCAACTGCAGGGTTCTGAAGAACGTCGAGCCACCGCGCCTGATCTTCAGCGCCAGGACGCCTCTTGGAATACCCTGTTCCTTGATGATTTTGGAAAGCGTCGCGACATCACCCACAGGCTGCATATTGGCCTGCAAAATGATGTCTCCGGCTCTCAGATCCGCATCCTGGGCCACATGATCGCTCTCCACCGAGGTGATCATCAGACCTTCGCCGCCGGGCACGGAGTGCTGCCTGCGCTCATTGGCCGTGAGCGGCCGCACGGATAAACCAAGCTGATCTATCTCACTCTGGCTGCCGCCCTGATGGCCAGAAGCTTCGGCACGCTGCTGCGAAACCGAGCGCTCGCCAAGCTGCACCTTGAGCTCATGAGTCTGGCCGTTGCGCCACACCGAAAGATTCACGGTACTGCCGGGAGCCTTGCCGGCAATGGTACGCAAAAGATCTGAGGTGTCATCAATGGCCTTGCCATCCACGCTCATGATCACATCGCCATCCTGCATGCCGGCTTTCTGAGCAGGCTCTCCTGGCATGACCTGACCAACCAGAGCACCCTTGGGCTCTTTGAGGCCCAGAGCCTTGGCCATATCCTCATCGACTTCCTGGATCTGCACGCCAAGCCAGCCGCGGCTGACTTTGCGGCCCTGACGGATGTCTTCGATGATGCGGGCCGCCATGGTGCTCGGGATAGCAAAACCAATGCCCTGACCGCTGGCAATAATGGCCGTATTGATGCCAATGACACGGCCTTCCATATTCAAGAGCGGGCCGCCGCTATTGCCGGGATTGATGGAGGCGTCGGTCTGCAGAAAATTATCAAAGGGACCGCTTTTGATATCACGGCCCTTGGCCGAGAGAATGCCTGCCGTCACAGTATGGTCAAGACCAAAGGGATTGCCAATGGCCAGAAGCCATTCGCCGACTTTCAGAGCGTCGGAATTGCCAAATTCAAGATAGGGCAGTGTGCGCGAAGAGGTAATTTTCAGCAAAGCGAGATCGGTTTCCTCATCGGCTCCGATCAGCTCGGCCTTGCGGGTTTCCTCACGGCCCTTGCCATTGTCAAGCGTCACGGTAATGCTGTCGGCATCAGCCACCACATGGTTATTGGTGACAATATAGCCGTCAGCGGAAATCAGGAAACCCGAACCCAGCGATTTCTGTGAACGCTGCGGAGAGCGTCTGCGACGCTGGCGGTCCTGCCGTTCCTGCCCCTCAAAGCCAAAAAAGCGCTCAAAGCCCGGAGGGAGATTCCGGAACATCTCACCAAAAAAGTCTTCAGGTCCAGAGCTTGAGGTCTTACGCTCGGTTCCGATATTCACCACCGCAGGACCGCATTTTTCCGCCAAAGCGCTGAAATCCGCTGGTCCGGCCCAGAGACTCTCTGTCCAGCACAGCACAAAGAGCCCCAAAAGAAAAGCACAAAGTCGTTTCATAAACTTCCTTTCAAAAGCCCCACCAAAGCGGGAGCAAAACGATCTAGCCTGGCAGAGAAGAACCAGCAAGCCACTGACTATTTCTTCTGCAAGGCCTTCTGCAGGGCCTGACCCAAAACGCCCAGCGAGGAGCTTTTGGAGCCGGCTGCAGCGTGTTGTTTCCAGTCGCTGTTTTCCGAATTCTTGGCTTCGGCAGCTCCTTCAGGCCAAAGACTGATCTTGCGGGCTTCGCTGTCCACACGCTGCACAACAACACTAATGGGGTCACCCTTGTGCAGGGCCTTCAGCTCAGCCTGATTTTTGACATTTTTCAGGTTCTGCATGGGCAAGAGTCCGGTCACAGCCGGAGCGAGATTGACAAAGATGCCGTAGGGGCTCTGACTGTCAACGCTGCCCTGCACCAGGGTGCCGGGGGCAAAACGCTCGGGCACATCCGCCCAGGGATCTCCCTGAGCATCGCGGATGCTTAAGGCAATACGCCGGTTCTCGCTATTGATCTCAAGAATTTTCACCGTGACGCTCTCGCCGATGCTGGTCACTTCTTCAGGCTTGTTCACCCGCCTGCCCCAGGCCATTTCCGAAATGTGGACCATACCCTCAATGCCTGGCAAGATCTCCACAAAGGCACCAAAAGGCGCAAAACGCACGACTTTACCCTGCACCATCTGGCCAACCTCAAGACGTCCGCCCAGATCCTTCCAGGGATCGCCTTCAGCCTGTTTGCGCGAAAGGGAGATGCGCGTGCCCTTGTCGGTAGAAGTAATGCCAATGACCTTGGCCCGGACGAGATCGCCGACACTCACAGCCTCATCCGCCGAGGCCACACGCGACCAGGAAAGCTCGGAAATGTGGATTAAGCCTTCCACACTCGGAGCCAGTTCCACAAAGGCCCCAAAGGGCACAAGGCGTGAGATCTTCCCTTCCACAGTGTCGCCCACCTTGAGATTGGCCAGCACTTTCTCAAGATTTTCCGAACGCTCACGATCGATGAGTGCCCTGCGCGAGACAATAATATTGCGGCCACGATTTTCTACCCGCATGATCAGAAACTGCATGGTGCGGCCTGTGATATCGTCGCCCTCACCCAAGGCCTCCATCTGGCTGCCAGGGCAAAAAGCACGCTTACCCAGAACATCCACGCTATAGCCACCCTTGCAGGTACCCAGCACTCTGCCGTCCACGGGGATGGCACTGGCACAGGCATCTTCCAGAGCCGCAAGGCCACTGCCGCTCATGGAACGCGAGATGTGAACTTCATGGGAATTCATCTTGACGATCCAGCCTTCGATGCTATCGCCGACCTTGACGATTTCCTCACCCTCGGCATTGAGGATATCCTTGCGATCCATAATGCCGTCGACCTTGATGCCTACGTCAACGAAAACATTGTCACCTTGAATGTCAATGACCGTACCCGAGACTTTCTGCCCAGGCGCAAGACGCACATTGGCAGCACTGTGCTGCTCAAAAAGGGCAGCAAAATCTTCCGTATCTTCCTGAACCATTTGCTGTTCTTCGTTCATCAAAACTTCGGCACCCCCTAATGGCCGGGGACAATGCCGCCTCCAATGTTTTGGCTTTTGCCGTTTTGCCCGGGAACGACTGAACCTGGGCATCTGGTTTGCAAAAGAAAAAACCGCAGCCAGAAAACGGGTTTGGCAGGTCATGCCTCCTCACCCGTCGTGTGCACAAGACGTGGCAAGCACAGAGCCCTCTTGTAACACTTTGTAAGCAAAAAATTTTACGCCAAAAGCATAAAAAATACAATTCGTTCAAGAGAGGATGCCAGGGTAAAGCACGTATCTTTTCTAAAATGTGATGTTCGCCTGTTTCTCAATGTTCCGGAGGGTTCCCGGTGGCAATTCCTGTTTAGGGTTAAGAATGATAACCATGCGTCCGTCGGGATGCCGCAACGTAATGTGACTCCCTTTTTGACTCACCTTCTCGAACACCTCATGGGCCAGTCTTGAATTAGGGAGTGCTTCCCTCCTTCGTGCGGTCGCCTCTGACAACAGGGGTATTTTTTGTATATTTTTTATATATAATCCTTGACAGTATATAATTTTTATATAAATATGGCTTCAAGGGACGGAGGCAATATGACTGCGAAGGAAGTGATTGCGATTATGAAGGCGGATGGATGGTATGAACTTTCGGGAAAAGCCAGCGGTCACAGGCAGTTTAAACATCCATCGAAGCCCGGCAAGGCGACAGTGAGGATGCATCCCGGAGACATCCCGTTGCCAACCTTGAAAATGATTGAACGGCAGACTGGATTGAAATTCAAGTAGGAACGCGGGGGGTAGCCCCCCGTTCGAATCAAAACTTTCCGGAGGGCGTATGGAAACATATTATGCAGGGTTTGTACCCTATGATGGCAAGGTGTCCGTGCTGTTCCCTGATGTTCCCGGCTGCACCACCTGGGGCGACAACATGGAGCACGCTTTCGCCATGGCCATTGATGCTCTGGCGAGTCACCTGGAGGCTCTGGCCAACGACGATGACCCCATCCCGGCACCATCCAGCTATGAAGCCGCACTGAATGGGTTGCGCAAGCTGTATGCGGAGCTTGATCTTGGAGAGCTGCCCGAGGGCGTCATGGTGCATCCTGTTCCTGCGCCGGATTTGGATATGCGCACAAAACAGGTTGCCGTGTCATTCCGGCAATACGCTCTGGACATGATCGACCGTAAGGCCCGGGCTGCGGGCATGACCCGTTCCGGTTTTTTGGTGGCCGCAGCCACAGCCTACAATCCGACAGCGGTCTGATCTCTCCTGCTATCTCAATTTTCCTAGTGATTGGTTAGCTACACGGATGTCATTTATATGCAGCAGTTTCCTACTATGTTCTAGAATCAGCAGCTAATTGTCATGCAGAAACATGGATTAGACAAAATTATGTATCATTTTTGTATCCAAAGACTAATATTGGAAGTCAAAGCTTCAGAGAAATGCTTTCTTCTCTAGGAAGTCATGAAAATATATGTAATTATTTGTGTCACATATTAATTTTCTAACTCAAATATATGGTGACGAGCTTTGTGTCTTAATAGATTCAACTGGCATAGAAAATCATTGTGATATTCCAATTACATGTTTTAGTAAACACGATGGCGATGTAAATCTTGAATTTAGATTAATAGTAATCGCGCAAAAATTAACAGGAATACCAGTTTTTTACGAATACATTCC
>JAGADH010000195.1 GCA_017613715.1 Desulfovibrio sp. | reverse complement strand
GGCAAAAGCTAAAGCGTTGCCGAAAAACAAGCTTAATTTTTCTTGTCAGCAGAGCGAACTGTATCGGTTGATCGTGCAGTTTTGTCGATAGAAGTTATTTTCAGGCAGAGCCTAAGAATTGCAAATGAAAGAAGATCTGGGCCAGATAGCGACAGAGAAAAGCGGGGAAGAACGAAGAAAGACTGGGAGCAAGAGAGGAACTCGGATAGCAAGGGTGTAGACAAAGCGGATACCGAAAACCTGCCAGAAGCCTTACAGTCATCCGGAGATAGCAAGAACTGAGTCCTGGAAATCTGCCTGTGGTCAAGGATGTGTCGTCAAGCGTGAAAAAGTGCTCACTCACGCCAGGGAGCCGCCGAGGAAGGTGAGAAGGCAGAGGCTGGAAACGAGTCAAGCACTTGATCGGCAGCAAGAAGTGATCGCGAACGGTCTACGGTTTCTTCCCGGACAGCTCCGAGTTTTTGATCCAGAGACTTAAGGCGTGACCCATCTTGGCGTGCCCCTTGGGATTCCAGTGGCTGTCAATGACGTAGAAATCGTCCAGGCTGAGTTCAGCGCTTGGGTCAATGCAGGGAATGTTCAGCAGCTGCGCTGTTTTGAGGGCAGGAGTCCGTGCAGCAGCAGGGTCAAAATGCTCTTTGGCCTTGGCATATTCATACTTGCCCGGAGCTATGCAGAGAATGAGCTTTGTGCCTGCCGCGTCACAGCGTTGTTGCATGGCCTGGAAGAGCTTGTGATTGACGGCTATGGCTTTGGCTCGGTCCTCTGAGGCGGGATCGTACATCGCTTCGTAGGTGAATTTGACAAGACCTGCCTGCGGGCTATTGAGCCATTGAATTTTTTTGTAGACACCGTAGATGCGGGAATGGTAGCGAAGAAATTTTTCCAGAGGGGATTTGGGGTGTGCCTGTGAGCTGACATTGGGCAGAGGATAGCCTTGAATTTTCAGGGTGTCCTGCTCAACTTCAGCGTAGGGCCCATAATGTCGGTAGCGTCTCCAGACGACATTGTCGTGGAAGTCATTCCAGAGAGAGAGGCAGACGATGACGGCCTTGGGCTTGAGAGCCAGGACCTGATCAAGCATCAGATAGTATTGGATGGGGCCGTAGCCCACAACGCCGAAGTTGAGAATTTCAACCTCGTCAGCAGCAAGATCCTGGGCGGCAATTTCCGTTAAGCGTTCATTGACGTTGACACCAAAGCCCCAGACAAAGGAATCGCCAAGAACAGCTATCCTTGTTTTTTCAGGCTTTGCGGCTATCTCCCTGTCACGCATGCCAAGGGCATTGTGCTTGATCTGCGTTGAAAATTCATCTTCATTGAAATTGAAGCTTATGTTCGGTGTGTTTTTCCAGCCGAGTTTGTCATCGTACTCATTGAACACATAGTCGATTTCGACAAAGGGAAAACGGTAATTATCGAAGATCTCGAGGCGCAGAAGGGCTTCAATGACAACAATGGCAAGGGCAAGAGAAAACAGCGTAAGGAGGATGTTCTTGATCATGAGACAGAAAGGCTGAGCGTTTAGTCAGGAATGTAGTTTTTGAGTGCGAACTGCCCTTCCTCGTGCTGCGGTTGATCTTTCTTGGCAAAGAGGCAGTTTTCAAGCACAAGATAGTCCATTTCTGTACGCATGAAGCACTGATAGGCATCATCCGGCGTACAGACAATGGGTTCGCCGCGCACATTGAAGCTGGTATTGACCAGAACCGGGCACTGATAGCGCTCCTGAAAGGCCTTGGCGAGGCGCCAGAAGCGGGGGTTGGTCCTTTGGGAAATGGTTTGGATGCGTGCTGAATAGTCCACGTGGGTGATGGCAGGCAGTGTTGAGCGTTGGAAGTAGAGCCTGTCCCAGAGCGGCAGGTCAGCATAGCCATCGGGTCTGGGATGGCAGAGGCCTGAAGCAACCGGAGAGATCAGCAGCATGTACGGTGACTGGCAATCAATGTCAAAATAATCCTGCACAGCCTCTTCAAGCACAGCAGGGGCAAAGGGTCTGAAACCTTCGCGGAACTTGATCTTGAGATTCAGCTTCTTCTGCATCTCGGGATTGCGCGGATCAGCGAGAATACTGCGTCCTCCGAGTGCCCGCGGGCCAAATTCCATACGTCCCTGAAACCAGCCTACGATATTGCCCGAGGCTATGAGTTCTGCCACCGTAGCGGCAAGCTCGTCTTCGTTTGTCAACTCCCTGTATGGCGCATGGTACTTTTTGGCGGTTTTTTCAATGCTCTCGCGTCCAAAGGACGGACCAAGGTAGGTGCCGTGCATGGCGTCGGTTTTTTCTGGAGAGCGCGGAGCTTCCTCATGCATATGGTAGAAGGCAAGGGCTGCACCCAGCGAGCCTCCGGCATCGCCTGAGGCCGGCTGAATCCAGAGATTGCGGAAGATTTTTTCCCTGAGAAGCTTGCCATTGGCTGTGCAGTTGAGGGCAACACCGCCAGCAAGGCAGAGATTGTCACATGCGGTGAGCTTGCGGGCCGTTCTGGCAAGTCTTAGGACAATATCCTCAGTGACCCGCTGTATGGCCAGGGCCAGGTCCATGTAGTTCTGACCGATTTCCTCTTCATCAAAGGTTCTAGGCTCCATCTTGAAGAGATCACGCCAGCGTCCTTCGTGATACATGCGCAGCCCCGTGGCAAAGGAAAAATAGCGCATATTGAGCATGAAGGAGCCATCTTCGCGAATATCGACCAGTTCGTCACGGATGAGTCGCTCATAGGCCTTTGTCCGGTCGCTGTCAGCATTGCCGTAGGGAGCAAGGCCCATCAGCTTGTATTCACCGCTGTTGACCCGAAAACCGCACCAGGCGGTAAAGGAGGAATAGAGCAGGCCAAGGGAATGGGGAAAGCGTAGTTCTTTGAGGACCGTGATCTGATTATCCCTGCCGTGGCAGATGGACGTCGTGGCCCATTCCCCCACACCGTCAATGGTCAGAATGGCCGCTTGGCGGAAGGGCGAAGGGTAGAAGGCCGAGGCCGCATGCGAGAGGTGATGCTCGGAGAAATAAATGGCAGGCAGTTCATCCTTGTCATGCTCGGCCAAAGCCTTGAGTTCACGCTGGAGCAGAGAACGCATGAAAAGCTTTTCTTTGATCCAGACAGGCATGGCTGCCAGAAAGCTGATCAGACCTGCAGGCGCGAAGGCATGATAGGTCTCAAGCAGGCGCTCAAACTTTAAGAGCGGTTTATCATAAAAGACAACCGCATCGAGGTCCTTGAGTGCAAGACCTCCTTCCTCAAGGACATAGCTGACTGCGTGGGCCGGAAAATGAGAGTCATGCTTGACACGGGAAAAGCGTTCTTCCTGAGCAGCTGCAAGGATTTCAGAACCGTGCAGCAGAGTCGCTGCACTGTCGTGATACCAGGCAGAGATGCCAAGAATATAGGGGCGGGCAGCGTTGTCCATCTTAAAAGAGCGTATAGATAAAGGGTGCAACGGCACTGCCGCCGGCGAAGAAGAGCAATGCGCCAAAAAGAAGAAATATGATGAGCAGGGGAAGCAGCCAGAACTTTTTTCGTTCCTTCATAAATCCCCAGAGATCGGAAAGAAAATTCACGCTCACCTCACCAGGTTTTTTCGAAATCTTTCTTGGAATAGGTGTAATTCCGGTCGTGTAACAGGCTGCCCTTTCCATGCCAGTCTTTGAGTCCCATGCTGTTGCGGCCGAAGAGACGCTGACAAAGGCCAACGGGCAGAACGAGGAAGATGAAGCTGATGGTCAGGATGATTTTCAGGACAATGCTGCCGAGGCACTGGGAAAGACTATACCAGATCCAGGCAAAGAGACGCAGTCCTGCGGGCACAAGCAGAGAGAAGAAGCAAAAGCCCAGGGCAATGTAACACCAGAGCTTGTTTCCCAGAAAGAGGAAAAGGAGCAAAAACACGGCTGTGATGGCCAGAGCTGCGTCTTTGGCCTGCAAAGGTGAAATATCCTGAAGCTTCATAGCATACACTTTTTTTGTCTGGAAAAAATAGTGGGGATAAAAGAAAAGGGCTTACGGCAAATTGCCGTAATCCCTTGATATTGGAGCGGGAAACGGGATTTGAACCCGCGACGTCCAGCTTGGGAAGCTGACACTCTACCGCTGAGTTATTCCCGCATCGTGCTTCTTATACTGTGGAGCGGGAGACGGGATTTGAACCCGCGACTTCAACCTTGGCAAGGTTGCACTCTACCACTGAGTTACTCCCGCAAGTAGAGTAAACGCTCCGCAAAGGAACGCTGATCAACAACGTTTGATTTCTACGAAAAAATTTGTGGAGCGGGAGACGGGATTTGAACCCGCGACTTCAACCTTGGCAAGGTTGCACTCTACCACTGAGTTACTCCCGCTGGTCGAGAAAGAAAAAGTACTGGAGGCGACATCCAGATTTGAACTGGAGATGGAGATTTTGCAGACCTCTGCCTTACCACTTGGCTATGTCGCCATCTGCTCGTGTGTGGTGACGTTGCGCCAGCAGCATAGAACGATCTTCTCGGACTGCCGTAACGACGCCTGGAAATCTATAGTAGCGTTGAGGCAATCTGTCAAGCAGAATCTGCTGAAAATTTCGTTTGGGGTTTGGGGTAGCTTGTGTCACAAGCCACAAGCGTTCTGCCAGTCGTTGGCAGCGTTCAAAATTCGGAACCCTGGGGCCAAAAGAACGGCCCTAGCTGATGCAGATAAAAATTTTGTACTAGAGGGAGCTGCTTCGGCGATTTTTTCCCCTTGCCTCTGTGGATTTTTTGCTTTAGGCCGATAGCACTGAATGATCTCAGTCGCTGCTAAGCCTTGCTTGAAACAATCAGTTTTACGCTGCTGAGCGATTATGTTGACTTTTTGAATGTGTTTTTCAGTTTCTGTTGACAGCGCAGGTGAAATGTGTAAGCTTACGCGCAGTCAAAAAAATTGCACCGTGCTGCCTTTTTGAATGACACCTCACGTAAGGCTCTGTGCAAGCTTGACTAAACATCCTAGGAGGAAGCCTTTATGTCTTCGACAAATCTTGTTAACCGCTTCAAAAAACAGTGCATGGTGGCTCTTTTGGCCGCCGGCATGCTCTTTGGAGCCACCACTGGCGCACAGGCCGTCGATTTTAAAGCTTCAGGTCAGTGGCTGGTCGGTTTTGGCCTTGGTAACGCTCAACTCACCAGCAATGATCAGAGAAACGATCTGTTCACTGCTGCTCAGCGTTTCCGTACGCAGTTGGATGCCGTAGCCAGCGAGAATCTTTCCGGTACATTGTTCTTTGAAATCGGTACGCAGGAATGGGGTAATAATCGAAACGGTAAAGGCGGCGCTCTTGGTGCTGACGGTGATTCCGTTGTTAAGGTGAAGAATGCCTACATTGACTGGATCGTGCCCCAGACTGATCTTAAGCTTCGTATGGGCTTGCAGGCCTTTACACTGCCCAACTTCGCCGGTGGTTCAGCCATCATGGATGCTGACGTGGCTGCGGTCTCTGCCAACTACAAATTTAACGACAATGTGGGCTTGACCGCTTTCTGGATGCGCCCTATTAACGACAACTTTTTTGGTAGCGCGAAAGAAAATCGCATAGATGCTCGTTACCTCGACAATATCGACTTCTTTGGCCTTTCTGTGCCCTTGACCTTTGATGGCGTTGAAATCACACCCTGGGCCATGTACGGCATGATTGGCCGCAACGCTCTTGATGATAACAATGGTTGGCCCGGCGGCTACAGCGCCAAAGATGGCGATCTGCAGCACACCCTGTTTGCAGTAGTTCCTGGTATACGTGGTCTCTACAGTAATTTTGGCGATAAGGGCCGTGGCTATGCTGATGCCTGGTTCTTCGGCTTACCCATCAATGTGACCGCTCTTGATCCCATCAATATTGAGTTTGATTTCAACTACGGCTATGTCTCCGGCATTGGCAACACCAACGTCACCAACTACAGAAACTGGGAGCGCTTTGGCGCGAACAACAGCACCGTTCGTGCCGACACCCGGAGAGAAGGCTGGTTGGTGAAGGCCTTGGTTGAATACAAAATGGATTGGGGCGTTCCCGGCATCTTTGGCTGGTATTCCTCTGGCGATGATGGTGACATGAAGAACGGCAGTGAGCGTTTGCCCTC
>JAGADH010000194.1 GCA_017613715.1 Desulfovibrio sp. | reverse complement strand
TGTCGTTCCAGGCGCGCGCGCAGTCGGGCACAATGCGGTCGCTGGCCCAGTCGCCGCCGCCAATGACATTGCCGGCACGCACGGTGGCACAGGCCGGTCCGTCCTGGAAAAAGCTCCTAAAATAGCTGTGGGCGATGATTTCCGCACAGCCCTTGGAGGCTGAATAGGGGTCATGACCGCCGAGATGGTCGTTTTCGCGGTAGCCATAGACCTGCTCGTCATTGCGGTAACATTTATCCGAGGTGATGAGGACAGCTGCGGCAACCTCAGGGCAATGGCGAATGGCTTCCAGCACATTCATGGTGCCGAGCGCATTGCTTTCAAAGGTCGTCACGGGATCGGCATAGGACTGCCTGACAAGGGCCTGAGCCGCCAGATGAAAGACAAGGTCGGGTTTGGCAAGGCGTACGGCCTTGACAAGCTCCTCACGGTTACGGATATCTCCGCGCAGATCGTGCAGATGGCTGCCAAGGTCCATGGCGGCAAAGTGCGAAGGGCTGCTTGGCGGATCAAGAGAAAAGCCTGTGACCTCGCAGCCAAGATGGAGGAGCCAGGCGCAGAGCCAGGAACCTTTGAAACCTGTATGGCCGGTGACGAAGACGCGTTTGCCACGCAAGACATTGCCGAACATCGTTTTTCCCCGTTTTACGATTTGCTCCAGAAAGCTTCACCCTTGTCCCAGAGCGCATTGAGCAGCAGACTGTCGCGCAGGGTATCCATGCACTGCCAGCGGCCTTCGTGGCGGTACATGGCTAGCTGCCCTTCTTTCGCCAGACGCGTCAGCGGCTCTTTTTCCAGATCGCACGATTCATCGCTTGAAAGATAGTCGAGGAAGCGGTGCTCAAAGACGAAAAAGCCGCAGTTGATATACTCATTGAGCATGGGCTTTTCTTCCCAGGAGAGGATCTTGCCCTGATCGTCGGTGGTCACGGCACCAAAGCGCGAGGGCATGCGCACGCCGGTGAAGGTGCCGATGCTCTTCTGCTGGCGGTGAAAGGCCAGAAGTTTGTCTATGGCAATATCCGCCACGCCGTCGCCGTAGGTGACCATGAAGGGCTCACCGTCGTCCAGATAGCGGGCCACGCGTTTGATGCGCGCACCCTTGAGGGTTTCGGCGCCGGTATCGCAGAGCGTCACACGCCAGTCCACCGTGCTTGTGGGATAGGAAACGATGTCACCTGTGGCCAGATTGACGCTGAAGTCGGTATTGCGCAGGGTATAATCGTGAAAATACTGCTTGATGACTTCGCCTTTATAGCCCAGGGGCAGGATGAAGTCTTTGAAGCCAAAGCGCGCGTAGATGGACATGATGTGCCAGAGAATGGGGCGGCCACCGATTTCGACCATGGGTTTGGGCTTGACGGCTGTTTCTTCACGCAGACGTGTGCCCTTGCCTCCGCACATGATGATGACTTTCATGAACATTTTCAGCGTGCAGACCCTGGCCTCAGGCCAGGGAGGAAACGCTGCCTCCAGAATCTTTCCTTGGGTGGATTCGCCGCAAAAGCGTCGTAGCCCTGAAAGAAGAGTCTGCGAGGCGCTTCTGAGACTGGTTCCCTGCGGCTTTGGCCAAGGCGCGGCCTTGGTCTTGGCAGGGAAAAATCGTTTTTTTTTCTTACGCACAACTGGCCCCTGTGGCAAGGTCTTTTCCTTGGCTTGGGGCATTTTTAAGGAGCTGAGCCATGGCCTCGAAAAGCCTGATGGTCCTTGTTCTGCTTATTGGCCTCTGCGGCTGCGAATTTGGCGGCAATCCTGCCGGCACAGTCCTTAAGCAGGCCGCATTGGCACTTGAGAAAAACGATGCCTCGGCCTTTGTGGCGCAGTTTGATCTCAAAGCCTGTGCTGCCAATGAAATTAAAAATATCACCGAAGCCAATGAGGCCCTAAGCACGCTCGATCAGCTGGGCAAAAGCCTCGGGCTCGGCGGTATGGAAGATCTTCTGGGCAATGTCTTTGATGTGGAGCGCAAGCTCAGGCAGGACTTTGCCCGCAAGGTTTCCACAGGCGAGCTTGCGCTTGAATGCCAACGACAGGAGAAACCAGGTTGCCCGTGGGTTCCCGAGAGTCTGCGCCGGGGGGAACTTGTGAGCTTGTCTGAGAGCGCGGCTGTGGCCCGGGTGACAAGCCCCAAGAAGCTGACAACCTGGCTGGCGCTGGCCAAAGAGGGTGAGGCCTGGCGCATTGTGGGCTGGGCTGTGCTCAAAGACGTGGCCGAGGCCTACGCACGCGGCGAGAATAAGCCTGAGAAAAAGCCCACGCCTAAAAAGCAGCCTCTCGAGCTTTAGGCAGATAATTGGCGAAAAGGGCCTGCAGGATGCGCTCATTGAGCTCTTTGAGGCCAAAGCGTGTGGTTGCGGAAATGGGGATGGCCTCAGGATAACTCAGGCTCAGACTGCGCCTGCGCTCGGAGCTGACCCTGTCCCATTTGTTCAGGACAAGCAGGCTTGGGATTTTGCCGAGCTCAAGGCTTCCCAGGATCTCGTGCACGCTGGCCATATGCTGCTCGCTGTCCTCATCCTGGGCGTCAACCACGTGCAGCAGAAGATCGGCGTCATTGAGTTCATCGAGCGTGGCCCTGAAGGCTTCGAGCAGCTCATCGGGGAGATTGCGGATAAAGCCTATGGTATCGGTGAAGAGAATCTCGCGGCAGCTTGGATAGCGCAGTCTGCGGGCCACGGGATCAAGAGTGGCAAAGAGCTTGTCCTCGGCCAGGACATGGGAAGAGGAGAGCGTATTTAAGAGGGTGGATTTGCCGGCATTGGTATAGCCCACAATGGCAGCCAGCGGCAGTCCGCTGGCTTTGCGGCGCTGGCGTAAATAGGCGCGCTGGCTGGCAAGCTCGGCAAGTTCGCGGCTGAGATAGCTGATGCGCTCACGGTTGCGACGGCGGTCAGTCTCCAGACGCGTTTCGCCGGGACCTCGGCCGCCAATGCCGCCCATCAGGCGGTCCATGGCCCGGTTCTTGCCGGCCAGACGCGGCTGCAGGTACCTGAGCTGGGCCAGCTCCACCTGCAATTTGCCGGCTTTGCTTTTGGCGTGCTGGGCAAAAATGTCGAGAATGAGCTGGGTGCGGTCGAG
>JAGADH010000193.1 GCA_017613715.1 Desulfovibrio sp. | reverse complement strand
GATTTTGGTCTGATTCCCCACGCTCAGCGTTCAGCGCCCATTGCCCAGAGTGAAATCCCCGGCCATGTGCTGGACTGGGCAGGCGGAGTGCGTTCCATGACGCGCCGCAAGGGCGAAATCGTCATGGTGGGAGAAGCCAGAGATCGCGAGACGCTCCGTGCCATGCTGCAGATTGTGGAGCAGGGGGTGACCTGCTATGCCACGGTTCACGCCAAGGACGTCTCTCAGACCATCACCCGCATTATTCACAGTTTTCCCGAAGAGGAACGAGCCGAGGTGGCCTCGGTGCTCAAGGCCAATCTGCGTGTCATCATCCACCAGCGCCTTGTGCCGCGGGCTGACGGGGCAGGGCGCCTTGCCCTGCGTGAATACCTGGTCTTTGACGAGGCCATTCGTCTTGCGCTTTATGAGACACCCTATGCTGAACTGATTGCCAAAGTGCGCAGCCTGGTTTTGGCCAAGGGGCATTCTTTATTTGCCGATGCCCGCGCCAAGTTCGAGGCCGGCCATATCAGCCGCGAGGTCTTGGCCGGTATCTGCGATCAGGAGCGGGCGCTTTCTCCACTGGCGTTCGGCTCTGCTTTTTTTGAGGAGAAAAGCCCCCGCACAGGCGGATAGTCCGTGCGGGGGCTTTGAAGAATTCTGTGAGATTGAGGCAGATCCGTGAGTGGCTTTGTTGCAATCCGTTTCCGAGATTTAAGCGCAGCCAACGGTTTCAAGTACTGTTTCTGGAAACCAGAGCTTTCTTTCGCGTGCTCTTTGCCCATAACCATGGTTTGCCAGTTGTGATTCGACCAGTCTGGCGTTGACACCGTACTTCTCTGCCAAGAAGTCAATGGCATCTTTGTCGTTTACGCTGTCCGTTTCCTGCAGAATGTCAAGAATAGGGCAGAGGAGTTCAGCAGCAAACGCGCGTTGCATTTTCTGCCGTGCAGTCTTGCTGGGCGTCATGGTCAGAAAATCACCATGGCCCTTTCTACTCAGGATGGCGTCGCAGAGAGCGCGTGCAAACATGAAACGCGTGGAAGCGCGGCTTCTTTTGGCAAAGGTGAAAGAAAATAACGCGTCTTCTCTGCGTACGCCCAAACCTAAGGCATCGTCCCTGTCAGCTCGATCAAGCTCTTTTGCCTGTAATGAGACACGTTCGCACAGAGTCTCATTGCTCACAGGTCCATTGAGCTGCCATAGGCATCGTACCTGCTGAGCCAGAGCATAGCCTGTATCCCAGGGGTGCAGCGTTTGTTCGACCTGAAGAGAATCCAGGTTTAACGAGCTAATGTCCATTGTTGAGCCGATTTCTCCTTTTCTGACTGCCTGCATCTCCTGCTCAAGTGCAGGACGATCATAGAGAAAGCGTGATAGCTCCCGAACTGTCTGCGTATCATACTCCAGGGCCAAATGTAAGAGATGCGTTAATCTGTCTTCATTGCCCTGGCCGGCATCAAAGCCTAGCATGGCTTCAAGTGTCCTGTAGCAGGCAAGCTCAATGTCGGCCTGTTCACTTTGTATGGCTGTGTAGATGGCATTGAGATCTGCGTCCGCTGCATGGAGCAGGCAGTTTTTGATGAAGCTGAAGATTGTTGTGGCAAAGGTATCAAGAGGGATGGAACTGGTATAGGCGTTACAGAAACGGGCAGAACCGACATCAGCGCTGAGCGTCGGGATGGAGGAGATAGTGATATTCTGCGAGTCGCTTTGGAAACCTATGGTGGGCCAAGAATAGCCGAAGCCAGCAGCGGAAAGCACATGGGACATACGCCAGTCCGTCGTTGGGAGATCGGGCGTAGGTTCAAAGCACAGGCGCCACCAGTTGTCCAGAAACCATAAGGCCATGGGATAAGGAGCAGCAACGAGAAAGTCAGGCTGGGTATTGTCAAAAAGATTCGTGTTCTTGGTGAGAAAAACGCCATTTAAGACTATGCTGATGCGCGCAAGTCGAGCATCTGGCGATAGGCTGCTTTGTTTGGGTAGCCACTCGACATGGATCTCAAAGAGGCTATTCTGCATGCTTGCTCCAGCAGGACAAAATTGCTTCATATAAAGGGTCGCTCGTCAAATGGGAAAGCCATGGTAGGTGCCCTGTGCACTGTCAAGGCGGGCTTCCAGGACAAGACGATTATCCAGTTGAGCCCAAATGTTGCAAGGCCAGCCGTCGCGGCTCTGCTCACTGAACAGTCCCTTGCGTAGCCCGGCACAGAGCAGATCCTGTGCTAGCTCACGGGAAAAGATACCTACAATGTCGCAGAGTGTTTTCTGACAACGCGGTGCTGCAGGCGGAGTCAGTCCGAAATTCCCGGGGTTCTTTTTGTGCTGCGGATTTCCCAAATATCGGGGATGACGCTCCAGCAGCCTTTGTCCTTTTTCGGGGTCGTTAGCGATTTTTCGCTTGTGACTGGGAATAGAACGTGTGAATTTTGACATGCTTTGTTCCTAGCAGATACGTACGCATTCTTCAAGAAATGGCGTTTTCTTCCATTTTTGGTGGATGATCGACACAGCGAAAGCCATTTTTTTTCGGTTTTCTCCTAATTTCCGGGCAAAATTCTAGCACTTCGTTGTTGACTGCTGTTCGTGGGGTAACTCTCCAACGCGACCCTGGATTTCTCCTCAAGGCTGCTAACCTCAACCCCGCAGAGTTGAAGCATCTCTCTCTGCTCTGCAGTTATTGCTTTTAAAATTTGAATTGTATTATTCTGCTGAATGACACGAATATTTTCTAATTTTAAAAGACAGCGTTTAAATGTATAGTACTTTATTCTCTTAAATTTATCTAATTTATTATTTATCCAGCGCCTACATATTAATGATAAGAAAACTAAAAAGTATTTAGCATCAAAAGTACTCATTTTATATACTCTAGTCCTTCTTCCTTCCATGTATTGCTTCATTTCGTAAAAAGCTTTTTCATCGGTATCCTTCTCGCGATAGGCTCGTAGTAAATCATTGCAAGATGCAGTTAGATCAGTTGTAAATATTACAAAATAACCAAAATATTTGCGTACTGCATTAATTTTATCTTTATTTTCCTTATATGTAAACCTAATGTTGTCTTCATTGTTAATGATATCAAAAAGTTTTATATACTTTTTATCTTTATTAACAGTTGAATACTTTGATATTTTATCTAACTCCATTTTGTATTTTAAGATTTTTGCATTAAGATTTTTATTGAGCATAGTTGCTGTTTCTGTCGAGTGCCCTATAAAAATATTTCCTGTTACTCCAAAAAGCTTATAATTTTTTACAATCAAGCCATATGTGCTACTGCAATAGGTTAAATTTTCTGGACTGTATATAGATTTTCCATAGTCATCAACAATTTTTTTAGAAATATCTAAATATAACGGAACTCCAATTGTAAACACGATTCCTTCTTTAGACATCATCTTTATTCTGTCTTTATCAAAAAATCCACCATCAAGAACCAATTTTATATTACTCATTCCCAAATTTTTTCCACTTTTTATTACATGTATAAGCTCGGTTTTATCGTT
>JAGADH010000004.1 GCA_017613715.1 Desulfovibrio sp. | reverse complement strand
CCAAGGCCATGATTGATGATCTTGCAGCCTATGGGGCACCGGTGATGCTCTTTTCAGGCGGCGAGCCCCTGGTGCGTCAGGATCTGGTTGAGCTTGCCCGCCATGCCACAGAAAAGGGCATGCGTGCCGTCATCTCCACCAACGGTACTCTCATCAGCAAGGAAAAGGCCAGGGAGCTCAAGAGCGTCGGCCTGTCTTATGTGGGCATCTCTCTGGATGGTCTGGAAGCCGTGCACGACCATTTCCGAGGCGTGCAAGGTGCATTTGCCAAGGCTCTCCAGGGCATTGCCAACTGTCAGGCCGAAGGCCTTAAAGTTGGCCTGCGCTTTACCATGAATAAACGCAATGTGGCCGAAATTCCCGGTATTTTTCAGCTTTTGCGGGATCTTGAGGTGCCAAGAGCCTGTTTTTACCATCTGGTCTATTCAGGCCGAGGCTCTGCCATGATTCAGGAAGATCTCTCGCATGCCGAAACGCGTGCCGTGCTTGACCTGATTATGGATGAAACACGCAAGCTTTTTGATGCCGGCTATCCCAAGGAAATTTTAACGGTGGACAATCACGCCGACGGTCCCTATGTCTGGCTCAGGCTGAAGCGTGAGGATCCCAAACGCGCCGAAGAAGTCTTCGAATTGCTCAAGTACAATGAAGGCAATAATTCTGGTCGCGGTTTCGGCTGCATTTCCTGGGACGGCAAGGTCCATGCTGATCAGTTCTGGCGTGAACACGTTTTTGGCAATGTCCTTGAACGGCCGTTTTCCCAGATCTGGGATGATCCTGCCATCGAACTTCTGCATAAGCTCAAGAATAAGAAGGCGTATGTGGGCGGACGCTGTGCCAAATGTCAGTATCTCGCCATCTGCGCCGGCAATTTCAGGGCAAGGGCTGAGGCGGTCTATGGTGATGTCTGGGCAGAAGATCCGGCCTGTTATCTCACAGATGAAGAAATTGGTCTTGGATAGAGCTCTGGCGAGGATTCGCTAGACGCTTTTTGGGAAATTGTGTCATCGCGGGTGGCACATTGTACAATGATGATGAGGAGGCAGCGTTTCCCCCCAGGCCCTGGGCTTGGGTTTCCACGCTGAAAAGATTGATGAGTGCACCGTTTTATCGTGGTCGGCGTTTGCGCAAAACGCCCCAGCTGCGTGCCCTTGTGCGTGAGACAGCGCCGCTGTGTGTTGAAGATCTGATCATGCCCTATTTTGTGGTTGAGACCAAGGACAGTCAGTTTGCCAAGCCTGTGCCTTCCATACCTGGTCAGTGTCAGCTTTCCCTGGCCATGCTCGAAAAGCGTGTGGAAAAAGCCTATGATCTGGGGCTTCGAAGCATTCTGCTTTTTGGTATTCCAGCCCACAAGGATGAGCGTGCCTCGCAGGCCTATGATAAAAACGGCATTGTGCAGCAGGCCGTCAGGCGTCTGAAAAAACGTTGCCCTGAGCTCTGTGTGATCTGCGATGTCTGTCTCTGCGAATATATGAGTCACGGTCATTGCGGCATTTTAAACAATGAAGGCTATGTGCAAAACGACGTGACGCTGCCGCTGCTCACCCAGACCGCAGTGAGTCATGCTCTGGCCGGAGCCGATATGGTAGCCCCTTCGGACATGATGGATGGCAGGGTTGCCGCCATCCGCCAGGGCCTTGATGAGCAGGGGCTTTATGATGTGCCGATTCTCTCCTATGCCGTGAAATACGCTTCAGCCTTTTACGGACCTTTCAGGGATGCCGCAGAATCAGCACCCGCCCACGGCGACCGCAAGTCCTATCAGATGGATCCCGGCAATGGCCGTGAAGCTCTGCTCGAAGCTCGTGCTGATGTCGAGGAAGGCTGTGATGCCATCATTGTCAAGCCGGCTGGTCCGTACAGCGATATTATCTGGCGCGTGCAGGAGGCCGTGGATGTGCCGATTGTGGCCTATCAGGTCAGCGGAGAATACTCGATGATTTGTGCAGCCGCGCAGAACGGCTGGATCGATCAGGAACGCATTGTCCTTGAGAGCCTTATGGGTATTAAACGCGCTGGTGCCCGAAGCATCATTACCTATTTTTCCGAATATCTGCTTGAGAATAGGCTCGTCCGATGAACGTGATCCACAAGCCGCAGGGAGCCGGCGGAGCAGGAACCCTGGAAGACGGAAGTCCTCTTTGCCGATTGATTGCCTGGGAAGTTACCCGCTCCTGCAATCTCGCCTGCCGTCACTGCCGGGCCGAGGCTCATCCTGAACCCTATGCCGGGGAGCTCTCCACGGAAGAGGCGCTTCAGCTGATTGCCACCTTCCCCAAGGTTGGCCGGCCCATTGTCATTTTTACAGGCGGTGAGCCCACCCTGCGTCCTGATCTCTATACGCTCATCCGCGCTACCCATGACCTGGGTCTGGTCTGTGCCTGTGCGCCCAATGGTACACGCCTGACGCCTGAGATCGCCAACAGTCTCAAGGCAAGTGGTGTGGAGCGCTGCTCCATATCCATAGACGGAGCTGATGCCTCTTCGCACGATGCCTTCCGAGGTGTGCCTGGCGCTTTTGCAGGTGCCCTGCGTGGAATTCAGTATCTCAAAGAGGCAGGCCTTCCCTTTCAGATCAATACCACGGTCACGCGCAATAATCTGACAAGTTTCCGAAAGATTTTCGATCTCTGCGAAAAGCTTGGGGCCCAGGCCTGGCATATCTTTTTGCTCGTGCCCATGGGACGGGCTTCCGGCTTGCGGGACCAGGTGATCACAGCGGCAGAATATGAAGACGTTCTGCACTGGCTCTATGATTTCCGTAAGACAACAAGTATGCATTTGAAAGCTACCTGTGCGCCGCACTACTACCGCATTATGCGGCAGAGAGCGCATGCCGAGGGCGTTACGGTCTCCATGGAGAATTTTGGCATGGATGCCATGACAAGAGGTTGCCTTGGCGGTACGGGTTTTTGCTTTATCAGCCATACCGGCCAGGTTCAGCCCTGTGGCTATCTTGAACTTGATTGTGGCCAGGTGCGGCAAACGCCGTTTCCGGAAATCTGGCGTAAGAGTGCTTATTTTCAGGATTTTCGCGATCAGAGCCGCTATCAGGGCAAGTGCGGTGTCTGCGAGTATCACCGTTTCTGCGGAGGCTGCAGGGCCCGTGCCTATAGTATGTGTGGCGATCATCTTGCGCCTGAGCCTCTTTGCACCTATCTCCCCAAAAAACTGCGATCAGGAGAAGCCGATGGATGATCTTGACCGTGCCATTCTCGACATCATTCAGACCGACTTTCCCCTCGTGTCCCGCCCCTACGCGGAACTTGCCAAACGCCTTGGGAGCAGCGAGGAAGAGGTTTTTGCCCATGTGCGCGAACTGCGCAGACAGGGGGTGATCAGACAGCTTAGCGCGAATTTCTGGGCTGGCCGTTTAGGTTTTGTGTCAACGCTTTGTGCGGCCAAGGTTCCTGAGGAGCAGGTCGAAGCTTTTGTGGCCGTCGTGAATGCCACAAGCGGCGTAACTCATAATTATCTGCGAGCCCATGCCTACAATATCTGGTTCACACTCATTGCTCCTTCAGCCGAGGCGGCACAGGCTATCCTTGATGGTATTATGGCGCAAACCGGCATTCCCATACTCAATCTGCCTGCTGCCAAGATTTTTAAGATAGCGGTCAATTTTCAAATGCAATGAGGCGGTCAAATGACCGCCTCATTGCATTTGGCCTGCTTTGAGCGATGTGATCTCTGCAGCCTTTTTAAGCCTGAGCTTCTTTGGGCATTTTTGCCGCAGACCTGCGCCGTAGCGGACGGATACGCTCACGTTTTTTGGCGGTCAGGGACAGGGGCTGCCCACGGGACGGCTTGAGGTGCACATCAAGCTGTGGGAAGGCGATTTCAATGTGCTTTTTGGCGAATTCTCTGTCGATGGCCAGACGAACTTCCGTGCAAATACGCAGGCGGTCATCGAATTTGTTCACCCAGAAATAGACCGTAAAATCAAGCGCATTGTCGCCAAAGTTCTGGAAGAGGACTGAAGGTTCGGGATAGCGCAGAATACCGGGGTGTTTGGTGATAATACCTTTCATGGTGCGCACGACAAGATCGGTGTCTGTACCGTAGGCCACACCAACGGAGACATTGGTGCGTACAGAGGAGTCATTGTGGGTCCAGTTGATCAGGTGACCTGAGATGAACTCGGAATTGGGCACATAGATAAAGGCATTGTCATAGGTCTGAACCAGGGTGTCGCGGACACTGATGCGGGCAACGCGGCCTGCAATGCCAGCTACTTCAATGACATCGCCGACCTGCAGCATGCGGCCAAAAATCAGGAGCAGGCCTGAAAAGAAATTATTGACAATGCTTTGCAGACCCATACCAATACCTACAGAAAGACCGGTCATGACCATGGCGGCGTTTTTGAGGTCAATGTCGAGAATGTGCATGACAAAGAGCGCAAAGAAGATCCAGACCGTATAGGTATAGGCGGTCTGGGCCGGTGTTACCAGGGTCGAGTCAACGTTGTTCTTGCTGTTGGTGATGATTTTTGAGAGATAGCGGGAGCCTGTGACCACAATGGCCTTGGTCAGGAAGAAGGCACTGATGATGATGAGAATATGCAGAAGATTGAATTCTGTGGAGCCGATGCTGAAATTTTTGAAGAGGTACTGTTCCAAGAGGATGAGGCCGCCCGGCAGTGTTGCCACCCAGAGCAGCACGCTTGAGATGGTAATCACCATGATGATCGGGACAGCCAGAGAAACAGCGATATTTGAGATAATGGCCCGCAGTCCTTCTTGGGGCTGATTCTCATTGAGATAGTTAAACTGCGAAATACCACCCAGGCAGAGCTCAAGGGCCAGGGAAAGGGAAACGCAGAGCAGATAGGTGATCATGCTGTAGATATGCAGGCCGCAGAGAGTGAGCAGCAGACAGAGCCAGAGCACAAAACCGTCAAAGGCCCGGATATTGTTTTCAAGACGCAGTTCGCCGGTGGAGAGTTCAGGCCAGAAGTGCCGCCAGCAGAGCACGGCAATGACACTGGTCAGCCAGAGCATGAGCAGAACGCCTCGTATCAGGGGCAGATAGAGCAGAATATAGGCAATGCAGGTTAAGGGAAAGAGACGCAGCAGGGGCGCCGCCTGATGTGGCACATCGGGGGCTGAGAGCATGCGCAGATCCCAGGCCAGAAGTATCTGGCCAAAAATAATGATGAGATTGCCGATGGCCATGAAGAGCCTGAAATTTTCGCCCTGGGGTGTGATGGAACTGACAAAGAAACAGATGCCCAGGCAGATGATGGGCAGACTGACTTTGAAAATGTGGTTGACAACGGGATTGGTGTCTGTGGCCACCCATTGCTGTTTGTGGAGGACCGTGATGGCCAGAAGGCAGAGTATCGAGCAGATCAGGAAACGCAAACCCGTTTTGCGCCAGTCGTTGGTATCGCTGGGCAGTTCCAGGGACCTGCGCATATTTAAGCCATTGGCGAAGATGTCAAATTGCTTTGAAAGAAAGGCCCAGGTACTGGGGTCAAGCCAGGGCAAAGGTTTTTGCATGTAGTAATCTTTCCAGAGCTGGGGAAGATCCTGGGTGATTTCGTCCTGAATTTTTTTGATTTCTTCTTGGAGGGCGTCAGCAGGGGCGAGATCATTGCTCTGACTGCTCAGGATATTCTCCAGGAAAAGGCGTGTCTCTTTGAGATCACGCTGATAGGCTATGAGTTCGGGATTGTCCGCCTGGAGATTGACAGAAAGCGAAGAGAACGATTTGATAGTGTCAAGGAGTTTTTTGGTGGTATTTCTGATGTCGTAGAGAGGGGAGAGTTCACGGACAAGATCCCGCTCAATGAGATAGAGGCGGCTTTTGACCGCTTCCATGAGGCTGGCCCATTTTTTAAAGCGGTTGACAGTCGGCATCAGTTGGCTGAGATTGCGCTCGGCCTGGCTGATGTAAAGCAGGAGTCCGTGTTTATCGGCGAAATCCTTTTCCAGTTCTTGACCTTTTTCGTGAATACTCTTGATGCGCATTTGGGCTTCGTGCCATTTCTCACGCCAGGGCTCGGCCAGCTTATGTTGTTCTATCAGCTCCGTAAAAAGGGTTTGCAGGATCTTATGACATTCTTGGAGGATTTTGGTGTTATCAACTGTTTCGCTTTTGTTCTCTGAGTCCTGCTGATCAGGCTTGGGCTGGGCAAAGCTTGACGCAGCAAAGCTTGTGAGCAAAAGCAGGCAGAAGACAATGGCGAGCTTGGGAAATATTCTGCGCATAGTGATTCTCTTCACGATGTGAAAGGTTGGTTTTTTCAGATTTCCGGTTACGGAGAATGATCTTTGGCGCGTGAAAAAACAAGAGGGCAGGCTCATTTTTTTGCAACTTTGGCATGAGCTTGGAAGGGGGCGCTATGGCAGAGCTTCTTGACAAGGCAGATCAGCGCGAGGAGGCGATTGCTGTCGCGCTCAAGTTTTGTGCCACAAGTGCAGCTGCGGATTTTGAGGAATCCGTTGCAGGCCTTTGTCAGGCAGCGGAGCTCGCTGTCCTGTCCGGCAAAACGGTGCTTGTGAAGCCCAATCTCCTGAAGCCAGATACCTTGGCCTGCACAGATCCGCAACTTGTGGCTGCCTGTTCCAGGTATCTTCTTGACCTTGGCTGCAAGGTCATTGTCGCTGATTCTCCCGGTTTTGGGACAGCTGCAGGCATTGCGAGACATATCGGTCTTGACAGGGCCCTTGCCCCTTTGGGTTTGCAGCTGAATGCCATGGGGCCTGCAGTTTATCAGGACATTGAGCTTGCAGGACAACGTGTGCGCCTGCCTGTTTCGCGCACAGCGCTTGCCTGCGATGCCATTCTGTCGTTGCCTAAAGTTAAGGCGCATAGCCAAATGCGCCTTACGCTCTCGGTCAAAAATTGCTACGGCTGCGTGCCGGGATTGCACAAAGCGCTTTTGCATGCACGTTTTGGCAAAGAACGCGAGGTCTTTGCCGATCTCCTCTGCGCACTCTACAGGCTTCTGCCGCCTGTGGCAGCTGTTGTTGACGGCATTGTGGCCATGCACGTCACAGGACCCGGCAATGGCCAGCCCTATCCTCTGCACCTGATAGCGGCTGCGAAAAATTCGCCATTATTGGATGAGGTTTTGATAGAACTTTTAGGCTGCAGGATTTCCGATATTCCCTTGCGCAGGCTTTGCGCAGGGCCGGCGTTGACGGCTGCACGGGTCAGCGCCCATGGTTTCCCATGGCCAGGCCCTCAGACTGGCAGGTTGAGGATTTCCTTGTGCCAAAGATGCTTCTGACAACGTCCTTTGCGCCACACAGGCTTTTGATCAGTCTGGTGCGCCGTCTTTGGGCTCAAAGGCCATGGCTGTTTTGAGCCAAGGCTGCCAAGAATCGGAGGATGGCTTATGCCGAGAATTCTTCCAGGCGAAACCGATCTCTATGCTTTGACAGATGCCCGTCTTTCGTTGGGGCGTCCACTCAGGGATGTGGTACAGGCCTTGTTGAGTGCAGGCATCAAAATTCTGCAGTACCGCGAAAAACATCTGGCCATGGGTAAAATGCTCGAAGAATGCCGCATGCTCAGGGCCATGACCCTTGAGGCAGGAGCCTGCTTGATCATTGATGACCATGTGGATATTGCCTTGCTCTGCAAAGCCGACGGCGTGCATATCGGTCAGGATGATCTGCCGCTTGCTGACGTGCGCAGTCTTTGCGGCAAGGAGATGATCATCGGCGTCTCAACGCATAGTCCGGAACAGGCTGTGCGTGCCATGAATCAGGGTGCTGACTATATTGGTGTCGGACCCATTTATGCCACCAAAACCAAAGAGGATGTGGTGGCGCCTGTGGGTTTAAGCTATCTGCGATGGGTCGCCACGAATATTCATCTTCCCTTTGTGGCCATCGGCGGCATCAAGGAACATAATGTGGCCGAGGTTTGTGCCAATGGTGCGCGTTGTGCAGCGCTTGTTTCGGAATTTGTGGGAGCAAGCGATATCCAGGGTAAGGTGCGTGCTGTGCGTAGTGCCATGCAAAAGGCTCTTGTTCGCTAGACGATCAGCAAATTGCCCAAACAAGCAAAGGCCCCCGTTTCCGGGGGCCTTTGGCTATTGCAAAGCGTGTGTCACGCATGTCTGATAGCCGCGCATTCTGCGGCGTTCTTGCTTTGACTGTTTGAGCGAGGCTTCGACTTTGGCATGAGCTTCAGTGGCGATCCTCTGCAAGAGCTGATGAATGCTTTTCAATTCCAGCAGGCGTGAGCGGTATTCTTCGCGAACATCACTTGAGTAGTAGTCCCAGGCCTGATTGGTTATTTCTCCGCGTTCTCGAGAGATTTCAATGGCGTCTTCGTAGGCCTCGTTCTGTACCGCTTAGGTGTCTGACGATCTATAGAATGATCCTGAAGAACTCTACAATCTGCCTGTCGTCATAGATTTCACAGAGCACCATACTCTTTCCGCTAAAAATATAGGCCCAGGCGTTAAGGTATGGGCCGCCCTTGTCTCTTGGATCGTCGAGTTGTTTTAGGCGCTCCATAAGTTCAGCAAGGCGTTTTCTTTGGAAGTCGTGCTGTAGGTCTCTGACCTGTTTTACAAAAAACGCTGTGTAGTTAAATTGCCAGAGCATCAAGGAACTCCTGCTCTGACACAATTGTTCTGTCTGAGGGCTGTTCGCGACCTTCACGCAGCTTCACAATTAACGGGTCAGAAGCGAAGGCTTTCTTGATGGCCTCTTTGGAGATTACTTCCTTGCTGCCAAAATTCCCGGGGAAATCTCTGTGTGAGCGTTGACGCAGCTCCCACGCAGAGAACTGCCCATAATAACTTTTTGCTAATTCCAAAACAAACTTCTGCTTGTCTTCAAAAAATTTTCGCGCGTAGGCTTCGCTTAGACCCGACGACGGCAATGGTCTTCGGCCAAACTGCTCATACCTGCGATACAGCGAAGGTATAACCGGCCCGTGCGTCCATGCCTCAAGATCCTCTACAAACAAACTTTCGCCTAAAAGGGCGAGAGACATGGCCTGGGCGTATGCGCATAGCTTTTGAAGTTTCAGATTCGTGATGTCATTTTCTGGCGTTAGTTCTGCCAAAAAGTAGTCGCTAACATTGAAAACGGTTGCCATCAGACCCTCCCCCCAAAGTCTGGCTTACAGAAAGGTCAGGTAGTGCCCATGAGATTTCAACTTGACCAAGAATCCTCCCATGCGGCTTCTGAATAGCATCTGTTCAGAAAAAATCAAGCAGAATGGCTATAGATCATACTTTCGGAGCCTTTGTCGCTTGGATCATTCCCCATATCGTCGTTTCTGTGCCCCTATGAGCTGACGCTTCTTTCCAGCGTCTTTTTCGGCCACACGGCCTTTGTTTGGTGGCCGATGGAGGGAATAAACGCAATTTCCCGGGAGCTTGTGGGAGCAGGCGATATCCCTAAGGTACGTGCGGTGCGCAGTGCCATGCAAAAGGCTCTTGTTCGCTAGACGATCAGCAAATTGCCCAAATAAGCAAAGGCCCCCGTTTCCGGGGGCCTTTGGCTATTGCAAAGCGTGTGTCACGCATGTCTGATAGCCGCGCATTCTGCGGCGTTCTTGCTTTGACTGTTTGAGCGAGGCTTCGACTTTGGCAT
>JAGADH010000192.1 GCA_017613715.1 Desulfovibrio sp. | reverse complement strand
TCAATGAGTTTATCACGAAATTCCGCTTCTGCCGTATAGGCAGACCAGAACATGGTGATACCTTCACTGATGGTTGTGGCATAATAGTGGGCAAGAGAAACTGCTTCGCGTTCGAAAGTGGCGTCCACACTGGCGCGCACGGTGCGAACGTCGATGAAGGGATTGTAGGCAACAAGAAAGAGTTCCTCGGCAATGGAGATGGCCAGATTGCGTACAGCTTCCGGCCATTCCGAGAAATCATCAATATTGATCTTTAGTATGCGGTTTACCACATAATTTGGAGCAATTGATATATGTGGTCCCTTGCGTATCACGTCATCAACTCCTTGCTGCTGCCAAAGCTGTTTTGCAGCAGACGCCTGCTCACTTGCACTTTATTGCGTAAAAGAGGAAACAATATTGCTTGTGCTGAAACCGTCAATGATTTGCACGAGATGGACTTCACCGCCCGACTTTTGCACAATGTCTGCACCAATCACCGTATCGAGGCGATAGTCACTGCCCTTGACAAGGACATCAGGCTGAATCTTGGTAATCAGCTCAAGGGGTGTATCATCATCAAACAGCACAACCGCATCCACCCCGTTCATGCCGGCCATGACCAAAGCGCGGGCATTCTCTGCCTGTATGGGGCGGTCAGGGCCTTTGAGACGTTTGACAGAAGCATCGCTATTAATGGCGACCACGAGGCGGTCGCCTAGGTGGGCGGCTTCCTGCACAAGTTTGATATGGCCTGGGTGAATCAGGTCAAAGCAACCGTTGGTGAAGACAATGCGGTCGTGGTGTCTGCGCCATTCAGCAAGCTTTTCGAGAAGTCGTCCCTGACTCATAATCTTGGCACTTAGCGCATTGACAGCAATGGAGAAGGAATTGTTATCAGATGCCAAAGCGGAAAGCAATTCATCGCGGTCAACAGGGCTTGTGCCGACTTTAGCAACCACAATACCCGCTGCGAGATTGGCAATTTTTGCGGCCTTGATCCAGTCGCAGCCATCAGCTACGGCTGCAGCAAGCACAGCAATGACGGTATCGCCGGCACCTGAGACGTCACAGACTTCGCGTGCCTTGGTGGGCAGTTCTGTGACCTGGCCACCCGCTTCGAGCATGGCCATGCCCTTAGCACCGCGTGTGACAAGAAGACGTTTGAGCGTGAGTGCCTGCATCAGCTGCATAGCTTCGCGAGCAAGAAGAGCAAAATCGTCGTCGGCTCTCTTTAAAACACAGACAAGTTCCTGGGTATTGGGGGTCAGACAGTCGGCGCAGGCAAAGCGGCTCCAGTCTGAGCCCTTGGGATCGACGAGTACGGGAATCTTCTGCTCTTGACAGCGGGCAATAGTTTGGCGCGCCAGAGAAGGTTTGCCCGCGCACTCGTTCAAAACGCCTTTGCCGTAATCGGAAAGGATGACAGCCTGAGCCCAGGGCAGGGCGTGCTCAGTGTTCTGCCAGAGTTTGTTCAGCAGGTCTTCGGCCAAGGGTTCGCAGGATTCTTCATCAAGACGCAAAAGCTGCTGACCCCGTGCCAGAATGCGGCTTTTGCAGGTTGTTGGACGATCCGTAAAAAGAGCGGGTGGTGCAATGATGCTTTCCTGATCAAGCAGAGCAGACAGCTCCTGTCCTGCCCGATCATTGGCCCTTGCGCCCACAAGCGTGACCGCAAGACCCAGGCGCGAGAGGTTTCTCGCTACGTTGGCGGCACCCCCGGGCGCATTCCAGCGACGCAGGACATTGGCCACGGGCACGGGTGCTTCTGGCGAAATCCTTCGCACCTGCGTTTCGGTATAGCGGTCAAGCATCACATCGCCAAGCACAAGCAGGCGTTTGCTCAGGGCGAGATCCACGGTCTTCTCCTTTGCCATGAGGCTTTACAGCGAATTCACGGGGTGCTTACCCTGCCAGCGCGTGCAGAGTGAGTGTTGAACGCCAAACTGATCGAGCAGGCGGCCGGTAAACTCTCTGGCAAGCAGTTTAAGATCAGAGCTGCCGGTGTAAAAGGCAGGCATAAAGGGCATGAGGATGGCACCGGCGTCGTGGGCTGCCAGCATATTCGTCAGATGCACGCGGTTCAAGGGCGTTTCGCGCGGAACAAGCACCAGGGGCCGGCGCTCCTTGAGCATGCAGTCTGCTGCCCTGTGAATGAGATTATGACCTAAACCCGTGGCAATGGCTGCGAGAGAGGCCATGGAGCAGGGACAGACAATCATGCCAAGCGACTGCCAGGAGCCGCTCGCAGGAGCGGCTGCAAGATCATCTGCCGCATGGAGGACATGGGCCAGGTTCTCCAGGTTGGAGACCCCTTCACTGGCAAGCACTGTGCGGGCCATGTTTGAGATGAGAAGATGAATTTCGAGTTCTGCAAGTGTTCGCAGATTCTCAAGGACGTAGGCCGCAAGGGGCATACCGCTTGCACCGGAGACAGCAAAAAGCAGGCGTTGCGCAGGCATGGGGCAATCAGCGTTTTCAAGTTTGGGGAAAAGGCGTACGTTTGGGGCCAGAGGTGTTATGATGCAGAGGAATGCGACAAGTCTTGCTGTGTGGTCTGTGAGTCTCGGCTGTCCGAAGAATCGGGTGGATACAGAGCATCTTTTAGGGTCTCTTGGCTGCAGGATCCGCTTTGTCAAACAGAGAGGTCGGGCAGAGCTGATTTTTGTGAATACCTGTGCCTTCATTGAAGCGGCTGTACGTGAGTCCGTGCAGACTATTCTGCAAATTGCCCAGGCCATCCGCAATCTGAAAAAACGTCCGTTTTTTGTTGTTGCCGGCTGTCTTGTGGGCCGGTATGGCGTAAAAGAACTGGCCAGGGAGATACCGGAAGTGGATCTCTGGCTTGAGAGTTGTGATCTAGCGTTGTGGCCTGAGCTTCTGAGTCAGGCTCTTTTTGGTCACTCGCAGGCCAAAGCCGGGCGTTTATTATCCACAGGGCCTTCTTATGCATGGCTGAAAATCGGTGAAGGCTGTCGGCACAGATGTGCTTTTTGTACCATTCCTGATATTCGCGGCCCACTGCGATCAACGGCCAGCTCTGAGCTGCTCGCTGAAGCCGATGCGCTGCTTGCCCAGGGCGTGCGTGAGATTGACCTGGTAGCCCAGGATGTCACAGACTACGGCCGTGACAATGGTGAGTCGCTGAAAACCCTGATTAGCGAGCTCTGCCGACGCGAGACGCTTTTCTGGCTGCGTCTGCTCTATCTTTATCCCACAGGTCTTGATGAGGATTTTCTGCGTTTTCTGCGTGATACCGGCGCCCCGCTTCTTCCTTATTTTGATATACCCCTGCAGCATTCCCATCCTGATGTGCTCAGCCGCATGGGCCGCCCTTTTGCCCAAGATGCCGCACGCATCGTGGACAGAGTGCGGAATATTGTGCCTGATGCCGTTATCCGCACAACCTTTATTGTGGGTTTCCCTGGGGAGACCGAAGCGCACTTTGCCCATCTTTGCCGCTTTGTGGAAGAAAACCGTTTTTCCCACCTTGGTGTTTTTGCTTATGCGCGCGAAGAGGGAACCAGGGCCTATGATTATCCAGACCAGGTGCCGCAGGCCATTGCAGAGGCACGACGTGATGAGCTGATGGAACTCCAGCGCTCTGTGAGCCAGGACTTTTTGACAGCCTTTGTAGGTCAGAAACTGCCGGTGCTTGTTGACAGCCCAAACGAAGAATGGCCCGGTCTGCATAACGGTCGGGTCTGGTTTCAGGCGCCTGAAGTGGATGGTCAGACCTATGTCAGCGGCCCGGGTGTTGCCCCGGGCCAGGTGGTCAGCTGCGATATTGTGGAAAGTTCAGACTATGATCTGACAGCGCTTGCCTGATTATGAGAGATTGGCCGCGTACCAGTCACCTGCCAGGCGCAGGCCTGCGCGTACATCATGGCTGGGTGCATAGCCAAGAAGTGTTTTGGCTCGGCTGATGTCGGCCAGGGAATGGCGTACATCGCCAACTCTGAAATCGCGGTAGGTAGCGGTGATTTTTGAGGCGGCTGGGCTGTGACGCGCAACTTCGTCACGAATGGCTGCAAAGAGCTCGTTTAAGGTAATACGCTGGCCGAAGGCCACGTTGTAGACCTTATTTTTGGCGGCATCACCGGCCATGCTGGCCAGGAGATTGGCTTGCACGACATTGTCGATATAACAGAAGTCGCGTGTGGTTTCGCCGTCACCGTTGATGTAGACGGTCTCATTTTTCAACATGCTTGCAAACCACTGGGGAATAACCGCGGCATAGGCGCCGTAGGGATCCTGACGCTGCCCGAAAACGTTGAAATAGCGCAGGCCGATAGTTTGAAAAGCGTAACAGCGTGCAAAGACATCAGCGTAGAGTTCATTGACGTATTTGGTGACAGCGTAAGGGGAAAGGGGGTGTCCGATTTTGTCCTCAACCTTGGGCAGTTCTGTGGAATCCCCGTACGTGGAAGATGAGGCCGCATAGACAAAGCTTGCAACCTTGGCATCGCGTGCGGCCAGAAGCATGTTCAGAAAACCGTCGATATTGCAGCTATTGGAGAGAAGAGGATCATCTATGGAACGTGGCACCGAACCCAAGGCCGCTTCGTGCAGCACATGCTGGCAACCCTCCACGGCCTTCCGGCAGGTTGCCAGATCACGGATGTCCCCTTCAATGAAGGTAAAGTTTTTCCAGGCTTCTTCTCCAACAAGGTTTTCCACCATGTCGAGATTTTTCTGATAGCCTGTGAGAAAATTGTCGAGACCGGTCACTTTTTGACCAAGTCTGAGCAGTGTTTCTAAAAGATTGGAACCGATAAAACCGGCAACACCGGTGATCAGCCAGTGCTCAGGTTTTTTCTGGATCTGCTCGGAACATTGGGTAAAGGCGGACATGCGAAGTATCCCGGGTAAAAAGTGAATGAAGAACAGTGCTGTGTGCGTTGCAAGGCTTTACGCCACAATGCGCGAAAAGAAAATCTTTAGAGCATTTCAGAGCACTATGCAAGCCTTGCTGCTGCGCTTGAGAAAGGCGTGAAAAGGTGATAGCCACAAGCCCACAGTCTGTTTCGCTGAGAGGCGTATGCAGACCAAAGGAAGGTATTGACGTTTGCCTCAAGGACGGTGTGTTACGGCAACAGTGGTAAAATGATCTATGAAAGTACTTATTTTGGGAAATCAGGCTCGCTCAGTGCGCAATTTCTGGACCGTTCTGATGCGACGTATGCGGGCAGCAGGGCATGAGGTAGTTGTCTGCGTGCCGGCTGACGGTGAGGCCAGCGACCTGGCGCAGCTTGCAGAATTTGGCCGTGTGCGCACCTATTTTCTTGCCCGCAAGGGTCTCAATCCCCTGCAGGATGCCCGAAGTTTTCTGCAGCTTTTGCGCATTCTGCGGGAAGAAGCGTGTGATGTGCTCTTCACCTCCACCATCAAGCCTGTGATCTATGGCTGTCTGGCGGCCCGTCTGCAGCATGTGCCCCATATTTATGCCACTATTACCGGGCTTGGTTATACCTTTGAGGCGGATTCCCCTGCCAAGCGTCTTCTCCATGCCTTCACGGCCTTCCTTTATCGGCAGTCCCTGCGTTTTGCCGAAGGCGTTTTTTTTCAGAATGCCGACGATGCAGCTCTTTTTCAAGAACAGGGCATTCTTGATCCAAAGGCCCGTGTGCTTTTTGCCAGAGGAACAGGTGTGGATACGCAGCGTTTTGCCTACACCCCCCCCAATCCACTCACCTCGCAGGATCCTGTTTTCCTCTTTGTGGGACGCCTGCTTGAAGCCAAGGGCTTACGCGAATATTGTGCTGCAGCACGTGCTGTCAAGGCACGCTTTCCCAAGGCCCGCTTTCAGATTCTTGGGCCTGAAGAGCATGGCCCAGGCAGCGTAGCGCTTGAAGAAGTCCTCGGCTGGCAGAAAGCCGGCTTTCTTGAATATCTTGGTCAGACAGAGGATGTCAGACCCTATCTCAAGGCCTGCCATGTGCTTGTTTTGCCCTCGTGGCGTGAAGGCACGCCCACGGCGGTCATGGAGGCCATGAGTACTGGTCGGGCTGCCATTGTCAGCGATGCTCCGGGCTGTCGAGAAGTGGTTGTTGATGGTGAAAACGGGCGACTTGTCAGAGTACATGACTCAGACGCGCTTGCGCAGGCCATGGCAAGTTTTTGCGAGCATCCTGATGATATATTTGTCATGGGCAAGAATGGTCGCCAACGTGCGCAAACACTGTTTGATGCCGAAGTTGTTGCTGAGCATATTCTGCAGGCCATGGGCTTGCTTTAAGGAGAATTGATTCCGTCCTGATTGGGCTCTGTCCTTCTGAACGGTCTTAAGATCCATGCTTTTGCGGCAGCTCCCAAGATTCAGCGCATAGAGCCGAGGCCTTTTGTCAGGCCGACAGGTGACGGAGTTCATGCAGGTATCTCAGGGAAATGTGCCGTCTGATCAGTCGATCTGATGGTTATTCGTACCACTTTAGGAAGATAACGGAGGCAGCGTTTCCTCCCAGGCCCTCAAGGCCAGGGCTTCCACGCTGAAAAGAGTTCGATGATTAGTGCCTATCGCAGAGCGCTTTT
The DNA here is from genome assembly GCA_017613715.1 of Desulfovibrio sp. GTDB lineage: Bacteria > Desulfobacterota > Desulfovibrionia > Desulfovibrionales > Desulfovibrionaceae > Desulfovibrio. The sequence goes on along the minus strand of JAGADH010000192.1, from coordinate 514 downwards.
GCAGACACTGGATGCCTTTTGCCTGATCTTAGCGCTTGCTGTGACCGGGCTTTTGACCATAGCCAGCGATCTCAATGTCTTTTTTGACTATACGGGAGCTTCGCTGTTTACGATTTTTTTCTATCTTTTGTTTTTTTATATAACTGATGCGTACAAGGTGGGCTTTGAAGATTTCAAGGAAAGCATGGGCCGCCTGCTTGTGGCTTGTGTTCTTGGCATTCTTTCAAGCACTGTGGCCTCCTACGCTTTTGATCATTGGCGTTTTGACCGCGAAACCCTGGGTCTGCTTTTTCTGCTCTCCACAACCTTCTGTCTGGCCTGGCGCTGGTTTTACTACCGCAATGCCGACAGTCTGACGCATCCTTTGCGCATTCTCCTGGTGGGTGTTGACCGGGCCGGAAAGGTCCGTCAGCTTTTGCAGGAGGGTTTGCCCAAGGCGAGTATTCTTGGTTATGTGGGGGAAAAGGGCCAGGGCGTCGAGGCCGGCCCCTGTCTTGGCGCCCCTTTTGATGCT
>JAGADH010000191.1 GCA_017613715.1 Desulfovibrio sp. | reverse complement strand
GCGGAAGATATGGCAAGGCACATCATGCGCTACGGGCAGAACCTGACCGACGGATTTGCCTTGTCCTTCACGCCGCCTGCGATCACCGGCATGAGCACGGCGGGCGGCTTTGAGGGCTACATCCAAAGCAGAAGCGGCGCTTCCGAGCAGGAACTCTACAAGGTGACGCAGGATTTCATCAGGAAATGCGAAAAAAGGCCTGAGCTCAGCCGGATAAACAGCTCCTTCAGCATTGACAGCCCCCAGGTTTACCTTGAGCTTGACCGGGAGAAGGCAAGAAGCCTCGGGGTCAAGGTGAGTGATGTCTTTGACACCATAGGGGCCACCTTCGGCGTATCCTACGTGAATGACATCACCCTCTACGGGCGCACATTTTCGGTCCGGATGCAGGCAGATGCGGAATACCGCTCCCATCCTGAAGACCTGCGCGAAATGTACGTCCAAAACAGCAAGGGCGGCATGGTACCGCTGGCAAGCATGATCAGCCTGAAGACAGAGACCGGGCCGCTTGCCGTTGAGCATATGAACGGCTTCAAGGCCGCCAAAATCACGGGCTCCCCAGCTCCCGGCTACAGTTCCGGACAAGGACTTAAGGCTCTGCAGGAGGTGGCCAATGAACTTCCCGAAGGTTTTGCGCTGGCCTGGTCTGGCCAGTCCTATCAGGAAAAGCAGGCCAGCGGCTCAACCGCGCTTGTTTTTGCCCTGGCTCTGATCATGGCCTTTATGGTCCTGGCCGCGCTCTACGAGAGCTTTTCCCTGCCCATGGCAGTGCTTACGGCCGTTCCCTTTGCGGTCTTCGGAGCACTGCTGGCCAATTTGCTGAGAGGCCTGAACAATGACATCTATTTTCAGGTGGCCCTCGTCACTCTGGTCGGTCTTGGGGCCAAGAACGCCATCCTCATCGTTGAATTTGCCATTGAGCAGTCCAAGCAGGGAATGAGTGCAATGGAGGCCGCAGTCACTGCTGCCCGGCTTCGTTTCAGGCCGGTCGTCATGACCTCGCTTGCCTTTATCCTTGGTTGCCTGCCGCTTGCCTTAAGTCATGGAGCGGGTGCGGGCAGCCGACATGCCATTGGCACTGCCGTTGTTGGCGGGATGATTGCGGCGACGCTTCTTACACCCCTCTTTGTGCCGTTTTTCTACCGCTTTGTCGTGAGCCTGCGGGAACGTTTCAGGCGTTGACGCAGTCTCTTCTCATGCAGCGAAAAACCAATAAGCCCCCGGCTCTCATCAAAAAGCAGAGGGCTTATTGTTTCAGGGGAATCGGAAGATATCATCTCTTCAAAGTGGCAAGTTTGCTTCGGGCAGGCTGTCTTTAAACTCATCCAGGAATAGGATAGCTGTGACGGATTATTTTTTAAGCAAATGATCAGTGCAATTGTGAGATATTCTCAGGCTGGAAAAAGTTCCTCCTCAGGCACATATTTGATGTGAGGTCAGAATTATTGATTCTTCAAAATATATTACTTTGTCTGAAGTAAGTCAGCATCTACCAGATTGGTCTGTGATTGCTGAAATATCAGGTTCAGATGGATATATTTTGGGACTATACTATTATGATCAAGAAAATAAAGTCTGATGCAAGCTGCAGTGAAGCAGTTGGCCTCTGGAATGGCAATTATCTGCGGGTGCTGTGTACCAATTTTCTTTCCTCTTTTGCCTTCTTTCTGGTGGCGCCTCTGCTTTCTCTGTACCTGAGTGAGACCTTTCACGCCAGCAAGGATCTCATTGGACTTGCACTGTCGGGCTATACCATCACACTTCTTCTTGCACGTCCTCTTGCAGGGGGGCTTGCTGACCGCTTTCCCCGCAAACCGATGCTTCTGCTCTGTCTTTTTTGCTTTCTCCTCTGCTTTGGCGGCTATCTTCTGGCCGCTTCCCTTTTGAGCTTCGTCTTGGTCCGCACCTTGCAGGGTATCCCCTCTGGTGGATTCACCGTGATCAACAATACCATGGTCCTTGACGTGGTTGCTCCTGCCAGGCGTAATGAGGCCATCGGCTACTACGGCATCAGCTCCAATCTCTCTATGGCTATAGCACCGATGATGGGGGTCTGGCTCTATGCAACGACGCAAAGCTATGCGTCACTCTTCTGGACAGCCCTTGCTGTGGCAGGTCTTAGCATTTTTGTCGCTGCAGGTATCCGTGCAAAGCCTCATATCGCTTTTGAACGCAAGGATCCCCCTGAAGGTTTCTGTTCTTTTCTCTGGAGAAGAGGCTTTCTTTTCGGATTGCATATGCTTGTTCTTGGCTGCTGTTATGGAGCACTCTGCAACTATCTCGCCGTGTACAGTGTGGAGCTTCTTCATTTTTCTCACGGTACGGGTATCTTTTTTCTGCTGCTCTCCCTTGGCCTTATCTGTTCGCGTCTGCAGGGCGCAAACGCCTTGAGGGCCGGCCGTTTTATACGGCATGCGTCAGAGGGTCTTGTGCTTTCGTCAATAGGTTATGGACTCTTTGTCCTGTCTTCGAACCTGTTCTGCTACTTCGGTGCCGCTCTCCTGATAGGTTTTGGCAACGGCCGCCTGTGGCCGGCCTTTCAGAATATGAGTCTTCATCTTGCAGGCGAGAGCGCTCAGGGCACCGCCATTTCACTCATCCTTTCAGCCTGGAGTCTTGGTATCGGGCTTGGCACCTTTATTGCGGGTCTGCTTGTAGAGTTTCAGGGCTATGGCTGCATGTTCGGAGTAGTGGCTGTCTTGCATCTTCTTGGCGGCATCCTTTTCTTTTTTCGTACGCGAAAATTGTACAAACTCTGGGCGATGCAAGCCTAAGGGCAGACTCGTAAGCCTGCTCTGTTCAGGGATTATTGGGACTTCTGCAGCAGGAGATGGCGCCGCCAAATCACGCTCCATGATGAGCAGAACGGAGACTTTGCAAGGAATAAGCTGCTCATATGGCACGTGCGAGTGGACAAGGCTTATTTTTACAGCCCTTTAAGCCGGGATGAAGCCATAGAGACCGGCAAGTCGCCCTGACGCCTGTCTTGAAGAGGGGCGACAAAAAGGGAAGCCGGAGGCTTCTGGCATCGCGGTATGCCAAGCTATGAGAGAGGGGATGAGCAGGGCTGGAAGGACTTAGAGTATCTGTCAGCTGATCCATCAGGCCGACGTTCAGTTGACTGTGAATGGCAGCATAAGCGTGATGGTTCACGCACTAAGCTTGAAGACGCATTCTCGCGGAAGATTTTGGCAGCGAGCGCCGTAATGTGATGGATAAGGACTTCGTTTCTTAGACTCAAAGATGATCCTGCCAAAATCAGGGGCATGATGAAGGTTACGGATGCGATGGCCGGTATTGCCAGGGCAAAGGTTCCTTTTGTGTCTTGCGCAGACGCTCTGGGACGCATGAGGAAATAGGAAATCCGGAAGGCAGCCGAAGCGAAGCCGCTGATGACTGATACGAGGTGTGGACTTACGGAGCCAAAGGCAAAAAGCGACCATGCTCTTCGCCAATCAGAAGAATGCCTTAGGGATCGCGCTGCATCAGACCGTCACGATAAGCTGCCGCTTGCGACTGCACGCTAAGATCGTGTCTCTGATCGTAGTAGATGTTTATTGTATGTTTTCTGTGTCGACACGAGATGGATTTTGCTGTTTGATAATCAGCGAGAAAACCTTCAACTCGGTCTCTTTGCCGAAAAAAGACAACTCAGGGAGGCGGTAGTGACATGCCGGCAATGCTGCCGGCATGAAAGCCGAAACGGTGTTATGAAAAAAGTATGTTGCATGCTGCTGACATTGTGTTTTTTTGCCAGTGCGCCTTTTTGCCTGGCTGCGAATAAGCCTAAAATAACCATCTACACATCGATGTATGAAGATATCATCGAAGCCATGACTGAGGTCATGAAGAAGAAATTTCCCGACTATGACGTGGAATTTTTCTATGGCGGCACCGGGACCTTGCAGGCCAAGATCGCTGCCGAACGCGAGACCAAAAAGCTTGGCTGTGACATGCTGATGCTGGCCGATCCGTCTTATGCCCTCGATCTGAAAAATGATGGCCTCCTCCATCCTTATCTTTCCAAAGAGGCCAAAAACATCGCCCTGGAATATGATCCCGAAGGATACTGGTATCCGGTTCGGACGTGCAACATGGTGCTGGCGTATAATCCCGAGAAAAACAAAAAAGAGGATCTCCCCCAGTCGTTTAAGGATTTCGCAGCCAATGCTGCTGTCAAGGGCGCCATTTCCATGCCCAATCCCCTGACTGCCGGCACGGCTCTTGTGTCCATCGCCGCCCTGAAAAATGCCTATGGCTATGGGTATTTTGATCAGCTGGCACAAAACCGCGTGATGGTCGAATCCGGGTCTGTTGCCCTGACCAAGCTCGAAACAGGTGAGTGCCGAGAGATCATGATCCTTGAGGAGTCGGTGCTCAAAAAGCGGGAGGAAGAGAAAAGCGCTCTTGCGGTCATTTATCCTTCCGACGGCCTGATTACAATTCCCTCGCCCATCATGACCATCAAGAATGAATGGAGCGCTCACGGCAATGCAAAGATCTGTGAAGAGCTTACGGACTTCTTCCTGTCTAGCGAAGGGCAACGTTATATTGTCAAAGGCTGGATGCATTCCGTTCTTAAAAATCCGCCCGCCATCCCCTATGATTCCCGGCCAACTGCTGAGCTCCTGGCCGGGGCCATGCATGTCAACTGGGAAAAGTGCCGGAACGAGCGCAGCGAATTGAGAAAGCAGTTTGAAGAACGGGTCAAAAATCAGAAGAGCCGGAATTAATTCATGTTCAGCCGCTGCAGGCTCTATGGGCCTGCGGCGGCTGACTGTTTTTTTGACGATGAGGAAGATACGCGTGCGTCTGCTCAATGTTGCGGGATTGCGTTTTGCCCGCTTACTCGATGCTAAAGCTCTGCTGATTATCAGCATTGTGGCCTTTCTTCTGCTTTTCAATGTCTTTCCCATGGCCTATCTGGTCTTCCGGACCTTCTGGAATGACGCAGGCTTTACTCTGGAGACCTTTTCACGCATCTATACCTATGCATTGAACTGGGAGGCTTTGAGCAATACCCTGATCACGGCCACCCTGGCCATGATCTTCGGTGTGCTGATCGCCTTTCCTCTGGCCTGGCTCGTAGGCCGGACCGACATCTACGGGCGCAAGTTTTTCCGCACGCTCTTTGTCATGACCTATATGGTTCCGCCCTATGTCGGGGCCATGGCCTGGCTGCGTCTTTTGAACCCCAGCGTCGGCACACTCAACCTGTGGCTTGCGGATCTGCTGGGACTTGCCGGGAATCCCTTCAATATCTACAGCATTGGCGGACTGG